>CAZSGJ010000019.1:0-36571 GCA_964606305.1 uncultured Armatimonadia bacterium
GCCACAACGGGCTTAGAGCTGCGCGGTCGTGGAGATGTCACCGTTGGTGGCAATTTGGTTGATACGACTGTGGTCGCGAACCTGATTACGACGGGTGGGCAGCTGCGGTATCCGCTTGCCCGCCTGGATGTCAACCGCGGCGGTGAAGTATTGGTCAATTGGTCTAAGCTCAAGTCAACGGCAACATTGGCAGGAGTTGTAGCCGAGGGTCGAATCACAGGTATCGCAGACAGTAACGGGACACGTGCCGTTGATTCCAGATTCGCAAACCCGGTCCTTGCAAACACCGGCGCGTCCACATCACAGACGTACCGCGTACTGGCAAAGCTGACCGGCGTCGTTGATATCGGTGCAGTCGGAGGCACGGAGATTCTTCAGTTGCTTTCGCTTGATGCAGAGCCGAGCCTGACCCGAAATCAAATCGTAGACTTGCTTGGGGCGAGGCGCCAGTTTGAC
Source organism: uncultured Armatimonadia bacterium (assembly GCA_964606305.1). GTDB lineage: Bacteria > Armatimonadota > Armatimonadia > Armatimonadales > Armatimonadaceae > CAIRTT01. The sequence goes on from CAZSGJ010000019.1 coordinate 457, forward strand.
CTCATTGCCAGTGGCGATACGGATCAGGCGGTTCGCGAGTTCGGTAACCGCATCTTCGAGACTGGTCTTGTCCCAAGCGTCTTTGCTCCGATCACCAACAGCGTGCGTGATTCGCTCGGTCTTGATGCGCTTGACGTGACGTATGGCACGGATGGTCTGGCTACATTTAGGGTTGTACGTCGCTTTGAGGAGCCATTTGACAAGTTCAGTGTTGACCTCACACGTAGCCTCTCGACCCGGAACCAGGCCGGGAGACAGCTTCCCTACAGCTACGGCGTGAATTATGAGCTGTTTACATTTCGAACACGTGGCCGATACCAGCCACGATTTCTCCTTGGAGCAGCACAAACCAACACCCAGCGTGACACACTGTTTTTCATCCGCGGAACGGTTAACTATTGATGTCACTGATATCCGGATGTCCCGTAGCCGGCTACTATGTGAATTGCCACGAAACCATTCGGTTTCAGAAACGTCCAAGGTAGTGAAACATTGGACGACCAGAACGCTGCACCGGAGCAATATCCGGAACGCTATCCTTTCTGGGGGGCCGAGGCGCGAAAGCGAAGGGCCTTTGAAGCGGCTTACCGTGCGCATGAGGTCAGGATTTACAACTTTATCCTCAGGATGGTTGGAAACCCTGACGATGCAGCGGACATTATGCAGGAGACATTTGTCAATGCATGGCGCTCTTGGGGGAAGTTCAGAGGGGAATCTCAGGTCTTCACATGGCTCTACCAGATTGCATACAACAATGTGAAGAATTGGTACAAGGTTCGCGACCGGCGGCGAGGAAGAGAGTCGTTTAGTCTGGATGCGCCCGTTGGTACTGATGATGATGAGAGTATGGCCCGGGACGTTGCGGACTGGTCTGCACTTCCTGATCGTCTGTTTTTGGATAAGGAACTTGATACGCTTGTGCGGGATGCAGTGGATGCATTGACACCTGAGTATCGGGACGTTTTTGTGCTTTCAGTGTGGGAGAATATGTCCTATGAGGAAGTGGCACAAGTAAGCGGCCTGACGGTGCCGGCAGTAAAAACACGACTGCACCGCGCGCGGCTAAAAATCAAGCTGAGGCTTGACCCGTATATCGCGGGATTGGGAAAACAGGACAAATGATGTCATGGGACATCATTAAAGGATGCATATGGTACGACGGCTGGCAATTTCGAGTGCACTAATTGCGCTGGCGACGCCTGGGTTCACCCAGGACACTCGTCCGATCGCAGATATTGTCATCACTGGATTGGTGCGGACGAATGATGAGTCGGCGCGTCTGGTAATCCGCAATGCCGGTGTGCGTGAAGGGCAGCCGTTTTCAAACGATGCTTTCACCAAGGCACGTGCTGCTCTACGAGAGAAAGGTCTCTACGCGGAAGTCTATGCTCGGACCGAAGACACGCTAGATCGCAAGATTAAGGTCATTTTCGAAATCATTGAAAACCCGGTGATTGGAAACATCGTCTTCTCCGGAAACCGCTCAATCCCGAATGCAAAGCTGCTTCCACTAATGCAGACGAAGCCGGGCGATGTCCTGAATACAAAAACGCTGGCAGACGACATCACCAAAGTCCGACGCTACTACGACGAGCAAGGCTTCAATATCGTCGTCACCGAGAGCTACCAGTTCGACCCAAAGACGGGAACGCTGACTGTGCCGTTGCTGGAGACCGTGATCGAGTCCATTGCGATTACGGGGCTCACCAAGACAAAGGACTTTGTCGTTCGCCGCGAGCTAAGCTCAAAGCCAGGCGACCCGTTAAACTTTAAGCTCCTGAATGATGACCTGACGCGCCTTTTGGCACTCAATATTTTCCAATCGCCCCGCTTTGAAAACCCGGAGGTCGGATCTGAAGTCGGTAAGGTGAAGGTTACCTTCACGATGCCTGAGCAACGGACCGCGCAGGCTGGAATATCGCTTGGATATACGGCGCAACAACGCCTGTTTGGAACGCTCAACTTCGATGAGCAAAACCTGCAGGGGAAGGGCCGTGGCCTGAACCTTGCGTGGACGATTTCCGGTGGAGTTGCACAAAACTCCTATGAGCTTGGGTTTACGGAGCCGTGGTTTGACAAACAGAACACCAGCCTGTCAGCAAGCCTTTATAACCGCCTGAACTTCCGCTTCAACCGGATCATGACTGGTTCTCTCACCCAGGGTCTGACGAACAATCAGTACTTTGAGCAACGCGAAGGTGCATCCGCCCGCTTGTCGCGCCCGTTGACCGCGGACCGATTTACACGCGCCTTTGTTTCCGCGCGAACGGAGCAGATTCAGGCGAATAACCTGCAGGTGAATTACGAGACGCTCACAAATGATCAAATTCAGAACCTCCGTGGAGCATTGATTCAAAATGGTGATGTTTCGGCTCTCACGTTTGGATTGACATCCAATCGTGTCGACAACCCACAGGATCCTTCCAAAGGCTTTTTCTTCAGTCCGAGTATCGAAGTTGGTTCGAGTGGCTTTAACTTTCAGAAGCCACGCCTGAACCCGGATTATGTAAGCGCCACAGCAACCCCGAACATCCCACGTGTTCTGATCGATACACGGTCTCAAAACGGAGCATTTTCAAAGCTTATACTCGATGTTCGTAAGTACACAAACCTCGAAAAGCCCCGTCAGAACTTGACCGATACCCGGAAAATTCTGGCATCCCGCCTGTTGATCGGAGTAGCCACCGGTAATATCTCGTTTTCCGAACAGTTCTTCATGGGTGGACCAGACAACCTTCGCGGTTACTTCAATGACCGATTTTGGGGAAACCGTACATTTTTGTTCTCGAATGAGCTTCGCATACCATTTGGGAAAGACAACCCGCTTGGCGGTGTGGTGTTCGCGGATGTCGGTGATGCATGGAACGCGATGGACGTGAACCGCGAAAATATCCCAGGGTTTGATCAGCACTCCCAGTTCAAGCCACAGTGGGGATTTGGCTTCGGTCTTCGCATCACTATCGGAGGAATCGGTAAGATTCGCCTTGACTACGGATTTGATCAGAAGGGCACCGGTAGGAGCCACTTCTCCATTGGACAAACTTTCTAGGGATTGGTATTAGGAATCATGAACCTCGCAGGCTATAAAACCACCGCTCGTCTTTTCGGTGCATTGCTTCTCGCAACCGGCACCATCATCAGCTCACAGCAAGCATCCCATGCACAGGCCCAGCAGTTTGGCATCGTGAACTTTCGCCGCTGTGCACAGGAATCCAAGATGAAGGCTGAACTGGATGCCAAATTTGCGGACATTTCCAAACAGCTGTTGTCTGTGTTTCAAAAGATGAAAGATGCCAATGCTGTGTTTCTCGATGCCAACGAAATAAAGGAGTTGGCTGCGTTGTACGAGAAGCCTCAGCCATCCGATGCCGACAAGAAACGAATTGAGGCATTAGTCGGTAAGGCAGATCTTAAACAGGGTGCAGCCAAGCGCCTCGACCAGACTGTCAACCCCACCGCTGAGCAAAAGCAGGAGCTGCAAAAACTTGCACAGGCGCAACAGGATGGTGCGGCAATCCTTCAGGCGGTTGGGGATGATTTCCAGAAGCGTGTGGATGCCAAGGCTGCTGAACTTGAAGAGCAGCTGGCGGTAAAGGTCCGTGAGGTTGTGGCGCAGGTTGCCAAGGAAAAGAATCTGGCTCTCGTGTTCGACTCGGGACTTGTCATTTACGCATCCCTGGATATCACGGCGGATGTTCTCAAAGTCTTACAAAAGTAAGCTGCTTGCGGCATGCATTTGTGCACTGTCCGCCGCTGCATGTAAATCGACACCGGATGCCTCAGGCATCCGGGTCTTTGTCGATTTAGACAGCCTACTCTCAACATTACAGCCTGCGGTGAATCGCTCCGTAACGCTTAGCCTGCCACCTCCCGGAAAACTTAAACACGAAGACACCCTGTCTGCCATATCATCCACCGGCTGGGACAACCGTACATCCGCTCTTGCAAAAGAACTCGCCGCCTCACGTGTCATTCTCGAAAAATCCGGTGTGGATGGCCTTAGTAGGGTACGTCAGGAGGCAGAAACTGCGCGGCAAACGACCCTAAATACGCTTCGGACGCGGATTGAAGTTGAAGAACGACAACAGCTTGCCCTCGAGGAAGCGGCCTTTGTAACAAAGGCACAGACGACAACAATTCCTGCCTATATCTCGGATGGCGCCATCGGCTTGCTGCAGGTCGCGATCGCGAGTGAAACAGCTGTCCTTGCCGACCAGACGGTTCCTGAACTACCAGCTGATGTGGCAGCATCCGAGAGAAAACGCTTTCAAGGGACGACCGCGCATGTCGAGCAGGCACCGGATGGCACCTTAAAGGTCATCGTTGTGTATCCGAAAGGAGAAAAGCCAACCTATCTCCGTAGCCGTGCAGAAATCGTTCGGGATGCTTTGCAAAAAGAAATGCAAAGACTTGCGACTATTCGTGATGATCAGTTGTCTAAAGTCGTTGAAGGACAGACTTCAGCGATGAATGCTGTTCGGGAAACTGCCGCGACGCGCCTTCGGCAACGGTTGGATTCTGCGGAATCCGCTGTGCCGGTGGACGTGAAGTCAGCAGTAAGGCAGCAGGAAGTCGGTGATGTGGTTGAGAGAATCCTCTCATCTGCCGATACTGCAATGGGGGATGTTGGTTCGTCCAAACCGGTGCTTCGGCATCGGACATCGGCAATGGCGCCAGGACAATCGCGGAAGCGGGTGTTTGACTTGTCAGATACCACTTACCGGCAGAGGGTTCGACGTGAGGTGGCTGACTTTGTTCAGGACACAGCGCGGCGTAATGGCTGGATTGCGGTGTTCGATCGCTCTTCGGCAAATGCCGATAAGACGCAGTTTATGAAAGCTGCGCTTATCAGGGAGCGACGGTTTATTTGGTGATGGATATGCAAATGCGTACGGCAGGTGAGTTGGCAAGTCTTGTACAGGGTGCTGTTCTCGGCGACCCTGATATTGAAATTGTTGGTGTAGCATCCATAAAAGATGCGCAAACCGGCGATATCACGTTTGCTGAAACCGATAAGTTTATACGGGATGCACATGCAAGCGGTGCGAGTGCGGTTCTCGTTCCAAACACACCTGATGTCGTAGCGGTAAGTCCGGCGATTGGTGTCGGCGCGAAGGTGTTTATTACGGTAGACAACCCACGCCTCGCCTTTACACAGCTCCTCGATCTCTTTGCGCCTGTTGTTCAGGTTGAGCGCTCTATCCACGAATCTGCTGTCGTCGAGTCCGATGTCACTATAGGTGAAAATGTGGCGATCGGTGCCAATGCAGTCATCGGGTCCAATGTTCGAATCGGAAACAATGTCACCATTTTCCCGCTGGCCTATATTGGTTCGGATGTTGAAATCGCTGACGGCGTCGTAATCCACCCAAATGTTTCCGTCTTGCATGGCACGCTGATTGGTGCGCGAACGATTATCCACAGTGGCTCAGTACTTGGAGCAGATGGCTTTGGTTACCTCCAAGTCGATGGTCATCACCGTAAAGTAGCACAAATTGGACATGTGATCATCGGTTCGGATGTCGAAATCGGCGCCAATGTGACCATTGATCGTGCCAAGACCGGAGCAACAAAAATAGGGAATGGAACCAAGCTTGACAACATGGTCCATGTTGGTCATAACTGCCAGATCGGCGACGATGTCCTTATCGTTGCACAGGTCGCGCTTGGTGGCGGGGTTGAAGTTGCCAACAATGCCATCATTGCCGGTCAGGCCGGCGTGAAGGAACAGGTCAAAATCGGCCCGCACGCGATTATCGGCGCGCAGTCTGCCGTCCTTCGTGATGTTCCCGCTGGCACATTTGTCTCCGGTAGTCCGGCGCGTCCACACCGCGAGACATTGCGTGGGTATGCATCCATGATGCAAGGGGCAGATCTGCAAAAGCAGGTTGCCGGTCTCATAGAACGAATCGCTGCCCTCGAGGCACAGCTCGGACAGCCGGGAGAGTGACATCATCCATTGCTCTCAACGGTGTGGGAATCCACACCGGTGCGTCCGCTTGTGTGACGCTAAGCGTTGCATCCTCACCGGGCATTCACATTCACACTGCATCCGGTTCTGTGACGCTTTCTCCACACCATGTCATCGAGACGACGCGATGTACGGTTGTAGGTGAGGGAGTTGTGCGTGTTTCAACCGTTGAACACCTCTCAGCTGCCTGTGCGTCGCTTGGGGTCGCGGCCCTCGATGTCATTCTGGATGGTCCTGAGCTTCCTATCGGCGATGGAGCCAGCCTGTTTTGGATGGATGCATTGGCAGACCTTGGCTTTACGACAGAATCACCGAAGTGGATTGATATTCCCACGGCGGTCGAAGTCTCAGGGACAAACGGTGCCTTTATCGGCATTTACCCTGCTAACGAGCCAACGGTGACTGTTCTGGTGCAGTTTCCGGATGCGGTCGTTGGTACCATGGCTGCCCGATGGGTTCCTGGATCAAGCTGTTTTCGGACGACGGTTGCTCCGGCACGTACGTTTGGCTTTCGCCATGAAGTTGATGCACTACTCGCTGCAGGGCTTGGACGTGGCGGAACGCTGGAGAATTGCATTGTGGTAGAAGATGCAGGCTATGCGGGTCCTTTACGCATGGAAAATGAGCCAGCGATGCATAAATTGTTGGACCTTATCGGAGATTTAGGACTCTGTGGATGGCTTCCAAAGGCTCAGATTGTGGCAGTACGTCCCAGTCACGGGTTGAATGTAACCGCAGCACGCGAGCTGTCTGCGCTGATGAGAAAGTAGGACACGATGGACATCGATTTAACCAAACCTCTGGATATTCGAATAGTGCAACGCATATTGCCACACCGCTATCCGTTTCTTCTGGTCGACCGTATTCTCGAAGTCGAAGCGGGTGTCCGTATCAAAGGCATCAAGAACGTCACGGTAAACGAACCCTTTTTCAATGGGCATTTCCCCGGTAACCCAATCATGCCTGGTGTGCTACAGCTGGAAATGATGGCACAGATATCGGGAATCAGCCTGCTCCTGTGTCCTGAGTACGAAGGACGCCTGGCTCTCCTTGCCGCGATCGACAAGGCACGCTTCAGACGCCCGGTGGTTCCAGGGGATGTTCTCCTAGTCGAGGCAGATGTGACGAAAATGCGCGGACCAATGGGGTGGGTGAAGTGCACCGCTACAGTCGAAGGCAAAGTTGTGTGTGAAGCCGAAATCGTTTTTGCCCTCTCAACTCAGGACAGGGAGCTCGGGGCATGAGCACTGTAATCCATCCAAGTGCAATCATTGATGATTCCGCGGTTATCGGTGATGGTGTCAATATTGGCCCATTCTGCGTAATCGGCCCGAACTGTAAGATCGGCATGAACACAGAGCTGTTTGCACACGTTGTTCTGGAACAGAATGTGACGATTGGTGAAGACTGTGTCCTCAAGGCTGGAGTTGTGCTTGGCGGACCACCGCAGGATCATAAGTTCAAAGGTGAGTCCACCGGAGTCATCATTGGTGACCGTGTTCAGCTGCGTGAATATGTCACCATTCATCGTGCAACCGGTGATGGAAATAACACGATAATCGGGGATGACAACCTCCTGATGGCGTATGTCCACGTTGGGCATAACTGTCTCATCGGAAACCGCAACATGCTGTCCAGTTATGCCGGACTTGCCGGGCATGTGACGATTGAAGACAATGTGGTTGTTGGTGGGATGGTCGGCATTCACCAATTTGTACACGTGGGCAAGTATGCAATGCTGGGCGCTTATTCAAAGATTGTTCAGGATGTACCGCCATTTATGCTCGCTGATGGCCGGCCTGCGGATGTTCTTGACATCAATGCGATTGGTCTTCGGCGTTCAGGCTTGCTACAGGATGATCGTAATACCATCAGTGATGCCTACAAACTTCTGTATCGCAGCTCAATGAATCGGGCCCAGGCCCTTGAGCAGATTCGTGCTGAGCTGCCGCAGATCGAAGCGCTCGAGTATCTGGTTGCATTCGTTGAACGCGTTTCCAAGGGGTCGGCTGGCCGTCAGGATGACCGCCCACGCCGCTGATCGCAAACATGCAAATTGCCATCACTACCGGTGAAGCCAGCGGAGACAAAGCTGCGGGTGAGCTTGCCCGGCGGTTGAAACTTCTCCTCCCGGATGTCCACATCTGGGGGGTAGGAGGCAGTGCAATGGTTTCGGCTGGCGTGGATGTCCTTGTCGATACCAGCAGGTTTGGCGCAATAGGTATTGGAGGAGTGTTACCTCTCTTACCAAAAATTCTTTCCGCGCGGAAGCAGGTGTTCGCCGCGATGCGTGCGCGGCGTCCGGATGTCCTCGTTGCCATCGATGCCGGTGCATTTCACTATGGTTTTGGTCCGGTAATGGGACTGTGTCCATGGGTCCGGAAAGAGTTGCCAGAGACGCGTATTTTGGCATGGATGCCACCTGGATCATGGCGGAAGACACTTTCCGGGAGCTCGCTTGGCACGTGCACGGATGCAGTCTCCAGTCCATTCCGCTGGAATGCCAGCGAACTGAATCGACACGGTGTGAATGCCACGTTCACCGGACATCCCTTGCTAGACTTCGTTTCATCGGAAATGACCGATACAGCTGCGGCGGCAAAGTGGGGTCTCGATATGAACCGACCTGTTGTCGCATTGCTGCCGGGAAGCCGTGAGCAGGAACTTGGTGAGCTGTTACCGGTGATGCTTGATGCGGCATATCAAATGGCAGAGAGAGTTCCAGGAGTACAGTTTTTACTCGGATTGGCACCGACCATTGACCGGGATCGTGTACAAAATGCTGTCGTGGACGCGCATCGGCGGGCACAGAATCGTGCGCGCCACTCCGATGATGTAGCCCCCGCGACGTCAGGACCCGTCCTGACCCCGGTTCACGTCACGGCTGGTGCAGCGAAGGGGAGCAGTACAAGCCAGCCTTGGCACGTGGAACGCTCCACGCGCAGTACCCATATGTTGCCACTTGTGATAGTTGAGGATGCGACACTTGATGTTCTGAAAATGGCGGATGTTGCAGTTTGCGTGAGTGGAACAGTGACGCTCGAGGCGGCAATTCTCGGGACACCAATGGTGATTGTCTACAAACTGCCGAAGTCCGGGGTTTGGCAGTACAAGCTGATGAAAAAGCGCCTTCCTGCAAATATCGGACTGCCAAATCTGATTGCCGGCGAGCAGATATGTCCTGAGCTTCTTCAGGATGCCGCATCTGCAGAGGCGATTGCTGCCGAGACGGTAATGCTGTTACTTGATCCTGAGTGGCTGTTTCGGATGAAGGAAGGCCTACGTGGTGTAAGGGATGCCCTTGGAGAGCCGGGTGCCATCCAGCGTACGGCTGAGCTGGTGGTTGCTCTGGGTAATGAAAGCAGGAAATGAAGCTCGTTATCTCACCGTGTCCCAATGATGTATGGGTGTTCGCCGGATGGATGCTAGGAAAGGTAGGCGGTCCGGAGGTTGATGTAACATTTCTTGATGTCCAGGCGGCGAATGACCTGCTGATTGCTGGCGGCGATAATGCGGATGTCATCAAGGTTTCGTATGGGGTCTGGAATGCACTTGGTGACAAATGGAAACCACTGCGGAGTGGTGGAGCGCTTGGCCGTGGATGCGGTCCGCTGTTGTTGCGGAATCCTGCTGGTGAATTATCTGGTCCCGTGCTGGTTCCGGGGCTGCATACAACGGCTAATCTCTTATTGGATGTCTATCTCGATGGGCAGAAAGTCGCGAAGGAGTATTTGCCGTTTGATGCTCTTTATGCGCGGCTGTGTTCGGAGCCTGGCTCTTCGGGCGTAGTCATCCATGAAAGCAGATTTACATACGAACGTGATGGCTTGGAGCTGATAAAAGACCTCGGTGAGCATTGGGAGAGTGTAACGGGTGCACCGATACCGCTTGGATTGATTGTGCATCGTGATGGATTGGATACAGCGGAAATCGATGCAATAATCCGGAGAAGTATCGCTTGGGCTGACGCTCACCCAAATGATGCATTGGCGCTGTGTGCGGAACATGCGCAGGAGCTTGACTTTGAAGTGATGAAGGCGCATATTGCGCTCTACGTCAACGCGTTTACGGTAGATATTGGCTCCGAGGGAGAGGCAGCGATTGCAGCGCTTTCATCACACCTCGACAAACGACCATCGATCGAAGATATGTAAAAAGCAAACAGTTGTTTGCATTCCGCCTACTTGCATGTTATTCTTTGGCATGCAAACAAATGTTCACATGCCTTTCCGGGTTTCAACCTCTGACGCGAGTATTGCTCTGAGGAAACCTATCATGAGTAATATCTGGCCAGGCTTTGTAGCGACGCATTCAGCTTCTGTATCCGTCGTGCAGGAATCGCAGCGGGAAGCCCGTCGTATGGCGCGAAAACTTCAGGCCGAGCGTCGTAGACGGACTGTTTGGGTAATGGGTGCATTGGTGATTGGTGCGGTTTTTGGCTCGATGTTTAGTAAAGCCCACAGCCAGTCGGTCCCGGTTCCTCCGACAGTTGTTCAAGTGAGTAGCGGTGACACGGTCTGGTCGATTGCAAAGCGCTATCCGAGGTCAGGCGTCACAACCGGAGCCCGAATGCATCAGATCCTCGATGCCAATCCCGGCTTATCAGGGACTCTGTACGCTGGGGATACCGTTGTCATTCCGGGGCGTTAGGAGCGAACCGTCCTTGGCTTGAATATCCCTTGACTCTTTTTGTTCTAGTGTCCGTATTCTGGAGGACGTGTCCGTTGTTCAGTATTATTCGGTTGCCCATGTAGGGAGAGAAGCTGAGTTGTGACAGGCAATCTGGCGTGCATCTCCAATTTGAATCAGCTCGGGGTCATCCGACAGGCATCGCTCCGATTTATGTGCACAGCGTGCTTGAAAGCGGCAACCGGTTGGGATATCCAATGGGCTTGGTGGATCACCATCAAGAGCAGGTGCCGTTCGTCGCTTAGTCGGATCAGGATTTGGAGCTGAGAGAATCAGGCTACGTGTGTATGGGTGTTGTGGATTGTCGAAGATTTCAGCCGTTGTTCCCAGCTCTACGACTCTCCCCAGGTACATGACAGCCACACGATCGGTCACATGGCGCATCAATGCCAAATCATGACCAATAAACATATAGCCAACATTGCGGGTGCGTTGGATATCTGCAAGCAAATTAATCACCTGTGCCCGGACAGAGATGTCAAGCGCAGACACTGGCTCATCGAGGATGACAAGCTTTGGATCTGCTATGATTGCCCGTGCTATCCCGATACGTTGACGCTGGCCACCGCTAAATTCGTGCGGGTAACGCCGTAGAGTATCCCGGTCGAGTCCAACTGCCTCTAATGTTGTTTCAGCACGTGCAATCCGTTCTGTCCGATCATTACCAATATGGTGAACCTCCAACGGTTCCAGTAATGACTGTAATACGGTGCGTCGCGGTGAAAGACTTGCGTATGGATCCTGAAAGACCATCTGCACATTGCGGCGGAATGCGAGAAGTGCAGCTCCCGAAAGTCCGTCAGGATTCTGTCCATCAACGGTTACCGAGCCCTGAACCGGCTTCACGAGGCCAAGGATGGCCTTCGCAAGCGTAGACTTTCCGCAACCCGATTCACCTACAATGCCCAGCGTTTCGCCCGCTGCAATCTCAAGTGAGACTCCATCCACTGCGCGTAACGTCCTACGACCGACCGGGTAATGCACGTGGACATTGTTAATCGCTAACATCCTGTAGCCTCACTTACCCGATGACAGGCGACCAGCTGAGATTTGGCACTTGTTCCAAGCTGAATCAGCGGGAGAGGTGCATCACACCCGGACACCGCCACTCGGCACCGAGCCTTGAACGGACAACCTACGCCACGCTGACCACTTGTCGGTGGCTGGCCCGGAATAGATACCAGCGGCTCACCCTCGATGGCTCTGTCCGGTAGGCTTTCAAGCAAAGCTTGTGTATACGGATGACCAGGTTTTGCAAACAATGTCTGCACATCTGTGCTCTCAAACACTTTGCCGCCGTACATCACGACGACGTTATCGCAGAGCTCCGCGACAACTGCAAGGTCATGGGTGATGAACGCAATCGCCATCCCTGTTTCTCGTTGAAGCTGACGTAACAGCTGAAGAATCTGCGCCTGTACAGTCACATCCAATGCCGTTGTCGGCTCATCTGCGAGCAACACTTCAGACTTGCATGCGAGAGCCATCGCAATCATCACACGCTGACGCATCCCACCGGACAGCTCATGCGGGAACTGCTTGGCACGCCGCTCCGGATCCGGGACCTGGACTTTACGCAAGGCATCCACCGCGGCATCCATAGCCGCACGACCCTTCAATCCTTGATGCAAGGTCACCGCTTCGGCAATTTGAGCACCCACCGTGAAGACCGGGTTCAGTGATGTCATCGGGTCCTGAAAGACCATTGCAGCCCGCTTACCTCGCATAGCCGCTGCCGTCTCAGGTGTAACTGGGGAACCTGAAATGTGGATAGAGCCACCAAGCACCGTAAGCGGGGCAGGCAGCAACCCGAGAACCGCCAGCATTGAAAGCGTCTTTCCAGACCCGGATTCACCAACGATGCCTAGAATCTCGCCCGCCTGAATGGACATAGTCACGCCATCGACTATGACGTGCTCACCATTGGCGTCGGTCCATCCAATACGTAAATTTTCTATTTCAAGAACGGCTGGCATGATGATTTAGTCGAAGAGGCTTGAGACGGATGCGTTTTGCCAGATGCGGTGGATTGCTTCGGAGAAGACCTGGCTTGTTGACAAAACAGTACAGCGCGCCGGACGTCGGGAATCAGGAAGCGGAATAGTGTCCGTCGTAATCACCTCACGAATCTCCGGGCGGCTCAGACGCTCAGGCGCCTTTCCAGCAAACACCGCGTGTGTACAGGCGATTGTGATGTCCGGTGTTGCTCCATTAGCCAGCAAAGTATCGACGATTTCGTTGATCGATCCACCGGTGGAGATGATGTCATCATAAACAATGCACCGCTTGCCACGAACATCTCCCGCAAGTCCCGAAATTTCCGATTCACCATGTGCTGGATGAAACTTGTAGCCGACAGCAAGAGGCACATTCAGACGGGATGCCAGCTTGCGGATGGTTTTGACCCTGCCTTCATCCGGAGACACCAGACAAACGTTTTCCATCGATTGCTGGGCTAGATAATCCGATATCACCGGCACTGCTGTCAGGTGATCGACGGGGACATCAAAGAAACCCTGAATGGCATCTGCATGGAGGTCCATCGCAACGATATGGTCTGCACCTGCAGTGCAAAGGAGGTCAGCAATAAGCTTTGCGGTAATGGGTTCGCGTGGACGATCTTTCTTTTCCTGACGCGCGTAGCCGTAATACGGAAGTACACATGTAATTCGAAAGGCAGCTGCGCGCTTTAGGGCGTCAATCGCAATGAGAAGCTCCATCAGGTTGCCATCGATTGGAGCACAGGTTGGCTGAATCAAAAAGACATCCGCGCCGCGTACCGACTCCTCGAACTTGACATACACCTCGGAATCTGGAAATCGTGTGATGCGTAGCCCACCGAGCGGTATTCCGAGACGCTGAACAATAGCCTCCGCGAGGGCCGGGTTTCCGGTACCGCTAAAAACTGCAATGGGATGGCGTTGAGACATGGTTTCCATAATATCCTTGAGGGGGGTCAGTCTGCGTGCTCAGAGACTTTGAGCACTACCTTGCCACATGTGCCAGCCTGCATTAAGGCAAATCCAGCATCAAACTGGTCAAACGGGAGAATGTGGGTTCTGATGGGGGTTACATCGAGGCGACCCGATGCCAGTAAGTCCTGCATCGTGAACCATGTGTCATACAATCGCCTGCCGACAACACCATGAATCCGAAGACCTTTGAAAATGATGTCCTCTGCAACATTCAGGTCAACGCTTCCCGCCGGAATGCCCATCAGCGAAATACGCCCGCCAGGCTTAGCCAGCCGCAGGCTCTGCTGAATCGCCTTTGGAGCACCTGACATCTCGAGTACGACATCTACACCCATCCCGTGCGTGAGCGTCGCTACTGCATCATCAACATCCGTATCGCGGACATTCAATGTATGGTCAGCACCAACGGTTTTTGCCAGATCAAGACGATATTGGGATGCATCCGTAGCGATGATGTTAGTCGCACCAACGGCGCGGCAGACGGCAATCGCAAACAGGCCTATCGGACCGCAACCAAGGATTGCCACCGACTTGCCGGCGAGTGGCTCAACCAATGCTGCATGTACGGCATTTCCCAGCGGATCCTGCAGGCAGCTGATTGTGTTCGGAATGCGGGGATCATTTTTGAGGACACTTGCCGCAGGAACGGCGAAGTATTGTCCAAAACAGCCATCTGTGTCGACACCGAAAATTTGAGTGCTCGTACAAACATGGCCATCCCCGGTCCTACATTGCCGGCAGTGACCGCAAATCTTGTGTGATTCGCCGGAGACACGGTCGCCAGGAGCAAAGCCAGTCGTATTTGGACCCAGCTCAAGCACCTCGCCAGCCCACTCATGCCCCATGGTTACGGGAGGCTTAACGCGGCCGGCTGACCACGCATCCCAGTTGTAAACATGCAAGTCTGTTCCGCACAGAGACACAGCATCGATACGGACGAGTAGCTCACCTACACCTGCAACAGGCATCGGACGGGTTGTCCAGAGGGCTCCGGCTGCCGGAGTGTTTTTGACAATGGCGTTCACGAAGAGGATTCTATCTGTAACGAATGGCAAAATCCGGCATCAGAGGGGTAAAACCACCAACCAAATTAGGACAGTCCCAATGGTGATCATCGTTGCACTTTCGGAATTTTGTGGAAAATCAACCGGGCACATACGCACTCGCGAATCCGGTGTGCATCTATCCGGCTAATGGACAGGTACAATCCACGCATGTCAGCCACAGCCTTGCGAGACGACACCGCTGCAGATGCGATGAACATGGGCGATATCGAGATTGTGTCGCAAACGCGTCGGTCCGCTGCGGGCATGAAATCGCTGGTCGTGACGCTTGCATTCGCGTTTTTATTGGTTGTCGCGATGCTTCTCGACATTGTGTACTTGTACATCATGGCTGTGGCGCTAGCGATGATTCAGCCTGTCGCGTACCTCGTAGCCGTTCGATTTACGCCAAAGTACACGGTCAAACGAAACCTGCCACCCGTCGGCGTTGAAGGCAGACCGGTTGAAGTACGTCTCGATGTCAGCTCGGCTGGTGGTTTACCGCAAGGTGCGCTTCACATCATGGACCGTCCACCAAAAGCGTTTACCACGACCACACCTCCGAAAGAACTTGGATGTCTTCAGGAGTGGGATGGCATTACGGGACACCTGACTTACCAGGCCATTCCGAACCTTCGCGGGGTTTACACGTTCGATCAGGCCACGATGGACTCGAGTGATCCTATTGGGCTGTACTTTTTTGAGACTACACTGGATGGATCGGATGAGATTGTCGTACACCCGGCATCTTCGCTTGCGCCCAGTGCCACACACGGCCAACTCGGCCTCCGTGGGCAGGAGGAGCAGGATGGAAGTGTCCGTCGGGGAGAGGGCGTTGATCTACACGGCGTTCGTGAGTACATGCAGGGGGATGGTCTGCGCCGCGTTCATTGGCGTGCCAGTGCCCGTCGGGACAAACTCGTCGTCGTTGAGTATGAGGATGCACTCCCGCAGGACATGCATGTCATTCTGATGGGCTCTGAGAACAACCACCGGGGTACTGGCCGACAGTCGACATTCGAGATAGCTGTTAAGGTTGCCGCAACTCTGTCCGACCGCGTTCAGCGGGATGGCGGGGCGTTTCGTATAAGCTGCGCATCCGAGAGTTGCCTTGTGTCGAACAAAGGGGATTCCCGGCGTGCCCGTTTCGCTTTGCTCGATTGGCTTGCCCACCTCAAAGCCCCCGCTGTTGACGCTGCGCCAAAAATCGCACCCAAGGCAGTCGATGCCCGAACCCGGACGACGATTGTGACTCCGACAGTCTCACCTGCAGTGGTTGCTGTTATCAGCGACCTGCGGCGAGCGGGGGCTACGACGGAGGTCGTTGTCCTTACGGAGGGAGCGTCCGCCGAGCGCTGCGGTGTTTCTGACATCCCGGCAGGTGTTCGCGTTCGTGTAGTGGATGAAAATGCCAATCCATGGCTGGATGGAGGTCGGAGATTTGTCCGTGCAATTGGTGCAGCCTAAATCCAGAACACTGGCTGCTGTGTCACTACCCCTCTATCTTGGGGCAGCACTGACGCAGTGTGCCGCATTACTCGCGGCGCGTGAAGTCTTCATCAACCCCGTGATTGGTGTGCTCTGTCTTGTCATCACGCTTATCGGCTTTTCGGGCGCATTCCGTTTACGCCAGCTGGGAGCAGGCTCAGAGTTTCTTCGTGCAGGCGCCTTCGGACTCTTTGGACTTGCGGTTCTGCTCTTGCTCACCAGGGTCGTCCTCGGCTCTGTGTCAAGTTACGACTTTCGGCAAATCGCTGAGCAACTCATTCTTGGGACTCTTGCTATTGTCGCAGCTGTTGGTTCGCTTATTTTGGTCACGGATGAAAGCGTCGCCTTTGTCGGTGTCTGGGGCCTTGCCATTGTTGGACTCAGCGCGACATCCGATGTCAACCTTCAGCTCATCATCTACTTTGCATTGTTTCTCTTTGGGCTGCTGTTTACGCTGGTACACATCCATGCACTTTCACAAGCCCCGCTAAGTTCGCGTGAAAAAGTAGCGGGTGGAGATTACCTCGCCCGGCAGGTCAGAAGTGCAGGACTGTTGTGGGTTTTTGCTGTGGTGCTGGGAGTCGTCATATCGATTCCTACACGGATGCTCGGAAAAAATGTGTCGCTTGCACAGGTCGTCAACCAGCTGCGTGCTGAGAATCAGTCTGCTGCTACGCGTGCATCCCAGTTAGAACGTTTGAGTGAAGGAGGCGGAACCTTTGGAATAGGTCTGGGACCTCTCCGTGATGACCAGACACCCGTGATGAAGGTCTACGCAACCGAGCCCCGCCTGCTCCGTGGCCGTACATATGACACATACACAGGCAAGGGGTGGACTACTGAGCAGTTTAGACTTGGCAAAGAGGTCTTTGGTAGTCGCGGTCCAAATGGTCTCTCTGATTACATTATCAGTCCACGGGCAGATAGCGTCCCCACGTCGCAGCCACTCATCAAGTACCGGGTTCTTGCCGTAGATGACATCCTCGCGTTGGTGTACGTCGCCGGAGATGCGGTACGCGTGAAAGTAAAGTCGCCAAGCCTCTATGCAACCCCGGATGGCAACATCGGAGCTTATGCTTATTTGCGCGAGTATGAAATGGAATCGCGAGTTCCAACAGCTGATGAGGCAGTTCTAAATGCGACATCAACAGACTATTCCTCGAACCTGCGCCCTTATCTTGCAGTGCCAAACAACCCGGCGATTGCGCAACACGTGGATGCAGCCATCAAGAACGTCTCGGGACCGTATGCCAAGGCGGAAGCAATTAGAAGATATGTAGGGGGCAGGTGTACATACAACCTTCAGGCGGCACGCGTGCCTTCCGGGCGCGATCCTGTTGATTACTTTTTGAATGATTCCCGTCAGGGATACTGTGACCTGTATGCTTCCTCGGTTGCTATCATGTGCCGCATGGCCGGCCTACCAGCGCGAATCGCTACCGGATTTAATGGCGGTGATCCATCCACAGATGAAACTGGCGCGATTCAAATACGCGAAAGTAATCGGCATGCATGGGCTGAAGTCTACTTTGTGGGTCAAGGGTGGGTTCCGTTTGATGCCACAGCGTTGACGCCGGCGATTGCGGAAACAGCAGAGGTGAATCAGGCCGCCAACAAACGGACATGGCTGTCGCGTCTCCAACAACTCGCATCATCCCCGTGGATGTTTATCGTTCCAGGGGCTTTATTCATTGTTGCTGCGATGTTCAGATCATCCCGGCGGGAGACAACTACTTTAGTTGCCGGCCGAAGTCAGGAAGCCCGGCAGCTCGCAGCGCTGTGGAACCGACTGGAGCGGGTAATCGGGAAAGCTGGAATCGATACTGCTTCGTCCCGTACTTTGGATGAAATCGTGGCGGAGACCACAGATGCCCTTCAGGTATCTGGAAACTCTGATGCTGCAGATCGATTAAATGCGATTCGAAAGGCTATCAGTCTGGCCATTTACGGGGGAGGCACGGTGACGCACGAGGATGTCAAACGTCTTACCGCAGACGTAAGTTATGTGATTCCCGCGGTAAATTCGCTGTCCAAGGTTGCACGCAGACGTTGATTCCGGGTGGAATGTGAGACATGCATGCCGACATCCCGCTGGATACAAGAATTGTACTGATAACAGGCACGCAAGCAGCGGAAAAGTCATCGCTGGCGCGGGCGCTTGCGACGCGTGTGGATGCGGATTTTGCCGACTTTGACTCCGAAACAATTGCGGCTGATGGGACTCCGATTGACCGCTTGTTATCTGCTGTATCAACGGCACCTTTTGGCGATGGCAAGCGTGTTATCGTTGTAACGCATGCTGAGCAGCTGGATGACGCGACACAAAAGAAGCTTGCAGCGGGGATAGATAAGATTCCTGGCACGGGTCTGATGATTCTCCTAACCGGAGAGCCGGTGATTGAGGATGGCAAGGCCAAAAAGGGATCAACAGTCCTGACTGAGCTTGTCACTGCGGTAAAGAAGCACGGTAAAGTCGCGGACTTTGGTGTTCCACAAAAGGATGACCTTCGTGCGTACGTGGAGCGGATGGCTAAGGCTCGAGGTAAGCAGCTGCGTTCGGATGCACTCGCATTGTTTATGGAGCTTCCCGCGGATGACATGCGCCGGCTTGAAACCGAGCTCGGTAAGTTGTTTGACTACATGGGAGATGAAGTTGTTATCCACGCATCGGATGTCACGGAAGTCCTGTCCCGTGGTCCGGATGAGGTCATTTTCAAGCTTTGTGATGCGCTTGGCGCCCGCCGTGGCGGAGAGGCGCTACGATTGCTTGACAGTACGTTTCACATTGGAACCAAGCCGGATGGAACAGCACTGCGGGTATTGACGATGCTTGCGCGTCAGATTAGGCTGGTTCATCAGGCGCGGATCCTTCTGGAGTATCGGATGATCGGGAGAGGGGCTGTCCCGCTGTCCGCGGAGGTTTCTGCGATGTTGCCAGCGGATGGAATCCGAGCCACGCTTTCGAATCCCAGGATGGCTTGGATGGGTGACAAGCTGGCAACACAGGCCAGGCAGTGGACCTTTGATGCCTTGGAACAGGCACTCATTGCAATCGAGCACGCTGATGGCGCCCTCAAAGGAATTGTTCCAGGCGGTGATAATCCCCGGGAGATTATCGAGGAGTGCATTATCCGAATGTGTGCTTAGTTCACACAATGACCAAAAAAGCCCACCGCGCATCGCGCGGTGGGCTGACTTTTCGGAATCGCTTAGCGATTATGCAGCAGCGGCTGCAGCACGCTTCATGAGGCGGGACTTGCGGCGATTTGCTGCATTCTTGTGAATAATCCCACGCTTCGCAGCACGGTCAACAATGGACACCGTAAGGCTCATCGCTGTCGTGACCGCAGCTGCATCACCAGCAACGATGGCGGAGTGGGTCTTCTTGATTGCGGTCTTGATGCGGCTCTTGGTTGCGTTGTTACGCAAGCGGCGCGAACGGGACCGGATAACGTCTTTTGCTACAGATTTAATATTTGGCACAGTTGTTTACTCTTTCCGAAAAGTCTCGACCTTTCTATATACCATCTCTCATGACACTTGGCACGGTCGACTGAATCATAGTCGGGTCAAATCCGCCTGTTTCCGTTAGCGGAACCAAGACTTTACCTTTGAATGACAATCCTTCCTCTACGCGAGGAGCCGATGGATCATCCAGGTTGACCAGGTGTATGCGCACACCCTGTGCCTTCTGACGCATCATCATAGAAACAGGTCCAAAGACTGACATTGGTTCGGCTTGCACCTGCGGCGTCATCCGATACCCAATCGTGATTTCTTTGTCGGCGTTAGGAGGTCCAAGCCATGCGTCAGAGTCATATGCCGCCATCTCCTGTCCCTCGGGCGATGCCGGTGGGGTTGGAACGGCTCCCGTTTCCTTGGCCTTTTCAGCAGCTGCGGCCGCCTCAGCCTGTAGCTCGTCGGGCGTACGGGGACGATTCTTGAATTGAAACGCGTTCAATCCAATCAACATGGAAACTCCCATGCCCAGGGCGACAAAAATCGGAACATTGGATGGTTTCTTAGCCATTAGGATGCCTCCGGTAATCCAAGTACTTTCAGCGACTCGGAATCGCTCTCACCACACGCAAGCAACCGCTCACGAATCGTGTCAATCGACAGCTGACTTCGATGCAGTGCTTCCGCGAGAAACGCACTGCGGTCTGGCGCAGTCAGTAGGTCCAGCGTACTGATTTCTAGTGCCTCCGACAATGTCGCCAGGGCTGGAGAAAGGGCATGAATTTCTTCCTCCGCACGAGCGCGCAGCATACCGCGATGCAGCTGCAACTCACGCATCGCCTGCTCAACCGGCGCCATTAGAAAACTATACTCATTCAGCTTGGTATTGACTGCTGTCGTTACATCCGATGACATCGCGCTGGCCTTTCATTATCGTGCCGGTTGGAACCAGAACACCACCGGATAACGTACCATGGAGGTGTGAGTGATTCAACCTCAAGGACTGAAAGTCCGGTACCGATGCCTACGCCAGACATGTATCCAGGATTCGAGGCTGACTTCCGGCTTCCGTTGTCCACAGCGCTTATAAACTCTGAAATCGCAAAAAAGTTCCAAGGTCGTCAGAGCCCCGTCACTGGAGTGGCCGTTGCGGCACTTGGAGGGGGGAATGCTGCAATCGTCATCGATGTCAACCAATGGCCGCTGCCAAAGCGCATCGAAATCCCCGTTGTCCTGAGCGCCGCTGCATCCCCATTTCCATGCATTACGATGACCTTTATTGACCCACCGACGTTGCTGTCGATGGTGCTGCCATTGTTACAGGCACACCTTCCATCGGAGCTTACAGTGGACAAAGCGCAGGCTCGTCTGGATCTGCGCCCGCTTCTCACCAGCATCGGATTTGCCGCCTGGCTGTCCAACCTCCACAAACTTCAGCTCTCTGTGGAGCCAGGCCGGTTTGTCGTGGATGCGTCTATCCGCGTACCTGAGTCAAAGACAAACAGACAGGTTTCTTCGTCCTAAGGAGACATCGCTAAATGTTCACCTTCACTGTCCTTGGAGTACTGATTACTATCGCATCGCTGATGATCCCAAAGTCATCGGTTCGCTTCATCATCCCAATGCGGATTGCTTCGGTTTTGCTCATCCTGATCGGTGCAGCCGGGTCTGCCATTGTCCTTGTGCCGGCGGGCTACCGAGGCGTCCTGCTGCAATTTGGTGCCGTCAAGGGAGTTCTGACAGAAGGGATTCACCTCGTGATGCCGGGGATCAACACTGTCGAGCAGCTGGAAGTGCGAACACAAAAGGAACAGGCAGAAGCATCCGCAGCATCCCGTGATCTTCAAACCGTGCAGTGCACTGTTGCACTGAACTACCATGTGGAGCCGACCGGCGTTGGCCATCTCTACCAAACCGTTGGTAGCGAGTATCGCTTTCGCGTCATAGATCCCGCTGTACATGAATCGCTCAAGGTTGTCACAGCTCGCTACACCGCCGAGGACCTCATACGCCTTCGTGACAAGGTCAAGTCAGAAGTACACACAGAGCTAGTCAACCGCCTCCGTGACTATCATGTCGTGGTGGAGCCGAACGGAGTGTCGCTGACAAACTTCACCTTCTCACAGGAGTTCAACAGTGCGATTGAACAAAAGCAGGTTGCCCAGCAAATGGCTGAAAAGCAAAAGTACATTCTTGACCAGGCAAAACTGGAAGCTACCACCGCCATCACGCGGGCACGCGGTCTCGCTGAATCCGCCAAAATCAATGCTGAAGCACTACAAACGCAAGGCGGCAAGCTTGTCCTTGCAAAGGACTGGATTGAAAAGTGGGATGGACACCTCCCAACCGTACAGAGCGGCAGCGGGATGATAATTGATGTCCGTGAGCTCCTCGATGTCAAGGGAGACAAGAAGAAGTAGCAACATCCTAAATGGATCAGACCTCCCGAAGAAATGCTGCGGGAGGTCTTTCTTTGTAGACAGGACGTGTCTACATCAACGGAATTGGGCGCCCCGTGCTTCGCATGCACTTCGAATTGCTGTCATGGCAATATCCACTTCCGCACTCGTCAACGTGCGGTCAGCGGCCTGGAACACGATGCGTACCGTAGGTGCGTGATGGCCCTCTGGAATGCCCTGACCCGCATACAGGTCTGTCAGCTCAGCTGAACGTAGATGCTCTCCACCCGCCGCCACGATGGCATCCTTGATGTCTGCAAAGGCTGTCGTAAGTGGGACAATGGGGGCGATGTCGCGCGTTACTGGCGGGAAGCGGCTGATAGCGATGTAACCTCCGGCAGTGCCTGTAGTGCCTTGTAGTTCCATTAGGGAGTCTGCACAGAGATCAATAAACACCGAGCGTGACGGAAGATTCTCAGCCGTGTTGTATATCTGGCCAGTGTCTGAATCACGTGCCGGCAACGACAGTCCGCTTCTCATCTCGCCAAAGTAGCCAATCACCTTATCCGCGGCATGTACTGCAGCAGTGCGGTAGGGGTGCCCGAGAAGATGCGATGCCGGCGATACCGTTATCTCACCAATGCCCAGGCAACGAACCAAATGTTCAACAATGCCTTTGGCAAAATAAACATCCACAGGGACAGTACCGGGCTTAACACCCCACATCCCGGCTGTCAGCGTACCTGCCAGAATGATTGACAAATGTCGCGGTTCGGTGAATCCGTTATCACTGGCGCGACGGTATACACTGCCCAGCTCAAAGATGCCAAAGTCGCGGATTCCACTGTCGACGGCGCGGGCAGCCGTTGGGAGCAGGGTTGCAAAGAGCGATGTACGGAGGGATGAGTACTGAGGTGCCATCGGGTTCCGGATGGCCACCATCGATGCCTGTTCTGCCTCGGTCCAGGCGGTTTCCGGGGATGTCAGCGAATGGCCAACAATGTCCTGAAGTCCAAGGCCTGTAAGAATCGTCCGGACTTTTGCGGCAAACTCGGCACCGGGCGCATTGATGCCACGACCAGTGGTGACTGGCGGGACGGTCTCGGGGAGCTTGTCGTACCCAAGAGCGATGCGACCGACTTCTTCGGCGATATCCTCTTCGATGGCAATATCCGGCCGG
The DNA here is from genome assembly GCA_964606305.1 of uncultured Armatimonadia bacterium. GTDB lineage: Bacteria > Armatimonadota > Armatimonadia > Armatimonadales > Armatimonadaceae > CAIRTT01. The sequence goes on from CAZSGJ010000019.1 coordinate 23,661, forward strand.
AAGCTCGGCACAAGACAATCGAGTGCGCCTGCTGAGCGCTCTGCATCGATGCCAAGACGTTTCAGCGCAGCAACGGCATCATCACGGTCGATGTCTACACCGAGGAGGCGGCGGATTCGATCCATACGTGCCAGTACGCGGGTTGGGACATGCGGCTTAGCGATGACATCGGTTGTTGGACCATCAATGACCCCCCCAGCGATTTCAAGAATCAGTGCTGCGGCACGCGCGCTTGCCTGCATCACCAAATTTGGGTCAACAAACCGCTCGAAGCGGTAGCTGGCTTCGCTTGCAAGCCCCAGAGACTTACTCCCGCGCCGAATCGTAATGGGGTCAAAGTGAGCGGATTCCAGGAGGATGTCTGTGGTGCCCGCGGTGATTTCGGTCTCAAGACCACCCATTATTCCGGCGATGGCGACCGGGTGGCTTGCATCACAGATACAAAGCGGCTGGGCGGTCAGGCGTCGCTCTTCACCATCAAGCGTTTTGATCTGTTCATCTGCGGCTGCACGACGGACAACAATCTGCCCCCCACCAATGGTTGCAAGGTCGAAGGCATGCAATGGCTGACCAAGCTCAAGCATCACGTAGTTGGTGATGTCGACAATATTGTTGACGGGCTTGTACTTGTCACCGAGGGCTTGCGTGAGGCGCTCCTGCATCCAGTCTGGAGCGGGACCTACCGTGACCCCACGGATTACAGTTGCTGCATACCGCGGGCAGGCATCAGGGTCGGAAATGCTCACAGAGACCGGACCGTTGCCGGTGGTTAGGGGAGTCACTCTCGGAAGGCTTATCGTAAGCCCCGCATCGATAGCCGCAGCCTCACGTGCAGTTCCGAGGATGGATGCCCAGTCACCACGATTGGGCGTTACTTTTGTGTAGAGGGTTGGGCCATCCAGGATTTCCTCGACCTCCAACCCAGCCATCGTCAGTGCATCGCAGAAGTCGGCAAATGCCTTTCCTTCCGTTGGAACCGGGATGAATTCCTTAAGCCAGGAGATGGGTACTTTCATGCGCTAAGTCCTTGTCATAACCCGCCGCACGGGGCGGTAATCGAATATTCTCACCAAGTCGGATTGAAGAATGCGTTTAGAACTGCCTCAGGAATCTTAAATCGTTCTCGAGGAACAAAGGGAGGCGGTCAACCCCGTGGAGGACCATCGGCATTCTGTCTAGCCCAAAGCCAAACGCCCAGCCAGAGTATTCGGTCGGGTCGATACCAGCTCTTCGAAGAATGTTTGGATGGATCATTCCGGCACCGCCCACTTCCAGCCAGCGGTCGCCCCATTTGACGGCTATTTCAACGCCAGGTTCGACGAAGGGGAAGTAGTCGGGACGGAAGCGGACGATGGCTTCAGGTCCAAAGATTCCGCGCATGATCTCGGCCATCACACCCTTGAGATCGGCTAACGAGAGGTCTTTGTCTACGGCAAAGCCATCCACCTGGTGGAATGTGTGGCTGTGGGTGTCATCAACGGCATCCCGTCGGAAGCAGCGCCCGATCTGAGCATAACGTAGTGGAGGCTGCTGTCCAGAGGCAAGTACGCGACCCTGCGTCGGTGTGGTGTGCGTCCGCATCAGGTGGTCGTCATCCAGAACAAAGCTCATTTGCTCATCGAGTGCCGGGTGTTCGGGTGGGTAGTTCAGCCAGTCAAAGTTGAAGAGGTACTCTTCGCAGTGATTGGATTCGGTAAAGCTGAAACCGAGTGCAAGCATCACGCTTCGGACTTGCTCGAAGGTTTGCGTCAGCGGATGGAGACGACCAGGTTCAAATGTTCGCCCCGGGAGCGTCAGGTCGATCCGTTCACCCTGTTCGCGTGCATCCCGTTCGGCGGCGCGCAGCTCGGCTCCGCGGGTAGCGATAGCGGCTTCGATGACTGTTTTGGCTTCATTCAGTGCGGCACCAAAAGCAGGCTTTTCGTTCGGAGGCAAAGTGCCCAGATTACGCATCAGGCCGGTGAGGCGTCCGGCTTTACGTCCAAGGTAGAGGGTGTCAAGCTCGGTCAGGTTAGCGGTGTTGGTTGCGGCAGCGATGGCAGCAAGGGCTTCACGTTGTACGTCGGCGATTGGCTGAGTCATGGCGATGCTGTTCTTTATTCAAAAACACAAGCCCGCACGAACTGTGTCCGGCGGGCTTGTGATGTCGGCGAGCTGTCAGGACAGCTTAGGCAACAAGTCCGACCTGCTTGAGCAGGTTGAGGAAGCCATCACCGTCGCGTACTGCGAGGTCAGCCAGGACTTTGCGGTCCAGCTCGATGCCGTGCTTACTCATCGCTGCGATGAAAGCGGAGTATGTCGTACCGGCATTGCGGCAGGCTGCCGAGATACGGGTGATCCAGAGGCGGCGGAAGTCGCGCTTCTTGTTGCGGCGGTCACGGTAAGCATAGTTTCCAGCTTTTGCAACAGCTTCGTTTGCAATCTGGAAAACGTTCTTACGTGCTCCGAAGTAACCTTCGGCGGCCTTGATAATCTTCTTGTGGCGCTTATGCGCCATCACACCGCGTTTAATACGAGGCATTTTTCACTTTTCCTTTCGGGCGCGGGTTCGTAGCCCGCAGTTGGGTCCCGTCTCCCAAATGCTGATTGATGCAGCATCAGAAGAGTTGGGCGGCGTGCCGCCCGACGACGAATTTAGTAGGTTGCACCATATGGCAGCTGGCGGCTAACTGCGATGCGCTTTCCAGGATGGAGAGTCGCTTCGTTGTAAAGCCGGCGGCGGCACCCAGGGGTCTTCTTAATCATAGAATGAGCCCGCTTGGTGTGCCGATGCATCAGCTTGCCGGTCCCGGTTTGGTGGAACCGCTTTACGGCAGCCTTGTGCGTCTTCATTTTCGGCATGGGTTTTATCCTTTAACACATGGAAATACTGTCGTACTTCCAAACGAGGGATGCTATCACAACCGCGATAGAGATGCACACATTGCAAAGGCGCGCTTCCTGAAACCCGGTAGTGCGTCACAGCGGCAAATTTCGGTGGATATCCTGCAGTGCGTCCGAAACCCGAATGCTTTTCATTTGAGAATGGCGCATTTCCAGCGTACAATGTTGGGTTGACGATTTGCCAATATGGCATTTTGTGTGGCAATGGAAAAGACAGATGGCGCATCAGGAGCACGAACCGGTCTACGTAATCAGCGTGGCCGCTCGGCTGGCCGGACTACCATGCTGGATACTGCGGGTCCTCGATCAGGAGGGCATCGTGGTTCCGCAACGGACCGGATCCAACCGGCGTTTGTATTCGGATGCCGATATTAAGACACTGGCGCGGGTGCGTCACCTCACGGAGGTTCGCGGCGTGAATGTCGCGGGTGTTAAGGTCATTTTGGAAATGGAGCGCGTTGCTTCAGATGATTCCACCGATGAGGTGGATGAGCCTGAGGTGCAGGAGATGTCATGATTTATCCGTCCGCAGACAAAATTGAAGCGAATGTTGAGTCGAAGTATGAGCTGGTAATCCTTGCAGCGAAGCGCTGTCGGCAGATTCGTGAGGGCAGTCGCTCCCGTGTGGAAACGGACTCTGAGAACCCATTGACCGTAGCCCTCGAAGAAATCGCCGCTGGTGTAATCAAGGGCCGCGAAGATAAGTCATCCCTTGCTGGTCAGGAAGCAGAAGCCGATCGCCAGGCTGTTGTTGGTGCACGCGACCTCGATGTCGAAGTGGATGAGTTCCTCCCGGATGCAGAGCTTGCACGTGCAGCCGCTGCGCTTGGAGCTGACATGGAAGCGATGTTGGTTGAATCCGAAGAAGAGCTCGACGATGTCGAAATCGAAGAAGAGGAAGAAGACGAGCCAGTCGCAACCGACGAAGACGAAGAGTAAATCCGCTCTTTTCGTTCATAATATCTACGTCCCCGATGGCCCCGCGGCTTCGGGGGCGTTTGACTGTTCAAACATCCGCGGAATTTTGAATCACGACTATGGCAGATAAACGCGACTACTACGATGTGCTTGGTGTCGGCAGAAGCGCCGGCCAGGATGAGATTAAGTCGGCTTACCGGAAGCTCGCGCGAACGTATCACCCCGATGTCAACCCTGGGGATGCATCCGCCGAAGAGAAATTCAAGGAAGTCGCAGAAGCATACGAAGTGCTCTCCGATCAGCAAAAGCGTGCTCAGTACGACCGGTTTGGTCATGCGATGCCCGGAATGGGCGGAGGTGGTGGAGGTCAGCAGGGCTTTGGTGGATTCGAAGACCTGTTCTCAACCTTCTTTGGGGATCAATTTGCCGGCGGTGGACGACGTGCCGGCGGTCCACAGCGAGGACAAGATATCGAAGTGGCCATCGATGTCACACTCGAAGAAGCCTTCAATGGCGGCTCAAAAGACATCAACATTCCACGTGTCGAAGCGTGTGCAACCTGTAGCGGCTCGGGTGCTAAGGCCGGTTCAAAACCGGAAACGTGTACAGCCTGCGGTGGTGCTGGGCAGGTCCGACAGCAGCAATCTCTGGGTTTCATGACCGTCCAAAATGTCGTCCCATGCGTTCGCTGTGGTGGACGTGGGCAAACGATCAAAGATCCCTGTACTGGATGTGGTGGCAAGGGGCGTGTTCAAAAGCAGTCAAAGCTTACCGTTCCAATTATGCCCGGTATTGACGAGGGAATGACCGTACCGCTGCGCGGAGAAGGACACTCCGGAGCCATGGGTGGCCCGAGCGGAGACCTCTATGCGGTCTTTCGCGTAAAGGAACACGACCGCTTCGTTAGGGATGGCCATGATCTTTACACCAGTGTCAGCATCTCATTCGTTCAGGCTGCACTTGGAGCACAGCTGACTGTAACGGGTATCGATGGCCGTGAGATTCCAGTGACAATCCCCGAAGGTACACAACCGGAGGCGCGCTTTACTCTCCGGGGACACGGCATGCCCGATGTGCGAAGACCACAGCAAAAAGGCAATCTCATCGTAGTTGCACATGTCGTGACACCTACCCGCCTGTCCGATGCCGAGCGACAGAAACTGGAAGAGTTTGCTGAACTCCGTGGCGACCAGTCACACCACCACGCAAGCGAACATCGCAATATGTGGGATCGCTTCAAGCGCGTCCTTCGCGGAGAGGATTAACACCATGGCCGGACCTGCCTACTGGGCTGAAGTTGTTGTGACGGCATCCGGGGATGACCAGGAGCTAGCAGGGGCAGCCCTCCTCGAACAGGCAGGTTGCCATGGTTACGATGTCCGCGATGGCGAGGTCGTAGGCTACCTCCCCATTGATGACCGCCTTGAGGGTGCATTATCCCGCCTGTCGGATGCCATTTCCTTCCCTATCACCTTGCGGCGAAAGCTCGCAGAGGAAGACTGGGCGCACGCCTGGAAGCAATATTTCAAGCCACAGCTCATCGGTAAGTCCTTTGTGATAAAGCCGAGCTGGGAAGACTTCACGCCAACCCCGGAGCAGCGGGTGATTGAGCTTGATCCAGGAATGGCTTTCGGGACAGGACTCCACGCGACGACACGTTTGTGCCTTCGCGCTCTGGAGACACTGCCGGTTGCCGGTGCGCGTGTAGCCGATGTCGGAACGGGCTCCGGTATCCTTGCGCTCGGTGCACACCTCCTCGGCGCTGCAAGTGTTGTCGCTACAGACAATGACCCGGTCGCTGTGAAAGTGTCTCTCGATAATCTCGAACGCAATCATGTGACAGGCGGAATCGATGTCTGCATCGCAGAGGAGCCTCCCTCAGGACCATTCGACATTGTCGTGGCGAACATCCTCCCCGATGTCATTATCGGTATGGCGGATGCATTGTCGGCATCCCTGGTTCCCGGAGGAACGTTGGTTACCAGCGGAATCATCCACGAGCGACGCCAGGATGTCATCGATGCCCTTGAGCAACGCGGACATACGCTGCTCTCAAGCCCGGATGAAGGCGAGTGGTGTGCCGTCATTGTCCGCAAACCTGCCTGACAACAGCCGATTGGCGCAACTTGAGCTGGCTATCATCTCAGGTGGCATTGCATGTTCCAGAGGGAGTAATGACTGTCTCCTGCTGGATGTTCGTGCAGGGGTCTATACTGTGGCTCCTTCGGGAGATGACTCGCGCCTCACGCTCCATGCTAATCTGTCTCTCAGAGGCTACATGAAAGGGGAGCGACCCCTTCAGCAGCTCATGTACAGCGTCGGGAAAGCCGTCCCAGGAGTTCGTTGGCTGATCATGAACGAGTTCGTTTATCTCGTTGTTGAACGTCTTTCACGCTCCACTCCCGATGATGATGCCGTCTGGATGATTGGTGCATGCCATGTACTTGACCAGGCAATCACGGAAGTCGATAGACTGGCGCGTCAACCGGAGCATAGCCTCTGGCACTTTGCGAATGTACGCTCGGTAACATCATGAGTGAGTCTCTCGTTCGCTGGCGGGACCACTTCGCCACGAGTCCGCTACTAACATCTGCGAAAGCAGATAGTTTTTCTGTTAATGGCATCACTGTGTCGGCAACATCTAATCCGGATGTACTCGCCTTTTCCTTTGTCACAGAGCTCCCAATCTGGTTGGAAAACCTTCCGACTTCGCTAAAGCTTGCCGCGGATTTACAACGGAACCATCCAGGAGTAAAGGTGCTCTACGAGGATGACCCAGCAAACGATGGACTCTTCATCAAGTTTGTTCACGAGCTGTTGGTCACAGGAAATGAGGATGCTGATGCTGTTTTCTCTGCATTAGCGCAATCGTTGCGGCGCGCATTTGATGACTTTACGGAACACCATGCTCCATTGTAAGGCTGGTAGCGAATCGCAAGTAATACAGGACGAATTAACAATAAAATGACGAAGATTTCTTATGTAACTTATGATTTACGATAAGTATTAATCCATCATTAAAGTGGTAGAGTTTGGCATCCATACTCAGGACATGGACCAAACATGGGTGCGAAGCGGCGAAGAAAACGGACACAAACTAAAGTGTCACCTTGGTGGTGGCTCTTCGCTTTCGTCGTTCTTGCGGTCGCCTGGGCTGCCATCGATGACTTCCTCAAGCTCAATCCTGAAAAGCCCATACCCTCATCCTCAAAGAGCGGGTAACTCCGCTGTTAGGCTGGTAACAATACCGGTCCGGCGGTGCTAAACTGTGTCCATGCAGACGGTCCTTCAGACACGCGCCGAAGCCACAGGCTATGCCGAGACATCCACTTTTGCAGATGTCACCGCTTTTTGTGATGCGCTGACAAAGCAATATTCCTTTGTGAAGAGGAGCTCCCTTTGCAAGAGCACAGAAGGACGCGATGTTCCGCTTTTAGTCATTTCAAAGTCGGGTTTCACATCCGGTGTACAGGCGCACACAAGCGGGGACCACCTTGTCATTTATATTCAGGCAAATATCCACGCTGGAGAAGTCGAGGGCAAAGAGGCTGTCTTGATGCTCGTTCGGGATCTCCTTAAGTCAGATCCAACGCGTATACTCGACGCCGCTACACTGGTCATCGCTCCCATTTACAACGCCGATGGAAATGAAAAGTTTGGGGATGGCTTGCTCAATCGGCCACATCAGGATGGACCTGCGCGTGTCGGTGAGCGGCAGAACGGCATGGGACTCGACCTAAACCGTGACTGTATCAAGGCTGAATCTCCTGAAATGCGTGGCGTTCTTCGTGAAGTCTACGGTGTGTGGGACCCGGACATCGTGTTTGATTTACACACAACCAACGGGACACGGCATGGTTTTCACCTGACATATGGACCAGCCACGCATCCGGATACCGATCCTGCCGTCTTGCGCTATCAACGTGACACACTGCTTCCTGCCGTCCGTAAACAGCTGCGGAAGACACATAACTGGGAACTCTTCGATTACGGAAACGCCGAGCGCAGAGGCGGCGAGACCATTTGGGCAACGTTTGGCTACGAAGGCCGCTACGTGACTAACTATGCCGGCTTGCGCAACCGGATCGGAATACTCTCCGAAGCGGTTAGTTTTTTACCGTTCAAATTTCGTGTTGAGACCACATACAGCTTCCTCGTCGCAACATTAAACAAGCTGGTAGAGGACCGAAGGGAAATTCGAAAGCGCATCGTTGCCGCCGACACGTATCGGGCGGGAGAAGCTGGAATCGCATTCGAAATGGCCGCACGTGGCAAAGAGAGTGTAAACCTAGAGGATGTTCCCTCCGGTACACGGATAGATCATACGAAAGCACCCACAAAGTGGAAGTCAGTCGTGTTGCCAATCTATGATCGCTGGGGAACCACCTCTGTCGCGAAGGTACCTGCATTCTATGCAGTGCCAAAGCAGTCAACGGATGCCATCCGATTACTCCGCCAACACGGCATCGAGCTAAAGGAGCTGCAGAGGTCTGTGGTTGGTTACGAGCAGTTCAACATCAGGATGACCAAGGTCAGTCAGCCATTTCAGGGGCACGCCCTTCGTACCGTGGATGGCTCGTGGGAGTTACGCACTACAACAACGGAGGACTACTGGATTATCTCCACAAACCAGCCGCTCAGAATGCTCATCTTCCATCTGTTGGATCCACTCTCGACCGATGGTTTCGTCACTTGGAATATATTTGACCGGGAAATCGCTGCCAGCAAAACCTACCCCGTTCTACGAAAACTCTAGGCCCGTCGCAAGGCGGAATCTACCTCGAACAAGTTCACCAGCTTTTGACTATGCGAAAGCACTTGCACCGCAAACAAGTGAAACCTCGCACGTTGTCCGGCAGATGGCGCAACGTTGCAGGAACAGCGGTCCCGTTGGTTCGTAATGGACCAGAGATGAAGAACACCTCAGTAGCATCTATGTGCGTTGCTTGGTGATTGGAAAACCAAGAAACGTCATGACTTCACATACACGGTTTCTTGGTGCTCTTTCTGATGCCCGCAGCGCATCGACACGTTAAATCCTCTGCACTGTAAACCAAAACACCTAATGAGGCTTCACAGAGACGACGCTTCCAAAGGTACGAACAAACGAATCATCGAGATAATCTTGAAAGATGCACATTGACCAAGAGTGGTCGATATCGGGGGGCGCACTCCTTTGTAACGGAGTGCCCCGAAGCCAAACCATCCAGTACCTTTGCTTGTCGACTATGCCAGGACACCGCGCACGATTTTTGCCGGTTCAACGCCTGTCAGCCGTGCATCCAGACCCTGAAACTTAACGCTGAAACGTTCGTGGTCAATACCAAACAGGTGCAGAACAGTCGCATGGAGGTCATGTACCGTGACAACATTCTCGACGGAGCGATAGCCTAGCTCATCGGTAGAGCCGTAAACCGTGCCACCCTTGATTCCGCCACCGGCCATCCAAATGCTGAACGCATTAATGTGGTGATCCCGTCCCGTCCCTTGTCCCATTGGTGTGCGGCCGAATTCTCCGCCCCAGACGACAAGAGTCGAGTCGAGCATTCCACGTTGTTCAAGGTCATCCAGCAGTGCCGCACACGCTGCATCAGTCTCGCGGGCTGCAATAGGCATCGCGACTTCCATGTTTCGGTGATGGTCCCACGCTCGATGATAAACCTGGACACAGCGAACTCCACGTTCAAGAAGGCGACGTGCAAGGAGGCAGTTGCTTGCAAATGTCCCATCGCCGGCTCGCTTAATTCCGTACCGCTGTAATGTCTCAGGGCGTTCATCCTTCATATCGGTCAGCTCTGGGACCGACAGCTGCATCCGAAATGCCATCTCATACTGTGCAATCCGCGTTGCCGCCTCAGGATCCAGGGTGTGGGTGGCCCGCTCCCGATTGATTGAATTAATGGACTGGATGAGCTTTTCCTCGAGGTTCCGTGGGTTACCGCCGGGACTAGCAACGTAGTGAACGGCATCCCCTTTCGCTTGAAATGGAACACCCTGATAGCGGCTAGGGAGAAACCCTGCAGACCATTGACGGGCCGATACAGGTTGTACGCCATCTGATGAGCCTTGTGATGCAAGAACCACGAAGCCAGGCAAGTCGCGCGACTCACTACCTAGACCGTACAGTAACCAGGATCCCATACTTGGGCGGCCCTTGAGAATCGATCCTGAGTTGAAAAATGCATGTGCCGGGTCGTGGTTGATTTGTTCAGTCACCATCGACCGGATGACAGCGAGTTTATCGGCGTGTCTGGCAATATTTGGCAGCAAACTGGAAATTTCGATACCGCTTCTTCCGTGTCGGGCGAACTCCGTAAATGGTCCGCGGGCAAGGAGGGGTGTGTTTTGCAGCTGAGCAAGTTGTTGGCCATTTGTATATGAACTGGGGAATGGCTGGCCATGCAGCTTCTTTAGCTCCGGCTTCCAGTCGAATGTCTCCAGTTGACTTGGCCCACCTGCCATACAGAGGTGGATGATGCGCTTTATCCGTTGCGGCTTATGCAGTGTCGGGAGTGCACCTGGCAACCCAATCCGCGATGTAGTTGGGGGTGCCGCCTCCGCAAGCAGCTGCCCAAGGGCAATGCTACCGATGCTGAATGCTGACTTTTGTAGGAAAGCTCGCCGTGCTGTCGAAGCATAGAAGTTGTTTTCCATCATCAATACCTCGTAATCGTTTCGTGGAGGTTCAGGAGCACCCGGCATACATTTGTGTACGAGGCTAACTCAGTTAGATTGACATCCTGACGGCTTTGGAGACTTCCCATTTTCAACATTTCCCGCGCGGGGCTTTCATTGATGCTATACGCCTTGCGTGACTCATCGAGGATACTTTGAAGCTGCTTTCGCTCCGTTGGCGTCGCAGCCTTGCCACGGACACGCCGCATCAGCCAGTTCAGACGGTCGTCATCGGTGCCCGTACCCGGTTTAATCGAAGCGTACATCAGGTTTGCCAGGCCCCGGGCCGCTTCTACGTACACGGGGTCATTCAGCAATGTCAACGCCTGTTGGGGGGTATTTGCCTCTGTACGGACAGGGCAGGCCTCTTCGCGGCTTGGGGCATCGAAAGCGGCAAGACCTGGATGGAGGAAGGTCCTCTGCCAGTGAGTGTAGAGTCCCCTGCGATACTGGTCTCCACGGGTGCTTACGATGTAATCACGGTCCGGAAACTGCAAATTGGCGTAGTAACCGGCAGGTTGAAACGGCTTGACAGGAGGCCCTCCAACTTGCTTATTCAGGATTCCTGCGATTGCCAGTGCATTATCCCGAATAAATTCTGCTTCAAGGCGGCGCGGACTCTGGCGTGCAAAGTACCGATTTTGTGGATCCTTTACGGTCTGTCCTGCAAGAGGCTTTGAGGATCGTTTGTATGCATCCGAGAGAACGATTTCCCGGATGATACTGCGCATGTTCCATCCGTTTTCCATGAAGGTCGCTGCCAGCCAGTCAAGCAGAGCCGGATTGGATGGTGCTTCTCCTTGCGCGCCAAAGTCTTCAACCGATGCAGAAATACCTGTGCCGAAGAAAAGTCTCCAGAAGCGATTCACGAGAACGCGTGCGGTGAGCGGGTTGTTGCGGTTAGTGATCCAGGATGCGAGCTCAAGGCGTGATGCTGGTTGAGAACTTACGGGATTGCCATCAGTCAGGAATGCAGGCGTCCCCGGGCCGACGATTTGCCCGGTGGTGTCCATCCAATTTCCCCGCGCCAAAACCCGTGCCTGACGGGGCTTTGTCGTCGCTTCCGTTACCATCACCGGAGTTCGCCCGCCACGGCACTGCACAATGCTCTTCAGTCTGTCCATGACGTCAGCCGTGACGCTCTCATTCCCGGTTCCGGAGAGAAGAAAAGCGGTCTTCAAGTCCTGCCGAACGGGGATATCGATAGAGTCTGGATTGAGCGCATGGACAGGGATAACTTTTACCTGGACATCACTTGTCACGCCCGATACGGTCAGGGTCAGCGGGCCAGTACCCGTGAAGGCCGTTTTGGGAAGCCAGTAAACAGCTCTGGCATCCGCGTTGGTGACCCTCCCAGTAATCCGCCAGCCTCCCTGGATACCAATACGCTCGAAGCCATTTTGGGTAACAGGGGTGTGCGGGGCGCCGACTCCATGCCAGAAAGGCAGGTTATTTGTGCCCTGCTTCAGCATTACGGAAACAGTTGATGGTGTAACGGGTTTGCGAAGCGTGACTTCAATCCCTGAGAGCATGACGGTTGACCGCGGGATGTCGATTGTTACGACCGATTTTGTTGGCGTATGCCACGGTGAGCCATTGGCGGACTCGATCAGTACTGTGCCTTTATCACCATTCGCTTCTCGGTACTGTGCATATCGCGATGAAAAAACCATTAAGCGTTGATCAGAGTCAGGTACAGCCTCAGCAAGTTTCTGTAAACCGGCAATTTCTTCCGAGATGCGGCGTTCCAGAGCTTTGCTTGCGACAACAATTTCCGGTGGGAACGGCGAGTCATTGTTGATACCACGGAGCTCTGGTTCCGGGGTGTAGCTGTAGTCCGCATAGACGCCCCATTGACGCATATCGGCGAAGTAGGCTGCGATTCGGTAGAAGTCTTTTGCTGTATAGGGGTCGTATTTGTGATCATGACATTCGGCGCAGGCGATGGTAGAGCCAAGGAATGCGCTACCAACGGTCCTGACCCGGTCTGCGGCATATTTGGCCAAATACTCTCCCGGCTGCGCTCCACCCTCACGCGTGACCATATTCAGGCGGTTGAAACACGTCGCGGTCCGGGATGCATCATTCGCTCCGGGAATAAGGTCACCCGCAAGCTGATCACGTACAAAGGATGTGTACGGCACGTTGGTTTTGAACGCATCGATGACCCAGTCCCGGTATGGCCAGGCGTTGTGATTCTGGTCACCATGAAAACCGACTGTGTCGGCATAGCGAACCTGATCCAGCCACCACACGGACATCCGCTCAGCGTGTGCATCCGATGTCAGTAAACGGTCAACATAAGCGGCATAGGCTTTGGTTGTAGGGTTTGCAGCATAGGTTGAGATGTCATCATCGGATGGGGGAAGTCCGGTTAAGTCCAGCGAAACCCGGCGAATCAGCGTAATCGGGTCCGCCGCTGGCGACATCGGTAT
>CAZSGJ010000020.1:0-1230 GCA_964606305.1 uncultured Armatimonadia bacterium
CATCATTTTTTGGATGTGGACTGGGATAACACATCGAAAACAATCTGGATAGTCGAGCTAACGGAGGCGACAATTCAGGCGTGAGGTGTATTCTGATGGAATGTTTCATCGGCAACACGCTCCTCTCGTCATCCCTGTTCATACTGCTTATGTCACCCCTGATCCGTATGGATTGGAAATTCGAGAAAATCAGCCGACGGCGCTGACGAATCCCGCGCACATGCTGACTTGGTTTGGCAAGCTTGCAAAGGGGGACTGCCAGATGACTTTACGCGTCATTCCAGCCCCGGGGAGCGAGTCCAGACTGGTGTTTGTGGTCAACGGCCAGCGGCAGGAAGTTCGGGTTCCAGCATCCCCGGATGGCAAAGTCGTCGATATCGCCTGCCGGACATTTGCTTCGAAGAAAGAGCAGTTCGTTTCGTTTGCGCTGAGCAGTAGTGGGGGTGGGCCATCTTCCGGTAAGCGCTCCGTTCCTCAAGTCGTCGCGCTGATCCTAAATGGGCCTGCCGCCGCCGGCGCACATTTCAACTACAAGGAACGTCGAAATTGCGCGAGCATCCACCTTGGTTATCCAACAACGCGTGATCAGCAAGTGGCTGGTTTCTACAATGAGTGCACTCCCGAGACAGACCCTATCCATACGTACTATGAAGTGTGCGGCTGGCATCGGGGCTATTTCGGGATGCAGGTGAATTCACCCACCGAACGTCGCATCATTTTCAGCGTTTGGGATGCAGGAAACGAGGCCGTTGACCGCAACAAAGTGGGCTCGGAAAATAGGGTTACGCTTCTCGCGAAGGGCCCTGGGGTCGTCGCTGACTCGTTTGGCAATGAGGGCACCGGTGGCCATAGCCACCTCGTCTACAACTGGAAGCTGGGTGAGACGTTTCGCTTTTACATGACGGCGGAAGTTAGTGGGAAATTTACGACCTATACAGGTTGGTTTTACTTCCCAGACAAGCGCGAATGGGGTCTAATTGCACAGTTCCGTGCTCCTAAGGATGGCCAGTACATGCGCGGCCTCTACTCGTTCAATGAGAACTTTGGTGGGGAGACCGGGCAGCTCAAGCGCCGCTGTCGTTTCGGGCCGGCGTGGGTCCATGATGCCGCCGGAAGCTGGACAAACCTCAACACAGTCAAGTTCACCTGTGATGCCACAGGATCAGCCGGCGACAGAATCGACTTTGATGGCCTTGTCGATTCCCGAGGGCGATTCTTTCTAGAAAACGG
>CAZSGJ010000020.1:1330-6248 GCA_964606305.1 uncultured Armatimonadia bacterium
ATACCCATTGCCTCAAGGGAGAGGTTAAGGGTGTACTGAAAGAACATCTGCAACCGCATTAACGGACCAAACAGCCAGCCGGGAACCCGCATCGCAACCTGCTGCACCTGCTGCATCCCCTTGTCGGTGCCATCTTTGAGAACCTCAGTAAGATGCTTTGACTCAGCGGCAAGCGCTGGCAGACCCTTGCCCGTCATGTTTTTGAGGACAAATCCGGACAGGTCAAGGCTGCCCTTTTTCTTAAGCAGCGTGGTGATGAAGACATCCGTGGATGCACGGCGGTAGAGATTTCGCCCTCTAAGCACATGATTGAGCTGCGGGTAGGTGTCGAGGCAGTTAGCCACAATAAGCGCAACGTAATGCGTCAGGCTTGGGCGTACATCAGACTTTATTGTTTTGAGGAACGCTTCTGCTTCTTCGATAGGAAGTTCCAGCCACGAATACGTGCTCGGGTCACGTGGATGCGACCAGGTCGCGATGGAAATCTTGCGGTAACTGGTTAGGAGCTGTTGCTCAGTTGTTGGAACGTTAGGCATGTCGGCATCCCCTTACGGTGAGTGGATGCACTATACATGAGATGTTCGTTAGCCGTCCCGAACGTTATTCTGGGTTGGTTAGTGCCCTTGGAAGAACGAATATACCGATGCAAACGACCGGGACCGCGAAGAATGCCAGTAGTTGGCTTGCCGGAAGTCCCATTGTCCGCAACACGAATCCCGAAACAGCCGCCGACTCCATGAGGGCAAGGCTGATGATAAGCCGGGTCTTGGTTGTGGATGGCGGCAACATCGGCCCGGTGAGCAGTGCATTGACAATCCCTGCAAGCACACCGAGCCCGGCGACAATACTGAGCGCCGTAAATACAGAAGGGTCTACCTGTTTCGTGCCAACAGGCATTTGAAACGCAATAACCGCATAAAAGATACAAAGGCCCATCATGACAATGGTGAGCAGGCGGGATGAGCCTTTTGTACGCATCTCTTATCTCCTAGGCCTCGAAGGCCTGCTGAAGGTCGGCGATGATGTCATCGATATGCTCGATGCCAACACTGACACGCACGAGGTCATCGGTGATCCCGACAGCCACACGGACATCCTCAGGCATACTGACGTGCGTCATCGTCCACGGCTGTTCGATGAGCGACTCTACACCGCCAAGGCTCTCCGCAAGCGTGAACATCTTCACGTTTGACAAAGCCTCTTTGACCATTTCGCCATTTTGCATCCGGAACGAGAATGTCCCACCGTAGCCACTCATCTGGCGCTTTGCCAGCTCGTGCTGCGGATGGCTCTCGAGTCCAGGATGAAGGACTTCCTTGATTTCCGGGCGGGTTTGCAGCCACTTTGCAAGCGCAAGCGCGTTTGCGTTGTGGACATCCATGCGGACGGGAAGCGTCTTGATACCGCGTAGCACAAGGAAGCAGTCAAAGGGTGCCTGACCACTGCCCATCGCGTTCTGAAGCATCCCGATCTTCTCCGCCAGCTCAGGGTTGTTCGTCACCGCGCCGCCGCCGACGACATCGGAGTGACCATTGAGGTACTTTGTCGTCGAGTGCATTACGATGTCCATTCCGAGGTCCAGCGGGCGCTGGAAGTACGGCGAAAGGAAGGTGTTGTCGCAGAGCGTGATGACATTGTGTTCCTTGGCAATCTCAGCGATTGCGGCAAGGTCCAAAAGGTTCATCAGGGGGTTGGTTGGAGTCTCTGTCCAGATACCACGGGTATTTGGGCGAATAGCCGCACGCAGCTTATCGAGGTCACGCATGTTGATGAACTCGACATCCACACCCTTGGTTGACATCACGGATGCCATCAAACGGTACGTCCCGCCGTAGAGGTCATCATGGACGAGGAAATGGTCACCCGCATTGAACAGTTGGATGAGCGTTGCCGTCGCTGCCATCCCGGTTCCGAATGCAAACCCGCGGATACCGCCTTCAAGCTCTGCCAAGCATGCTTCTAGCGCGAAGCGTGTCGGGTTTCCTGACCGGCCGTAGTCAAATGTGCGCTGCTTTCCAACCGTCTCAAATGCATACGTCGATGAGAGGTAGATCGGAGGCATCACCGCACCGTGCGCATCCGGCATCGGGCCGGAGTGCACACAGGTGGTTGCGATGTGGTTGCTCTTATTTGCCATTTTGTCGACTCCTTAGAATTCCAGCTTTACGGTTTCACGGATGCGGCGGATGGCTTCATCAACACGCTCGCCCGCTTTGTCGCCGTTGATGGTCAGGGACATACGCACGTAGCCATCCCCATTTTCACCATAGCCAAGACCTGGGATGACCAGAACGCCAGCCTTTTCGAGGAGCTCCTTGGCGAATGTCATCGATGTATAGCCCTTTGGCACTGGAATCCAGACGAAGAAGCCAGCCTTTGGATAGTCGAGCTTCCAGCCAAGGGAATTCAGGCCATCGATGAGGCGCTTGCGACGGAGGTCATACAGCGCGAACGTTTCCGCATTGGATGCATTGAGGAGCGCCCAGCCCGCGGTACGCGAGATGGCAGCGAACTGCTTGGAGTCGATATTCGACTTCATCCGGTTCAGTGTCGAAATGCCTTCCTTGTTTCCAACGGCAAATCCGATACGCCATCCAGTCATATTGAACGTCTTGGAGAGGGAATGGGTCTCAATTGCGACATCCATCGCGCCCTCAGCCTGAAGGATACTTGGCGGCTGATAGCCATCGTAGCCGACCTCTGCATACGCACAGTCGTTACAGATCAGGAGGTCGTATTCCTTGGCAAATCGAACGGCATCGTTGAAGAACGAAAGCGGAGCAATGGCCCCTGTCGGGTTATGCGGATAGTTGAGGAAGAGGAGCTTGGCTGCCTTTGCGACATCGGTAGGGATAGCGGTGAGGTCAGGCAGGAAGTTGTTCTCGATGGTCAGTGGCATGAGGTGAGGTTGGCCACCGGCGAGCAGCGTCTGGACCTTGGGGACGGTGTAGTTAGGGTCTGGGATCAGGGCGATGTCGCCGGGATCGATGTAGGCCCAGCAGAGGTGGGCAAGCCCTTCCTTGGATCCGATCAGCAGTACCATTTGGTCGGTGGTGACTTCGACGCCGTAGCGATTGTGGAACCACTGTGCAGCCTGCTTCAGGAAGACCGGGTCACCCGCATCGGATTCATCGTAGCAGTGCGTCTCAGGATTCTTTGCTTCCTCGTAAAGACGGTCGATGATTGGGGTTGGGGTTGGCTGGTCTGGATCACCGATTCCAAAATCGATCAGGTCTTTGCCTTCAGCGCGTGCTGCAGCCTTGAGGCGGGCAATTTCTCCAAAGAGGTAGGGTGGGATCAGGTCGAGGCGCTTGGCACGGACTGGCATAGTGATATTTCCTTTCAGAATGAGCCGCCGGTGGCTGGCGGCACGATGTTAGTTCAGCTGGATGGAGCCTGTGTAAACGAGCGTGGCTGGGCCGGTCATGAAAACGTGGTTGGATGCTTCATCCCAGAGGATTTGCAGATCTCCTCCAGCGAGGGTGATGTTGACCGAGCGGCCGGAGTAGCCATTCAGATGGGCAGCAACCGCGACGGAGCATGCACCTGTGCCGCAGGCAAGTGTCCTGCCGGCGCCGCGTTCCCACGTCAGCATGTGAAGGTGTGATGGACTTAGCACCTGAACTTCATGGACATTGGTTTTGCGTGGGAAACGGCGATGCTTTTCAAGTATAGGACCGATGGCGTTGATGGACTCATCCGTCACTGTGTCTACAAAGTAAACTGCGTGCGGATTTCCCATTGAGACGGCTGTCACCGCTACATCTTGCCCGTTGACATCGAGGGGTTCGCTGACAGCGGGGCCATCGGGACCGGTCATCGGGATCTCCGGACGGCTGAGGCGTGCAGGACCCATGTCGACGCGGACGCTGTCGACAACTTCGCCATCACCGTTCAGCTCCAGAATAAGGTCACCGGCTTTAGTTTCGACGGTTATCGTGCGCTTGTCGGTGTGGCCATTTTCGTAGACCCATTTGCCAAAGCAGCGGATGCCATTTCCGCACATTTCCGCTTCGGAGCCATCCGGGTTGTACATACGGTAGACAAGGTCGACGTTTTCGCGGGTAGACGCATCGACGACAAGGATGCCATCCGATCCGATACCAAAGTGCCGGTCGCAGATTAGGGGGGCATTACGTTCTATGACATCGACGGGTAATTCCGGGTGTGCAATCCTATCAATCAGGACGAAGTCATTACCGATGCCATGCATTTTCGCAAACGGGACATTCACTATTCGGACTCTGCTCCATCGGCGACTTCCGTGATGTCAAAGCCCTTTTCCGCTGCTTCGCGCAGGCTGATCTGGCGGCTTGGGACAATACTGGTGACACTGCTTTTGTAGACCAGCTGTGTTGGACGACCAGGGGAGTCCAGCAAAATTGTGAACTGATCAAAGCCGCGGACGGTGCCGCGAAGCTGAACTGAATTGGAGAGGTAAATCGTTACTGCGATGTTCTCACGGCGGACCTGGTTTAGAAAGAGGTCCTGCAAACCTTGATGTCTCTGCATCATTCACTCCTTAATTGCCTAACGTTGGTTGAGTCAGCATGCGGAACACCCGCTCAGCAGTATCGGCGACGGCTTCACCGGCATCGATTGTCAACCATTCCGTCAGTGGGTCTCCGCGGAACCATGTCCGTTGGCGTCTGGCAAAGCGCCGGGTATCCTGCGCAATTGCATCCACCGTGGCGTCAAGTCCACGTTTTCCCGACAAATACTCTACCAGATGCCGGTATCCAAGGCTTAGCATTGCTTTGGCATCCGGCGCAATTCCCGCGGCCAGCAGACCTTCCACTTCCGCTAAAAAGCCATCAGTCATCATTTGCTGAACGCGTGCATTTATGCGTTCATCCAGCTCTGCCATATTGCGTTCCAACACAATCAGGCGTGCACCGGGCTTTGGGATGCCGTGAAC
>CAZSGJ010000020.1:6348-31697 GCA_964606305.1 uncultured Armatimonadia bacterium
TGTAAAGTCCTGAACGGTGAAGTCATCCGTGGGGGCAACCAGATCGATGCCGTACCACGGGATGCTGCGTTGTTCATCCGCGGTTGGTTTTGCACTGCCGATGTTGAGCGATTTGTAGACAGCGACGGCATCCACGGAGATGCATGCACTGCCCAATTTCTGTGCGACGGCGATGCCGACGGCGGTTTTACCAACCGCGGTTGGGCCGGCGATGGCCCAGCGGTTCGGGATGTCGGTCATCGCAGTCACACGTAACTAAATGCTGAAAAGCTCAGCTGCGGATGGGCTGTCGGGGAGCTGAAAGGTTTGCTCACGACCGGGGCCAACCGAAACGAAGCGTGCCGGAACACCTGCAAGCTCCTGAACACGGGCAACGTAAGCCTTGGCATTGGTTGGGAGCTCATCATACGATGTCGCATTTTCGACGCCGGCTTCATCCCAGCCTGGTAGTGTTTCGAACACAGGCTCACAGCCATCGAGGAGCTGAACATCCCCGCTTGGGAACCGGCCGAGCGCAGCGCCACTACGCGTGTAGCCGGTACAGATTTGTACTTCGTCAAAGCCAGCAAGGACATCGAGGTGGCCGACATGGATTCCAGTAAGGCCATTCACACGAACAGCGTGTTTGAGTGCAAACGCATCCAGCCAGCCGCAACGTCGTGGTCGCCCTGTCGTCGTGCCGTATTCATGTCCCCGCTCACGGATTCTGTCGCCGCGTTCATCAAGGAGCTCCGTTGGAAATGTCCCGGAACCAACGCGTGTTGTATAGGCCTTGACCACACCGAGGACCTGCGAAATCGCCGTTGGCGGGATACCGGTGCCAATCGTCGCACCACCGGAAATCGGATGGCTACTCGTCACAAATGGGTACGTACCGCCATCGAGGTCAAGCATTGTTGCCTGCGCACCTTCAAAGAGAATCTTGCTGCCGGCATCCATGAGGTCATGGGCAAGGGCCTGCGTATCGCAAATGAACGGAGCGAGAGTTGCGGTTACGGTGTTGAGCTGCTTGATGATTCCATCAACGGTATATGTGTCCGCCTGAAAGACCTGTTTGAGGATTGCATTTTTGAGCGGGATGATTTGTTCGAGGCGCTCGCGGAGGCGTGCAGCATTAATAATGTCACCCATGCGGATGCCGACACGGCTGGCTTTATCAGCGTAGCAGGGACCGACTCCGCGTCCGGTTGTGCCGATTTTCGCCTTGCCACGGGCGGTTTCCTCATGCATATCGAGGTCACGGTGGTAAGGCAGAATCACATGGGCATTATGAGAAATGCGCAGACCGGAGACATCGATGCCTTTCGCGACAAGGGCATTGATTTCATCGGTGAGCGTCCACGGGTCGATTACCATTCCATCGGCCATGATGGAAATGACTCCGGGAGTGAGAACGCCGCTTGGGATGAGATGGAACTTATACTGTGTTCCAGCAAATTGAACCGTGTGCCCGGCATTCGGGCCTCCACCGTAGCGGATGACGGCATCGGCTTCCTGACAGAGGATGTCAACAAGCTTTCCTTTGGCCTCATCACCCCAGTGTGTTCCGACCACGACCACTGCACCCATTTGCGACTCCTTGGATGGCTGACACTTTTAAGTCTGCAACCAGCCTTCTAGGATAACGCATTGGGACGCGGCTTGCCGTTACGAATGTGTCGATGAATTGTCTGTACGTGGCACACTACCCCTGATGGCCACACTGCTGTCTTCTGGCACTTGCGCTCTCCGCCGCAAAACTTTGTGTGTTGCGGCTAACGCATTTCAGTCCCGAGTTGGCGAGGCTGCATGGGCGCTTACATTCTTGATAGTCGCCCGGGCGTTACCAGTAATTTTGCCTGAAATCGGAAAACTGTAAAAAATATTACAATTGACGCAGGAAATTAGATCTGTATTAAGTGAAATGTTAAGACGTTCTTCATACTGCGTTGGTAATCGACTCGGTATGCTGGATTCGCTGACATCGCCCTAATAGGTTCGTTAGAGTTGACTGGGCGACTGAAGCGGCAACTGTATTACATATAGGCTGTGCAGAGATATCAGCTGCACAGGTGAAGGTGGTTTCAATGCGTCGCAATCAAAACGGTTTCACGCTGATCGAACTTCTTGTAGTTATCGCAATCATCGCGATCCTCGCTGCAATCTTGTTCCCTGTGTTTGCACAGGCACGTGCTAAGGCCCGTGCAATCTCCTGCCTCTCCAACGTCAAGCAAATCGGTCTTGGCTTTGCGATGTATGTTCAGGACTACGATGAGCAAACTCCATCCGGCCGCGGTGGCGGTTGGGAGTGGTGGACAGAGCTCATGCCTTACTTCAAGAACATTGACTTCTTGTACTGCCCAGACCGCAACGATGGCGGCGCGTATACCCAAGGTTCTGGAACCAACGGTCGCTCGTCTGGTCCGTTCCGCCTCCGCAAGTACATCGGCTACGGCTACAACTGGGGACCAATCGGTTGGCGTGGTGGTGGTCTGCTTCAGGCACAACAGCCTGATCCAGCCGCTGCTGCAATCGGCGTTTCCCAGACCCACATCCCAGGTGTGTCCTTGGCATCCATCACCGAGCCTGCAGGTACCTTTGCATTCGGTGACACCTACGACACCCCACGTATGACCATCGGTATCGGCTTCGCTTGCGATACATGGAACGGTACTGCTACTTCCCAGCTCCGCCACAGCAGCGGAATGATGAACTATGCATTCGTTGATGGCCATGCGAAGGCAATCAAGGTAAAGACTGGTTACATGAGTGGTGCATTCAACGGCCGCTTCATGATGGCTGGTGACCCAGTTGTTGCACGTACTGCATACTGCGCTGATCCATCCGCCATCATCAATGCAAGTCCTTCGTCACCTGATGGTATGAACATTCCATTGGGAATGGCTTGTGGTGATATCCCAGCATGGATTACCGCAAACTACCCACCATGTGGTACCACCGGTACATCCAACTGCTTCCATAGCAACTAATCAAGGCACGGGCCGGTCTGACCTTTGGAAACAAAGGTGAGGCCGGTCTTGTTTTATTGGAGAAACACAATGAAAAAATCTCTCTTAATCGCAGTGCGGGGACTGGTGGCATTTATGGCTGTTGCGCCTCTCCTCACAGGCTGTGGTGACAAGACTGTTGTTGCGCCTGGTAAGAATGACACTCCTGAAATCAAGGAGCAACGACAGCAGAAGTCCGGCGACTAGTCCCTTCGCCTTCCGGGCAAAACGATTTTTTGAACGCCGGGAGCATGCTGCCCCCGGCGCTCGTGTATTTAGAGCATCTCAGTTAGGATTCCTGGATGAAGACCCGTCGCACACTGCGATTCGCACCGATGATTCCGTTTGCCGCCATGGCATTCCTTGCCCCGGCAGCTGCCGCTCCCCCCGTAAAATCTTCAGCAGCCAAAAGCAAGTCTGCTGTATTGGCTGCTCAAGGGATGACTGATTTCAGCCGCTACGGAAATCCCGCTGGAACCAGGCAGGCAAAGGTTGTAGCAGGGGATGTCGGAATTTTGCCGAATGGACGACTCCTGAATCCAATGGGCGAGCGTCTCTATACCGCTGGAAGTGATCTCTTTGACCTTTCGCTCAGTCCCGATGGCAAAACCCTCGTTGGAAACTACGATGGCGGACTTACCATTTGGCAGCGCAATTCTCCAGGTGGTATTCCACGCGTCATCACCCAGAAGAACATGGGCTTTGCCGGTACATTCACCCATGGCGGTGCACAGTACATCGTCTCAAATGGTGATGCTGGCCACGGAATCTCCATTTACGATGCGACCAGCTGGTCTCTTCCCAGCGCGCCCGCAACCACAGACCGCAAACTGATGAACGTTGATCAGGAACCCCTGTTCACGATTACAGCAGACAAAGAAACCTACATCCAGGACATCGTCCTTGCACCGGATGGCCATACGGTCTACGCCCTCGATGTTGCACGCCAACGTGTCATAGTCTTTGATCTCACTCAAAAGAAAGTTATTGCTGATGTAGCAGCGGGGCGCCAACCGTATGCACTGGCACTGAACGCCGATGGCAGCCGACTCTTCGTCGCCAACATCGGAATCTTTGACTACTCCCTTGTTCCGCCGCCGGCAGAGGGAAGCGGATTTAGCAAGCGGGGACTGCGGGTTCCTCCGTTTGGTTTTCCATCCAAGGAAGCCGAGTCTGGTGTTCAAACAGAAGGTCGCTTTGTTCCAGGTCTGGGTTCGCCGCGCGTCCCGGATGCGCAAAGCTTGTGGTCCTATGATGTCCGTAAGCCGGCAAGTCCAACGGTTACCGGCAAAGTCAAAACTGGTATCCTGATTCACGCTCCGGCGGACAATGGTAAATCCGTCGGTGGGTCCGCACCGAATGCGCTCCTGATTCATGGGAACAGCATCTGGGTGTCAAATGCAAATAACGACACCGTGCAGGCATTCGATGTCCGTACCCTCAAGCTTCAAAAGACCATTAAACTCACGCCGACAAAGGAGCTTGCCCGCCTTCGCGGAATCATCCCAACCGGAATGGTGATGAATCGTAAGGGGACCCGTCTGTATGTCGCCGAAGCAGGTATCAATGCCGTTGCTGTTATTGACCCTGCCAAGGGAGCAGTCCTTGGACATATCCCGACCGGCTGGTATCCAACGCAGCTTGCCCTCGGTCCGTTTGACGAAAAACTGTTTATCGCTACACAAAAAGGCATCGGACGCGGACCACGTGGCTACAAAAATGTCCGACCCAAAACCGATGAGCGCTTTGGTCTTGGCGATATCCCGGGCATGGTGGATGTCATCGCGACACCCAAGGATGCTGATCTTGCGGGCATGACGCGCAAGGTTCTCGACTATAACGGTTTGCTCCCGGTCGCTGCAAAGCGTCCCGAGATTCCCAAGGAAGTTCAGTACGTCGTCTTCATCACCAAAGAAAACCATACCTTTGATGGTATTTTTGGTACGCTTGAAGGAGCGGATGGAGATCCTGACTATGCCGAGTTTGGTGAAAAGGGCTGGATTCGCGAAAAGGGTAAGGCTGAGCGTCTCCCGATCATGCCAAACCACCTCAAGCTCGCGCGTCAATACGCCGTTAGCGATAATTTCTATATGGAGCCCGAGGCATCCGGGGATGGTCACCGCTGGCTGGTAGGCGTCTACCCTAGCATTTGGACGACGCGTGTTTACTACTCTGGCTGGGGATTTGCACTGAGTGAGTCTGCCCGTGGTCGCATGACATCGTTTGGCTCTAATGGCTCACAGATTCCTGAGGACTACCTCGAGAATGGCTCACTGTGGGAGCATCTCGGCCGCGGAGGTATTACCTTCCGCAACTATGGTGAGGGCTATGAGCTTCCCCATAACGATGAAGGCGCACCAGATTCCAAGACAGGTGCGAACATGCTCATCAACTTCCCGATGCCGAAGATTCTCTTCGACAACACCTGTTTTGAATTCCCGGCGTACAACAACAACATCCCGGATATCGCACGTGCCGACTGGTTTATGGACGATGTGGCCAAGTACCGAAAGACCCATAAAGGCACGCTCCCGCGGTTCATGAACATCGCAATATGCAACGATCACGGTGCCGGAGCAAATGCCAGCCGCGGGTATCCATATACATCGAGCTACATGGCCGACAACGACCTTGCACTTGGACGGATTTTGGAGTTCCTCTCCAAGCAGCCTGAGTGGAAGAAGATGGTTGTGTTCGTAACTCAGGATGACTCCGGAGGGGATGGTGACCATGTTGATCGCCAGCGGTCTTTCGTGCTTGGACTAGGTCCATGGATAAAGCCTGGCTACGTCAGCCATGACCACACCAGCATCATGAGCATCCACAAGACCATCTATCGAATCTTTGGACTTGGTCCGAACAACCTCTTCGATGCGGTTACAACAGATCTCAGCGACATGTTTACGGATAAACCAAACTTTGCACCTTACAAACATGTCCCGAGCGATCCTCGGGTGTTCAAGCCCGAAGACACGATGGATCCGGATGACCCGGAGTTCAAGAAGCGGCGGGGTGAGAGACCTGCGATGCGCATGGATGACCCCAAGTGGATTGAGAAAATGCGCGAAGATGGTGTGAAACCAAAGCGCGAAGAAGAGGACGAGGACTAATCCTATGGTCACGCCTCACAGCAGCAATGTTAAGAAAATGTTGAAGTGTTGTGAGGTGGGTTCCATGCTGGGAATCGCGTTTTTCGTGTCAGCATGCAACATCGGGTGTACTTCGAAACCCTTGTCAGCCCCGCAGAACGGTCCTCAGCTCTTTGAGGAAGTGACCAGAACTGCGGGGCTCTCCTATGTCTGGGAGCAGCCAAAAGGCAAATCTCCCTTAAACATCCTCGAGACCATCGGAAATGGAGCGGCCTTTCTGGATTTTGATCAGGATGGCAACCTTGACATCCTCCTGGTTGGCGACAAAACGGCACTCTTTAGAGGGGATGGTCACGGACACTTTACAGATATCAGCGTTGCAAGTGGCCTCGCAGACATAACTGGCAGACACCTTGGTTGTGGGATAGGTGATATCGATAACGATGGCTACCCGGACATTTATCTTTCAGGCTATAGAACCGGGCACCTTCTCCGAAACGTCAACGGAAAACGGATCGTGGATATCACGCGGCAATCCGGAATCCCAACGCAGCCGTTTGGAACTGCAGTGACGTTCTCCGACATCGATGCAGATGGCAGGTTGGATCTCTACATCGGGAATTACATCCAATTTGATGCTTCCAGTATTCAGGTGTGTAAGCGTGGAAATGCGATGACCAGCTGCCCACCGGGGGCTTATGATGGCATTTCCGGACATCTCTACCGAAACCTGGGAAAGGGGCGATTTGCCGACATTACTGCTGCCTGGGCGGCCGATGTGCCACAGGGAAAAACGCTGGGTGCAGCCTTTGCGCCATCGGGCAAAACAAGCCGGTATCCGCAGCTGGCAATCGCTAATGATGAGGTTCCCGGAGAGCTATTTTTGAACTCCGGAGCAGCATTTAAGCCAATCGGGCAGCAGGCAGGGATTGCATTTTCCAGTGTTGGAGTTCCCCATGCCGGAATGGGGCTTGACTGGGGAGATGTCAACAACGATGGGTACCTCGACTTGTCAATCATGACATTTTCGACGGAGACCAAGCCGGTTTATATTGATGATGGCAATGGCTTTTATACGGATAAATCCGCGGGAATGGGCATGGGCACCGAGCTCAATGCCTACGTTTCGTTCGGGACCAAATGGCTCGATTTTGACAATGATGGATGGTTGGACATTATGGTCACGAACGGCCATACCGCAGATAATATTGCTGATACCGGGTCTGGTGAGACGTATCGTCAACCGCTGGCGTTACTCCGAAACAACAACGGAACGATGTTCAGACGCATCCATGAAACAGCATTGGATAAGCCTCGTGTCGGTCGGGGATTGGCAACCGGGGACTACGATAACGATGGATACGTTGATGCCCTTGTGGTTGATAGTGCGGGTGAACCGGTTTTGTTACACAACCGGAAGGCTGTGGCATCAAACTGGCTAGGCGTTCGCCTGATTGGGCATACGTCCGTACGCGATGCATATGGTGCTGTGATCGCGCTGTCCATTGGAGCGGATAAGCTTGTCCGCCATTGCCACGCGGATGGCAGCTATTTGTCATCAAGTGATTCCCGCGTGCACTTTGGACTTGGCACCCGCAAAGGGGACATAACGCTACAAATCCGCTGGCCCAGTGGTAAGACTCAGACCGTCGCAATACCTCAGATAAACCGCTACGTAACCATCGAGGAAACACGCTAATGCGTAAACAGAACAAGCGACTTACTTATCTCGTTGGCGTCGCGGTATTTGTTATCATTGCTGTTTCGTTCGTAAAGGTCGGTGAAGTGCGGCATCGGGCCTGGCTTATGAGCGCAACTCAGACTGCATTGGAACAATACGTCCCCGAGCACCCTGCCGACTTAGAGGCCAGAGTTCGGCTAGGCTTGATGGAGGTGGCCGACAAGGATCCACGGGGAGAGGAGCGCCTGAAACGGGCTGCGGATGCAGCACCGGGTGATGAATCCATATGGTTTGCATACGTGGATGCAATCGATAATCCCGATGTTGCTCTGAGTCAGATCGAAACCTACCTCAAGGTGTTACCTAACTCAGTTAAACTTCGTGCCGCAAAGGCCCGGCGCCTCGCAGAGCTTGGGGATCCCCGCACCGGTCTTGCGATGGCAGATGAAATCATCAAAGTCTCGGGTAAGGACTCGGATGCTTTTCGCGCTCGTGCCGATGCGTTGATGTTGCTACGCAGAGTAAACGAAGCATCCGACTCGCTCAAACTCGCAATGAAACTGGATGACAGGGATTCGTATCGTCTGTTGCTGGCCATGACGCTGGTGCCGCAGCAACGCTATGCGGAAGTCAGGGAAGCTTGCTTACCGATTGTCCATCGTCAAAACCGGGGGGCAGCGACAGGCCACGTCACGAGAGCCAAGCTTTACCTTGCCGGTGCGACATTGAATCTTGCGGCTCCGATGAAGGAGCTCGCGAATGTAAAGGGTGACCTTGAGGCCATTGTGCTCAACAGTACGTGTTTAGAGGACGCTGAGCAATTTCTGCCTTATTACTTTTTGGGAGAATGTTTCCTTCAGCTTGGAGAACCACAAAGCGCTGTAAAACCGCTCAGGCAGGCAGTCAACCTGGCACCACAATTTCCTGCAGCACTCTATTCCCTCGCGCGGGCGATGCAGGCATCGAAAGAAAACAGCGTGTCATCCAAGTTGTACAGGCGTCACGCAAATCTCACCGGGTTGTTGAATGATCTGGATAATGCCGGGATTCGTTTGCAGGAACGACCTGACGATGTCAGGCTCAATCAACAGTTAGCAGACATCCAGAAACGACTGGAAAACCTGTTGCGGGAGCCACTGCCTCTCGAATGATGCTTACATAGCATTAGAAGCTCCAATCAAACATTGGGGATGGCAAGCGTAAGGCCGTGTCCAACTTGGTCAGCAGTTCATCGGGGGCGTGGAGGTTGGCTGTCATTGCAAGTCCAGACGCTGTCCGGCACCCGAACCATAACCGTGAAAATGCACTGACATCAGCAGTAAGGTGCGGAAGCCCGCTTGTGTGCCCCAGAGATATATCAGATGGTGCAGACAGCATTACGGTGTATTCCCCTGCACATCCTTTCCAGAGAGCATCGTGTGGTAAGTATTGGGTGATAGGGTCGGTTAGTGTCAGGTTGAAGTGGACGGGTTCGGTAGTAACAGAGCAGGCTTGCACAACGGCAACCAGGTCCAGAATTCTAAGCTGCTGATAGGTCATCGCCGTGATGCCGGTCTCGTACTTCGACTTTTGTGTGATAGCCCGTGAACGCAGTGGCCGGTGGATAAAATCCTGTAATGCGATGCCGGGTGGCTCCTCCATCACGACCAGATGAACCTGATCCGCGAGGGAGTGCAAAAACGCCATCAGCTCACGGAGCTGCTCCCGCGTCTCCCAGATGGTAAAGATTACACGGAATGGACCATTTTCGGCATCCTTGCGTGAGATCCACAACATATGGGAAATCCCGCCATCTGTGCGGTCCCGGTATCCAAATCCGATGCCATTTGTACACTCCTGCATGTCGGCAAGCGTTCGCTTAGCGCTGTCAAAGTTGATGCCACCATGCAGAAGCCTGCGTCTTGAACGCGCCGCATGAACATCATCAATGTCAGATTCCGTAAACCGTAACGGCGGACGGGCAGCGGTATGAACGCGGATATCCTTTGGGTCAAAGCGAATCAACCGCATGATGTCCAGCGAGCCATATCCAAGGCGATCGTAAAAGCCTTGGTCGAATATTCCGAGTGCGGACACTGTGGCACCAGTTGCAGCTCCTGCCGCCACGGCATGTGCCAGTGATCTGGCTGCTACCCCGCCACGACGTGCCTGCAGGCTGGTCGTAACTCCGGTGACAGCCTGCAATTTTAGGTCTGATGCCTGATACCGGATAGTTGCACAAGCGGTATGGACTACGGATTGAACGGTTTCATCACGGATACCAATCCATGAAGGTCCGAGCTCGAAAAACGTGTCGAGTAGCTCGCAGGCATCGACTTTGTCGGACCATCCACAGTCGTGCCATACAAGCTGCGCACCCGCTTTGTGCAGTGCTTCGTCGTAAATCGCTACCAGAAAGTCATCAACCATTCGAACTAAACCTGTCTAACCTTCACATTCAACAAAAGAACCTGTACACGGGATTTGAATCCAGCTGCCCTCCGACACCACATCAACCTTGCCATCTACAACCGAAATGGCCGTTTCATCATCAATCAAATAGCACGGAATTTCCATAGCCGCAGCCCATCGTTTTGCGTTTTCGAGTTTGTTGTTCGGCAGGTCCGGGTGATCCAGATGTGGGAAGATCCCGAAGTCAACCAGCCCAAGCGTCGTGTCGTTCCGGGGCGCACTTTCACCCAACAGCGGATTCGTCCAGCCGACAAAGTCATCGCCAACACGCGGCGCCATCACCATACTTCCCGCGCTTAGACCAACCCATACGGTTTCGTCCAGCTCTGGAAGCAAGGTCATCATTCCCGATAGATGCATCCAATGAGCGAGGTAAGCTGCATCGCCACCTGCGACCAAAAGAACATCCGCCTGGCGGACCTTGGGCATCCATAAATCCTTTGGCAGACTGGGGAGCGCAGAGAGCTCAAGGACACCGACTGACTTCCAGCCAAGCTCTGCCATCGGGGTGCGGGGCTCATTCCCGCTGATAAAATCCCACGCCTTTGTGCCGGGGCCGACCCATGGATGACCGTACATCGCGGTCGGGATACACAGTGCATTCGCTTCGGACACCGGCTTGCCTAACAGTTCGAGGAGGGTCTGGTAGATACTGGGGTTTTTGATTCCCGCAGATGTCAGGAGAAGTTTCATTTCATCACCAACGAATGCCGGACTTTAATCGTTCTAGCCTTTGACCGCTCCCGCGGTGATTCCCTTTGTCAGGTGCTTTTGCAGCAGCAGGTAAACGACAAGTGTCGGGACCATTGTGATCACAAGCCCGGCGAACATCAGACCAAAGTCACTCTTGTACTGCGCCTGCATCGAGATACTGGCAAGCCCGAGTGGCAGCGTCTTGAGCTTGTTATCTGCCAGGAAGACGATGCCGAAGAGGTATTCATTCCAAAGACCAAGAAAGTTGAAGATAGCGACCGTGATGAGTCCCGGGCGCGCAAGGGGCAACATTACACTAAAGAACGTCCTCGCTTCGCTCGCACCATCCATCATTGCCGCTTCGCGAACCCCGCCGGGCAGCGTCCCAAAGAACGATGTCAGCGTAAAAATCGTAAATGGAAGACTCGCGGCAACGTAGATAAGAATAATGCCTTCGTGCGAATTGTGGAGCGAAACCGTCAGGTTCCCAAGCTGCAGCATCCGGGCAACGGGCGCAAAACTACGCGTCAGCACATCCGACCAGTCCGCGTATTGGAAGAACAGCGGGATGAGAATGAGCTGCATCGGAATCAGCAAGCCCGCGACAAACGCGTTGTAAATGGCATTCCGGCCGCGGAACTCAAAGCGCGAAAGGCAATATGCAGCCATGCTGCCAAGAAGTAAAATCAACGCAAGGCTGATACTTACGACTTTCAGAGAGTTCCAAAAGTAGGCACTAAATCCCGAACCTACCCAGGCTTTGGTGTAGTTTTCGGCGATGACGGCAAATGTCTTCGCACCGGGGTGCGCCAGTGCATCCGGTATACCAAACGGGCTGCGCGTTACTTCCTTAGTGCTCTTGAGGCTGGTCGCTAGCACCCAGAACATCGGGAGGACAACACCAAGCATCCAGAGTCCCAGGACACCCGTTCGCACCAGCGTGCCAAGTTTTTCGATGAGAGAGCCGCGCATGCTAGTACTCCAGCCTCTCGCGCTTCAGAAGGCGCATGCTGATACGGGTCACGACCAGTACGAGTACGAAAAGAAGGACGGCAATCGCGGTGCCATAACCCACGTTGTACTCCTCAAAGACTTTTGCGTACATCAGGGATGACATGGTGTGCGTCGCTGGACTCGGCCGGCCATTTTCCATCACCCACACGGCATCGAAGAATTTCAGGCCGCCGACAATGAGGAAGATGATGCCTGTTGTCAGGACATCCCACATTAATGGCAGTGTAATCCTGATGAACTGCAGTGTTGGAGATGCGCCATCCAGGTGGGCGGCCTCGTAGTAATCTGCCGGGATGTTTTCCATCGCAGCCAAGAACAGCACGAGATAAAAGCCTGTCGCGCTCCAAACCATCATCGGGACAATAGATTGCAGCAAGCGCGCGGATTCGAGGAATGGGATTTTCTCGAGGTGGAGGGCTTGCCGGATGTTGTTAATCGGACCCATTTCGGTTGTGGAGTAGAGCAGGACCCAGAGCAGCGCCACGGCGACGCTTGCGATGACATTTGGGAAGAAGAACGTCACGCGGAACAGGGTAGAGCCAGCGACTTTGAGATGAATCATCCAGGCGAAGAAAAGCGCCAGCGTAAGGATGATGCTCCCGGGGACCACGGTTAGGTAGATGTTGTGCCCGATGGCCGTGACGAAGTCGCTTCCACTCTTGAAGAGGTTGACGAAGTTGTCGATGCCAATCCAGACAGGCGTTGACAGGCCATCCCAGCGTGTAAAGCTGTACATCAGGGCATTGATTGCCGGCCAGATCACGAAGAGGCAATACAGCAGCGCGGATGGCAGAATGCCCATCCACAAAAAACGCTTGGTGTCCCGGCTGAGGTGTTGTGGGCTCATAGCGCTGGTACTCCGCGTGCTGGTGGTTTGTAGATGTTTGTATTGTTGCGCACTGCTTCAGCGCCCGCTTCCAGCCGGTCGGCAAACTGCTGGCCGTTGATGGCACCGCGGAGCAGGTCCGCCTGTGCCTGTTGGACAAGTGTTCGGTGCCATTCGATGTAGAGGGTGCTGAGGCGGTCACTGTACATCCGTGTCGAACCCTCGATTGCATCCACTGCGCTTTGCAGTGCGCTTGAAATCTTCACGCCGACCTGACAGTCGATAACGGGGGTCAGTGAGTCATTACGCTTTACGTAGTCGCGTGCCGGCTCGATGCTCAAGAGAAACTTTAGGAAATCGGCAGCGATTTCAGGGTGCTTACCATCTTTGAAAATAAAGAACGACTCGCCCCCGCCTGAGTAAATGGCCTTTGGGTCACCGGTGCCACCCGCGACCATTGGTACCGGGAAACACGCCATTTCAAAATCATCCGGGAGCGCTTTTTCCATTTCCTTTTTGAGCCAAAGCCCGCAAAAGACCATCCCGGCTCGGCCGTTGGCCCATTCCATTTGCGATTCGGTATGCGTCATCGCGAGCGCGCCCTTTTGGAAGTACTTGACCGCGAGCTCCTGCATCAGGTCGGCGGCCTTTACGAATGCCGGGTCTTGAAATGCGCCTTTTTTGAAGTCCTCGATGTCGTACCACTTTTCGAATGGCACGAGGCGTTGGTAGCAGCTCAGAATTGTTGACCAGGCGTACTGAGGATACTTGCCCTGGAACGCCAGTGGGGCGATGCCAGCTGCGAGCATTTTTTCGCACAGGGATGTCAGCTCATCCCAGGTAGAAGGAGCAACCCAGCCATGCTCACGGAATAGCTTTTTTGAGTACCAGCAGGCCCAGACCCCGAGGTTACTTGGCAGAGCGTAGGTCTTGTCTTCATACACATAGTCTGCAAGAACGCCCGCTCTCAATGTTTCTTTCCACGTCTTGCCTTCGGCGCCATAGGCAGGGGATGCCAGAGCATCATCCATGGGATAGAGGCGGCCAGCGGTGATCAGCTTCCAGACGGGGAGCGTGCAGCTTGCGAGGTCCGGTGGATTTCTACGGAGGACACGCGGCTTGATCTTTTCATCCACGCGCGGGTCGCCCCAGAGGTTGACTTTGACCCCGGGGTGCATCGCTTCGTAGCGGCGCGCCATATCCTTATGCCACTCGATTCCAAAGCCACCTTCGAACACCGCGACCTCGATGGTTTTGGTGTTATCCGAAGTGATTGGGTCAAAGTGACATCCCGCGGCGATCAGGGATGCACCAGCGGCACATCCGGATGCCTGTGTCAGGAAAGTTCTGCGGTCCACGGATGCATCTTACAAGCAAGTGATGGTCTTGTTAACCAGCACATGCTCACGGGATGTATCAACCCTGTGAATGACCGCAGCGCCCGAGCCTCCACGAACAGATTATTCGGGAAACTGGGCGCTGCGGGACAAACGTTTCGCTTGTTACTAGTTGTACTTAGACAGGTCCGGGCGGTTAGCCAGGCCATGCGCGATGATGGCTTCGACTTCTGCGCGCTCGGCACCGGTCAGCATCAAGCGTGGAGCACGCACATATTCGGTTCCAAGTCCGGTTGCCGCAATCGCCATCTTGATCTTCTGCACAAAGTGAACACCAAGGTCAAGGCGCAGCAATGGCATAAACCACTGGTAGATTTCCATCGCTTCGTCGTAGCGCTTTGCCTCGATAAGGTCCCAGATCTTCTGGTTCTCTTCGGGGAAGGCGAGGCCGACTCCGGCGATCCAGCCGACGGCTCCGAGGAGGGCGCACTCCATGACGAGGGTATCGACTCCGGCGAAGATTGCGTAGCGGTCACCGACGGCATTGCGGATGTCAACGATGCGGCTTGTGTCCGCACTTGATTCCTTGATGGCCTGGAGGTTTGGCAGGTCAGCCAGCTCTGCGAGCATTTCCGCAGTGATGTCAACCGTGTAGCCAACAGGGTTGTTGTAGATGAGAATCGGCAAAGATGTCGACTTGGCGATGGTGCGGTAATGCGCCAGCGTTTCGCGGCGGTCAGCTTTGTAAACCATCGCCGGCAGGACCATCACGCCGCTTGCTCCAACATCTTCACACTTCTTGATGTACTCAACGCCTGCGCGGGTGGACATTTCGGCGACGCCGCTGAGGACCGGGACACGGCCGGCGGAGACCTTGACGGCATGCTCGACGACGGCGACTTTCTCCTCGGTGCTGAGACACTGGTTCTCGCCGAGGGATCCGCACATGACAAGTCCCGTGACGCCGCTTTGTATCAGGCGCTCAAGGTGGGCACCGGTAGCATCGAGGTTGAGCGACTGGTCTTCATTCAGCTGGGTGGTGGACGCAGGGAAGACGCCGCGCCATACGATGGGAGTAGACATATCTCTATTAACCTTGCTTGCCGCGGGTTCGTCAATGAACATGTCTACGAAAGGCATGTGCAATTGCCCGATTCAACGGATGAACCCGCAGCGACTAACGTTGCATCTAGCTTGCGTAGATGTCTTCTTCTTCAAGATCCTTAGGGTCGATCCAAGGCTCGCCGTCATCCTCGCGGGTCAGGATCGTCAGGACTTCCACGTGGGCGGTTTGTGCGAACATATCGTAGGGAGTGATGCTCCTGACAGACCAGCCAACAGATTGCAGGGCGCGGAGGTCACGGACCATCGCCGGGACGTGGCAGCTTAGCAGCACCAGTGTCCGGGCTCCGTGGCCGTGGAGCTTGCGCGCGACGGTGTCGAGTCCGGCGCGTGGCGGGTCAGCGACAATCAGCTCGGCATGTGGTGCGCCATTTCGGACATAGTGCTCAACAGAGTCATCGTGGACCTTGATGTTCAAAGCGCGGCGCTTTGCTTCGGCCTTTGCAGAGCCTGCAAGCAGTGGGTTGGACTCGACGGCGATGACGGGGATGTTCCGCTGAGCCATCGCAAATGCAAAGTTCCCAGCACCTGCATAGAGGTCGGCGGCGCGCTGCGGTTTGCTGTCAGCGGCGATATCGGCGACGGCCTTAATAAGGGCTTCGTTAATAACGCGATTGGCTTGTTGGAAGCCTCCGGCTACTGCCCACTGCTCTGCGCCATCGATGGTGCGGTGGACATGGCTGCGTCCGTAGACGGCTTTGACGATGCCTCCGATACGCAGTTGGCCGCCATCAAAGTCACGGGAGAGCTGCGCGACGATACGGTCGACTGCGACTTTCTTTGGATTTCCCTTTATGTCCAGCACGCCAAAGACGCCATTGTCGCCTTCTTCAATGAAGAGCTGTGCATCGTGGTCGAGGGGGATACCGCGGATCACGATGCCCTTCGCGATGCGCTTCTCGATGCCGGGTGTCGTGACCGGGCAGGCCGTTGGAGGCATCAGGCGGTGGGTGCGGCGCTCAAAGTAACCGGCACGTGCTCCGGCGACCTGGAGGGTTACCCGCTGGCGATAGCCAAACTCAGGGCCTTCGACGACAGGCTCAACAAGACTTACGAGCTCGGGGAGGCCGCCGGTTGCGAGGCTGTCCTGAACCATGGTGCGCTTTGCTGTGAGCTGCGCCGCATGCGAGAGATGCATTGTGTGGCACCCGCCGCAGGTGCCGTAATGCGGACACTTGGGTTCTACGCGGTCAGCGGACGGATTAGGGATACTGATGGCTTCGGCTTCGAGGTGCTTTGACCACATCCGTTGCACTTGCACGAGGGGTGTTTCACCCGCGGCGGTGTAGGGGACAAACGCAGTCATCCCGATGTGTGGAGAGCCTTCGGGACCAGTGACATTTCCGACGAATGCGCCATTGGATGACAGGTTGCGGATTGAGACTTCGAGCGGCGTCTCCGGGATGGGCTTTTCGTTCTTTCGGGGTGTCATCGTGCTTTCCTTGGTGGCATCCGGTGGCAGGTAGTGCCGGTGAATTCTTGTGAATGCCCGTAGATACTATCGGATTGTGGGGAATCCTGACGGTTGGCTTGGATTGGATGCGGATGGTGTACATTAACGTATACGTATGGCTATCCGCTCGATTCCCCTGTTTCCGCTCAATTTGGTGATGTTGCCAAAGATGATTTTGCCGCTGCACTTATTCGAAGAGCGCTATAAGGAAATGCTGGCGTATTGCGTTGACAGAGATAGCCCATTCGGCATTGTGATGCTGCATGGTGTGGATACCGTTTCGGGGGAACCTACCTATCATTCGGTAGGGTGTACCGCTGAATTTGTCCGTGTTGATCCGACGAAAGATGGTCGTTACAACGTGCATGTCGCCGGCGAAGAGCGTTTTCGTGTCCTTGATACACACGATGGGATGTCCTTCCGGATGGCAATGGTTGAGACATTTGATGACGAGCCGTGCGACATAGATATTCTGCGGCCGTGGGCAGAGAAAGCCGGCGCGTTGTTGACGCGTTTTCTGGAGAAGCACTTAAGCAAGTCCGGGGAGGAGCTTGGGGAGGTTGAGCTGCCGAGTGATCCTGTCGTATTGTCCTTTGCCTGTGTGTGCGTGGTGCCGATTCCTATGAACAAGCGTCAGGAGATGCTGGAGCTGACGGACACATTGGAACGTCTGCAGATTGTATGTGGATGGCTATCAGAGGCGATAGAGCGTATCGATGATCCGGCGCCTGTTCGGACAATGCCTCTCCGCCCGATGGACTTGGTTCGTTTCAACCGCTACCACTGTAGTAATTAGGCTACCTGGTTCTATCGTTGCAGCAGCTTGTCGACAAAGCGTGCAATCAGCGTTTCCGGGGGGCCATCCGGGAGCGTAGCCCAAGCCGAGGCTTTTGCCTTCTGTGTGGCATGGGGCATCGCGAGTCCATATCGTGCCCACTGAAGCATTTCTGCATCATTATCACTGTCTCCCGCGGAGAGCGTGGCGTCGGCAAGGTAGCCGAGATATTCAGCGGCTGCCATCACCCCGGATCCTTTGTGTGTGTCTGCAGGGAGAATTTCAAGGTACTCAGCCCCGCTGACGCAAATGTGAGCTTTCCCTGCGAGCAAGCGGCTTAGCTCGTTTTCCCAGTAAGCGATGGTTTCGCCATCATCCACCCACAAAAGTTTTCGAGGTCCGGCAGAGCAGAGCTCATCCAGATTATCGACGACACCAAGTGCTGACCCGCAGCGTTCACCGACGATGTCACCCCAGTAGGATTGATGTTCGACGACAGCACGGCCATCCGTGTGGTCGACAACCTGTGTGATGCCGATCTGGCGGCCGAGTGCCAGCACATCGAGAGCGGTTTCCGGACTAACGGTTGCCTCCTTGATAGTGAATCCCGATGCGAAATCCCGTACGAGTGCGCCATTTCCACTCACGATGGGACCTGTCAGCCCTAGACGGCGATACCAGCTGGAAATGTTCTCATGGTTGCGTCCGCTGGCAAGGAGGACATGGATTCCATTCGCCCTGAGGTGGTGGAGTGCCGCAATGTTTTCAGGGTGCATGTCATGGTCAGGCCCGAGGAGGGTGCCATCCATGTCGAAGGCGGCAAAACGCACAGAGCCGATGTCAGGTAGCGGGAGCGGAAGGTACACGGCGTATTCTACGGTAGTGCCTGATGGTGAAATCCATCACAGATGTTAATCGTGTAAGAGGAATGTTGACGTTTTTCTACGAATATTCGTTGGTGTTCGGGAGATTGTCCCGGGCATTGAATACATAAATATTGATGGACAATTCGCCGACCATAAATTTGACAGTGTTGGAATCTGCGTGTTACGCTCACGATGCTCAGTGTGTCGCTGGAGACATTTGGTTGTTGTTATAAGCTTCGGTCGCGTAAAGAAGGCGCTTTCGGTGCTTTTTCAGGAGATTGGATGTCATTTCAGGCATACATAAGTAACATTCAGGCGAAGACGGGCAAGAGCCCTGAGGATTTCAAGGTTCTCGGTGAAGCGAAAGGCTTCCTCGAAAACGGTGTTCTCAGGCAGGATGTCAAGGCTGGTGCGATTATCGCGTGGTTGAAAGAAGACTTTCAGCTTGGCCATGGACATGCGATGGCGATTGTTGCCCTGTTTAAGGGTAAGTCGGAATAGCCCTCTTGGTTGGCAACGGTTTTGAATAGTTTGAATAAGGACGTGCGCACTATGAAGACTCAGATAGTTTCGGCCGCAGCGCTTGCGATGTTGGGAGTTGCCGGAGCTGCTCCAGCGGTTGCTCAGCAGGCTCCGATTGTCCGTGGTACTGCCGCAGATCTCCGTGTTCTTCGCCCGATTGCTGGCGAAATTGTCTCCCCAAGTGTTTTTCCACTTGAGGTTTCCTTCACTGCAAAGACCCAGTCCCGCATCAAAGCAGCTGAGCTTTCTGTGGATGGCGTTCGCTGGGTACGCCGCGACTTTGAGAGTCCATACGCAAAGTTCGTCCTTAGCTTTGAGATTGATGGCCGCTCCCTGACCGCCGGATTGCATTCCGTTGTGGTTACACTTATCGCTGAAGATGGCAACACCAGCGAAGTAACGGTGCCTGTAAATGTGGATGGTGTGCGCAATACACCTGCTGCAGCGTTTACAAACCGTACGGCAGCTGCTGGACCGGATATGGCATTCCGTGCCCTGCCTAAGAAGTTGATGGGTTCCGTTGAAATCGGCGTGAATGTCAAGGATGAACATCTTCATCCATACGTTTCGTTCTTCGTTGACAAGCAGTTCAAGACCCTGAAGAACTACCCACCATACTCCTTTGTCTGGGACACCACATCGGTTGGCAATGGTTACCACTTGGTGGAGGCAACCGCTTACATCGAGTCTGCAAATGCAACATCCACCCAGAAGATGCAAGTCTACGTTGACAATCCAGGCGGTTTCACCACCCGTGTTGCACCGACCCCGATGCCAAAGCCTGTTGTCGTAGAGCCAGCCGCTCCTAAGACGGTCACCACCTCTGTTCCCGGAACGGTTATTCCTTCCGCTGCTGTTGCCCGGTTGTCCGCTATCTCGACGACGGTTGTCGAACCGATGCCATCCTTGGCCGGTGGAATCCGCGTTGCGAGCCGCTCGTTGACTCCGATGCCTGCTACGGTTGTCGTTCCTGCAGGTGCTGTCGTAGCGCCAGCTCCTGATGTTCTTGGAAGTCCGGTCCTTGCTGGAATCGCGACCAAGACGATTGCGAACATGACTCCGATTGCACGTCCTGTTGCTGTTGCTCCGGTTTCGGCTGCTGCACCACGCACCACGGTCAAGCCGGTTGTGATGCAAACCGTAAAGCGTACGATGAGCCCTGTAGTGCGCGCTGCAGCGCCTGCCGCAAACATGCCAAAGCTTGGTGTTGCTGCACTTGCAAAGCTCCCTGAGCTCTCCAGCAAGACCCTGCAGATCGCATTCGATGGCACACAGATCGCATTTGACGTTGCACCTCGCATCGAGAATGGTCTGCCTCTCGCACCATTCCGTCAGATCTTTGAGCACACCGGCGGCCAGGTTTCCTGGGCACACAATGCAAAGACTGTGCGTGCTGTAAATGCTGATCGCGAAGTGTCCTTCAAGGTTGGCGGATCCACCGCTAAGGTCAACGGCGAAAACGTCAACATCGGACGCAAGGTCAATGTTGAATCCGGTCGTGCCATTGTTCCTCTGTCCTTCGTTGGTCAGGCACTCGATGTTGATGTCAACTTCGATCCTGCAACTGGTCGCTTGGAAATCAAGAGCCAGAAGTAAGCGCTGGTCTTTGAGACCGCATTAAGTGCAAAACCCCGGCTGGTCTGACCAGGCGGGGTTTTTTCTTTTGCCGAATAGCGGTGATGCTGAACGCAACAGAAAAGCCCGCTGGAAACCAGCGGGCTTTCTACATAAAAGAAGGGAAGTTATTCTTTGGTTGTGCTCGGTGCCGCTGGTGTTGCCGCCGGTGCCGCTGCCGCGGGTGCACTTTCAGTGGTTGTTGTAACCGGTGCTGAAGGCGTGGTGCTAGAACCACCTTTATAGTCATTCACATAGAAGCCACTTCCCTTGAATGCGATGCCAACAGGATAGATGATCTTCTTAACCGGCGCATCACAGCGCTCGCATACCTTGATAGGCTCCTCGGTGATGCGCTGCTCGCGCTCAAATTCGTGTGAACAAGCAGTACAACGATAGCCGTAAATCGGCATGTCAATTCCTCCGAAACAAAAGTCGTAGGCAAAAGTCTACCATTTGCGTCTTCTGTAGATGAAGACCATCCCGTAGACTAAACACCATGGACAACAGCCTTCCGACCACCGAGCTGGTAAACGACCTTAGTAACAACCTTGACCGGCTGCCAACGAGCGAAATGCTTGCCATCATCAATCGGGAGGATGCAAAAGCAGTCGCGGCCGTGCAGGCTGTCCTCCCACAAATCGCAGCGGCTGTTGATCGAATCGCTGATGCGTTTCGTTCAGGTGGACGTCTGGTCTACGTCGGTGCAGGGACGAGCGGTCGCCTCGGAGTCTTGGATGCCAGCGAGTGCCTGCCAACCTTTGGTGTTTCACCTGAGATGGTGTTTGGCATCATTGCCGGCGGAGAGCGTGCGCTGACGCGGGCGATCGAAGGCGCGGAAGACGATTCCAGTGCCGGAGCGCAGGCCATTCGGGATGCCGAAATTCAGTCCAATGATGTCGTTGTTGGGATTAG
This sequence comes from uncultured Armatimonadia bacterium, assembly GCA_964606305.1. Lineage (GTDB taxonomy): Bacteria > Armatimonadota > Armatimonadia > Armatimonadales > Armatimonadaceae > CAIRTT01. Next base: position 27,694 of record CAZSGJ010000020.1, read on the forward strand.
CGCAAGCGGTGGTGCTCCGTTTGTGCGTGCGGCGATCGCTGAGGCCAAAGTACGCGGTGCAACAACCGTTGGTATTGCGAACAGTCAGGATGCGCCACTTTGCGCCGAAGCTGATATTCCCATCGAAGCCGTGGTAGGTCCGGAAGTTCTTCAGGGCAGCACACGGATGAAGAGTGGGACGGCTCAAAAGCTCATCCTGAACATGCTGAGTACGGGGGCAATGGTCCGTATCGGGAAAACCTATGGCAACCGAATGGTGGATGTGCAGTGTTCCAACGCAAAGCTGGTCAAACGCGCGGAGCGACTCGTCGCCGATATTGGTCAGGTTTCCGATATTGAAACGGTCCAGGATCTACTTCATGCGGCTGGTGGCAGTGTCAAGACTGCGATCGTGATGGCACGGCGGAATGTTAATCTTAATGAGGCCGAGGCATTGTTGAATGCAGCGAATGGATTTCTCTCGGCCGTAATCGACTACCGTTAATTTGTCGCTAGTGGTCAGGCGGAGGGTGCGACCTCGCTGTGCGCATCGACGCCCAATGTTGTCAGCAAGCGGACAAAGTCAGGGTTTGCCAACAAGGCTTCGACTTCGAGGATTGTCCACGGTGCATACGCACCAGAGACGTGCCGGCAGAGGTAAACAAATTCGCCCCAAGTGACCCATGCACAGGCATCCACTTCCTGCGGGTTCGGCGTGGCATCCTGATCGACAATCGCCACAAACACAGGACAGAGCTCATTTTCGACGACGCCATCCAGCTCGGCACGATAGCGGAAGTCGGGAGCCATGCACGCCATTTTGGATGCGGTAGTGATGCCAAGCTCGTGACGCATCCGGCGGTAGACGGCACACTCATTGGATTCATTCAGGCCAGGGTGACCGCAGACCGAGTTAGCCCAGATACCGGGCCAAGTGACCTTGTGGAGTGCGCGACGCTGCGTAAGGAGCTTGCCATCCCGGCGAAAACAAAAGCAGCTGAATGCACGGTGCAGCGGTGTGTTATCCGTGTGTACGGTCGCTTTCGGGGCAGTGCCTAAAACGGTGTTGGCATCATCCACGAGGACGACGACTTCCTGTGCGGTCTGGTTGTGCAACATGTAATCAGTAGACCATATCAACGGGACTCCGGTTCCCAAAGAATTGATAGTTTGCACGCCTTCAGGATGGCTTATCGATGGTACTGGACATTACGGTACACATCCGAGGGATCCGCCAGTGGAAGTGTGTTCTATCAATAATGAGAAAACCTCCGAAAATCCCGTAAGTTTAAGAAATCACCATCTTGAAGTCGCTTTCGTCCAGCGGTAACATTTGCATGCTGGCAGTCGGTTGGTGTGAGTGCCAATCAGGCTGCGGATGAGACTTTTGGAAAAGGAAGATCAGAAACATGCTTAAGCCTTTGGGTGATCGTATTGTTGTGAAGCCACTTGAAGCTGAAGAGAAGACCAGCGGTGGTATCGTTCTCCCGGATAGCGCCAAGGAGCGCCCACAGACCGGTGAGGTAATCGCAGTTGGACCAGGCAAGACCCTTGACAATGGCTCCGTTGCACCGATGGAAGTCGTTGTTGGTGACAAGGTTGTGTATTCCAAGTACGGCGGAACCGAAGTCAAGGTTGATGGTCAGGATGTCCTGATTATGCGGCAGGATGACATTCTCGGAGTCGTGGAGGGTTAATCATGGCAGCTAAAGATTTACAGTTCAACGAATCTGCACGCCGCTCCCTCGAGCGTGGCGTAAATATCCTCGCCGATGCAGTCAAGGTCACCCTTGGCCCAAAGGGACGCAATGTTGTCCTTGAGAAGAAGTTCGGCAGCCCAAGCATCGTCAATGACGGTGTGACCATTGCCAAGGAAATCGAAGTCGAAGACAAGTTCGAGAACATGGGCGCACAGCTCGTTCGCGAAGTTGCATCAAAGACAAACGATGTTGCTGGTGATGGAACCACAACGGCAACCGTTCTCGCACAGGCCATCGTCCGCGAAGGCATGCGTAACGTCGCTGCAGGCTCCAACCCAACCATCATCAAGCGCGGTATCGACAAGGCAGTGGAAGCAGCAATCGCTGAAATCCGCCGCATTGCGACCCCGGTTGAGGGTGCAGAGGCCATCACAAACGTTGCGACCATCTCGGCAAACGACCGCACCATCGGTGAGCTCGTTGCAAAGGCGATGGAAGCTGTTGGCAAAGACGGCGTCATCACGGTTGAAGAGTCCAAGGGTACCCAGACCGAGCTCGAGCTCGTTGAAGGTATGCAGTTTGACAAGGGCTACATCTCCCCGTACATGGTCACCGATTCAGAGCGCATGGAGGCTGTCCTCGACGAGCCATACATCTTCCTCTACGAAAAGAAGATCTCTGCCGTCGCAGACCTCATCAAGCCACTTGAGACAGTTTCCCGTGCTGGCCGCCCATTGGTCATCATTTCGGAAGATGTCGATGGCGAAGCATTGGCAACTCTGGTTGTCAACAAGATCCGTGGCATTCTGAATGTGGTTGCAGTCAAGGCGCCAGGCTTTGGCGACCGCCGCAAGGCCATGATGGAAGACATCGCAATCCTCACCGGTGGCAAGTTCATCACCGAAGACCTCGGCATCAAGCTCGAGAACCTCGATGACCTTTCTTACTTTGGCCGTGCAAAGCGCATCGTCATTACCAAGGAAGACACCACCATTGTTGAGGGTGCTGGCGAGGCAGATGCAATCCAGGGTCGCATCGCACAGATCAAGGCTCAGATCGGTAATTCCGATTCTGACTACGATCGCGAAAAGCTTCAGGAGCGCCTTGCAAAGCTCGCTGGTGGCGTGGCTGTTGTCAAGGTCGGTGCTGCAACCGAGACCGAGCTCAAAGAAAAGAAGCTGCGTATCGAAGACGCACTTTCCGCTACCCGTGCTGCGGTTGAGGAAGGTATTGTCCCAGGCGGCGGAACCACGTTGCTTAAGGCAATCGATGCCATCAACGCTGGCGAGTACAAGGGTGATGAGAAGATTGGCGCAGCGATCATCGCACGCGCTCTCGAAGCACCACTGCGCACCATCGCTGAAAATGCTGGTCAGGAAGGCTCTGTTGTTGTCTCCAAGGTTCGCGAAGGCGGCCTCGGCTACAATGCAGCAACCAACACCTACGAAGACCTCATGGCAGCCGGTGTCGTCGATCCTGCAAAGGTCACCCGCTCCGCGGTTCAGAATGCTGCATCCATCGCAGGCCTCGTTCTGACCACCGAAGCGCTGATTGCCGAGCGTCCAGAGAAGGGTGCTGCAGCACCAGCTGGCGGCGGTGCACCAGGAATGGGCGGCTACTAAGCCAGAACGCGGACCGTCTATACGGTTCCGAAAAACGAATGCCTCCCGGGACGTTTTGTTCCGGGAGGTTTTTCTTTACGGCAAGGCAGGATGACCCGCATTACAAAGTGAAAGGGAGTTTATGGACCAACCTCTGTATGTCATGATTATCGGGGCCCACCCGGATGACAATGAGCTTAACTGTGGTGGATTGACTGCGCGTCTGACGGCTCGCGGGCACAAAGTTCGCTATGTTTCTGTCACCAATGGAGATAAAGGCCACTTTGCAGGCGAGTACATAGACAATCCGGCCCTTCTTGCTGAACGACGACATATCGAGGCCACCAAAGCTGCGGCCTGTGTAGGCGCTGACTATATTTGTCTGAATGTGCACGATGGCGAAGTCTATGTCGATAAACCCACCACCGATGCCATCATTCGGACTATCCGCAGCTTCGGAGAGCCCGGTACGGGACCTGACCTTGTCATCTTTAATCGCACCGTCGATTATCATCGGGATCACCGCTACACAGCCCAGCTGGTCGTCGATGCCACCTACATGCTCACAGTCCCGATGATGTGTCCTGACACGCCATTTCTAACCCGGATGCCGGTGTTTGCGCACTGGTTTGATGTCTTTACAGAGCATGGGGCATTTGTTCCGGAGATTGCAGTTCCGATTGATGATGTCTTTGAGCAGAAAGTGGATGCAGTGGATTGCCAT
>CAZSGJ010000020.1:31797-35560 GCA_964606305.1 uncultured Armatimonadia bacterium
TGTTCACGATTGATAGATAGTCACCGCTGATACACTGAGGCTTCTGAAAGGGTTTCCATGATGTTCGAAAAGTGGCAAAAGTTGTTCAATGGGCGTGACCTTAAGGATTGGACGCCAAAGATTGTTGGTTCGCCGGCCGGTGTGAACTTCGGTGATACCTTCCGTGTTGAAAATGGCATGATCTCCGTCCGCTATGACCAATACGGTGGGAAGTTCAACGAACGCTTTGGGCATCTTTTCTACAAGACGCAGTTCAGCCACTATCGCCTTCGCGCGGAGTATCGGTTTGTCGGTCAGCAGCTCCCGGATGGTCCAGGCTGGGCAACCCGTAACTCTGGATTGATGCTGCATGGCCAGACACCGGAATCTATGACGCTCACTCAGGACTTTCCGTGCTCTATTGAGGTTCAGCTGCTTGGCGGTCTTGGCAATGGCAAGCGTAGTACTGCCAACCTCTGTACTCCAGGAACCAATGTAGTGATGAAGGGCAAGCTCTTCACACCGCACTGCACGGATTCATCATCCGATACCTTTGATGGCGACCAGTGGGTGACATGTGAAGTGGAAGTGCTCGGCTCCGAGTCCATTAAGCACTTCATTAATGGCAAGCTCGTACTCGAATACACGCAGCCACAAATCGATGAGCGTGATGGCATTTCAAAGTCCGCATGGACACCTGGGACGCCCAAGCTCCTCGAGCGCGGAACCATCTCTCTGCAAAGTGAGAGCCACCCTGTTGACTTCCGCAAGGTTGAGATTCTTGACCTCAGCCGTGGACGCAAGTAACGCCTGACATGCGCTAGCGCATCGGAACAGGCATTGGTCCGGCCGGTGCCGTACGTAGTAACGCCCCAGTATCGGGCTTAAATGACATCATTAGATTCAATCCGGTCGCCGCTTCTATAGCGGCGGCCGTTGTTGTGTATGCCTGCCAGTTTTTGTCGAGAATGTCTGGTCGGTTTGGGACCCTTATGGCCAGTAGTTGGCAATGCTCATCGACATCAGATGCGGTCCCAACACCCGGAGGACTGACGAGGACCAATTTCCAAAGTGCATCCGGGATACGAATGTTTGACTTTGGCACCATTCGGGGATGGACATCATCCATAACGGTGCCCGCAATGACATGGCAGACAAAACCTTGCTTCACAAGAGCACGGCAGTGTTGCTCAAAGTCCTGCCACGGACCACCCTTAACCGCGGCATAGCTCGGAACAACATTGGTGATCACAAACGTCGACTGTTGTTTGGTTTTATCTGAACGGCGATCATCCGGTGAGCAGAGCTGGAGAGGGGTAAGTTTCTCCCTGAGCAGCTCATCCGCCGTTGCTGACCACTGTGGACCACCTGCACGTGCATCCGGGATGAGGTTTCGCGGCATCAGTGGTGGACCCGTGAGGTCCTGTTCATAGATATCCCAGGCCACCCAATTCGGAGTACGGTACTGACCTGAGTAGGAAATCGTCAGACCCGGATGTTCCAGTAGAGTATGCCGATGCTCATGGTCATCTGGAGATGCACCATCAATGTTGCCGAAGAACATTGCTGCATTTCCTGATGGTGTGCTGCCTGCAGATGACAGTGCAGGATTCTCGCGCATATAGCTCATCATTCGCGGGTCTGCGCGACGTGCAAGCTTGGATGCCGTCTCGTCATCAATTACGGATGCGACAGGCTGCATAAACTCCGTGGTTCGGGTTTCGTTGACGGGAATGGCATCAAATGGGAGAGTAGCCTCCGGTGTGGAGGGCTGATTGCCAGACAACCTGTCTCTCAGCACAGAGCCCCCGATTCCAAGCACAAGCGCTCCCACCCCTATAAGCATGGAAGCAGGAACTTTCCGGCGTGGTGTTCTGGAGTCGGGGGTGTGCATTAACGGCTAGTGTGTAACATCCACCCCATCTGGTGCAAGTGTATGTGCGGCAACCTTTAGAGCATCCACACCGGCCTTCGATGTCGCTTCCATATAGGCACGAACCAATGGCTCCGTGCCACTTGGGCGAATCAACAACCAGGAGTGGTCATCAAGGAGGAGCTTTACGCCATCCGCTTTGTTCACGGAGACAACCTTATGCCCGGCAACTTCGGTTGGCGGAGTATTCCGCAAGGTATCCATCAGATTTGCCTTGCTTGCTTCCGGCACGCGGAGGTCGATGCGTGTAGCGATAAACGTTCCTAGCTGGTCACGCAGCTCTGCGAGAATAGACCCTGGCGTCCGTCCGGTCTTTGCGACCATCTCGGTCAGGACGAGGTCGGCAACAATGCCATCCTTCTCCGGGATATGTCCACGGACGGAGAGCCCGCCGGATTCCTCACCGCCCATGATCGCATCGTGCTGCTTCATCATCGCGCCAACCCACTTGAACCCAACGGGTGTTTCAATGATTTCGACGCCCATTTGGCGTGCAATGGCATCTATGCGTCCGCTGGTTGCAACGGAGCGCACGATGGCTCCGGTGCCCATTCTTTGGGCCCAGTGCCATGCGGTCAGCTGGAGGACATCATTGCTCGTGATGTACGTTCCCGTTTCATCCACCATCCCGAAACGGTCCGCATCGCCATCCATCGAGAGACCAATCTGTGCACCGGTGTTGCGAACAAGGGCGCCCAGCTCGCGGAGGTTGGTTGCATTTGGCTCAGGTAGGCTGCCACCAAACAGCGGGTTACGTTCATTGTGGATGGTATGGACGTTGACGCCGGCTTCTTCGAGGAGGGTTGAGAGGTATCCGCGTCCTGCTGCGTAGAGGGGGTCTACACAGATGGTCAGGTTTGCCTTGCTGATGGCATCAAAGTCGATCAGCTTGCGCACGTGGGCAAAGTAGGCTGGCTGCGGGTTGATCCTCGTTGGAGCCGGACCACCGGTTTTGACCAAGTCAGGGTTATCCTGAAGGACAGCGATACGGCTGACGATAGGATCCGTGTCTGCTGGGAGCGCTGGGTGAAGGTAATCGGGGATGAACTTGATGCCGTGGTACTCCGGGGGGTTATGCGATGCGGACAGCATCACGGCGCCGGCCAGGTTCATGTCTTTGATGGTATACGCGACCACAGGCGTTGGGGTGTCTCGGTCGACGACATATGCGGGGATACCGTTGGCGCCCAAAATGTCGGCAACGAGAGCGGCGAATTGTTCGCTCAGAAAACGTGCATCGTATCCGATGACAATGCCTTTGCTGCCTTTCCCTTGGCCGTTGACATGGTCTGCGATGGATTGTGCGACGAGGGCGACATTGTCGAATGTGAACTCGCGTGCCATCACGGCGCGCCAGCCATCGGTGCCAAAGGTTATCTTTTTCGATGCGATCATGTTTTCACCATACCACTAGGGCTATCTTCCAAAACTGTGGGTGCCATTACAGGCGCTACGATTGGTTTCGGTTGAATTATCCGTTGGAATTAGGACGTTTGGCATACTTAGCGTGAAATACTTGACGCACCACGGCGGGATGTCCGGTGAAAGTAACGGTGCAAAGCGAAGAACTTACCTCACAGTGCAGGAAAAGTGTAGCTCGCCAAGCAGTAAGACTACGTCCTTGGAACCAGGCTAATATCGACGACCTTTGGTGCATTCGGCGGTGTGTTCGCACTGGTTAGAGTAAACACACCACTGTCGCCATCAAGGTAGCCTACTGCCAACACCTGAATACGGTAGGTACCGACCGGGCGGAGGAAGCCATATTTCCCGTTTGCATCCGTGGTCGTCGTTTCGTAAGACTACGTCCTTGGAACCAGGCTAATATCGACGACCTTTGGTGCATTCGGC
>CAZSGJ010000021.1:0-10872 GCA_964606305.1 uncultured Armatimonadia bacterium
ATTGGGCATTTTCAAAGCCTGTCGCGGCTCCCATCACGCCAGGAGCACGCAACCCCATCGACCCGCTCGTAAACAAAGCCATTCTTGAGAATGGCCTGAAACCCGCCACAGCTGCCGATCGCCGCACATGGCTTCGCCGCGTTTCTCTTGACCTAACCGGGATTCCGCCATCACTCGCCGATGTCCAGGCGTTTGAGACTGACAAATCACCAAATGCCAAAGAAAAAGTCGTTGACAAGCTCCTCGCATCGAAGCACTTTGGCGAAAAGTGGGCACGTCCCTGGTTGGACCTCGCACGCTATGCAGACTCTGCCGGCTACGGTTCTGACCCACTACGAACAAACCTCTGGCCATGGCGTGACTGGGTCATTGATGCCATCAATAAAAACATCCCGTACGACCAGTTTGTGACACTGCAGCTCGCGGGAGACATTATCCCGGGTGCAACCGATGACACACGTCTTGCAACCGCCTTCCACCGCAATACGATGACAAACACCGAAGGTGGAACATCCGATGAGGAATTCCGCACTGCGGCAGTCAAAGATCGAATCCAGACCACGGTTCAGGGTCTGATGGGCATCACCGTGCAGTGCGCACAGTGCCATACACACAAATTCGATCCAATCAGCCAGCGTGAGTACTATCAGCTCCTCGCTGTTTTCAATCAAACAATGGATAACGACCAGCCGGATGAGTCGCCACTCCTTGCCGTCACACCGCCAAGCAGACGTGAACTTGCCGCACAGCTTGATGCCCGCATCAAAGACGCCGAAGTCAGGCTTGCCGCCAAACCACAGACTCCTGGCAACACAAATGCTCGGCCCGCGCGCTTTGTTCGCATCACCCAACCCGGAACATCCACGTTCCTGATGCTTGCTGAAGTCGAAGTCATCTCGGCTGGCAAAAACATCGCCGTAGGAAAGTCAGCATCCCAAAGCAGCACCGATTACGGCGGACCTGCAAAGCTGGCTGTGGATGGTAACCCGGATGGAAACTTTGACCGCAAGTCCACGACTCACACCGCAAATCAGGACAACCCCTGGTGGGAAGTAGACCTCGGAAGTGTGGTTGCTGTGGACAGTGTTCGCGTTCACCCGCGAACCGATGCACATATCGGCAAGATGAAAGGCATCCGAATCACGCTCCTGGATGCCGACCGTAAACCAGTTGCCGAAGCGACTGTAGCCGATGCCATTGTCGCCGCACGTGAGACCATCCCGAGCGGCGATCCGGATCGCATCGCACTTGCGGACCTGCGGGCGCAACGCGCCGCTATCGGGACAGTCCGTGTGCCTGTCATGGTCGAGCTGCCATCGGATAAGCAGCGCACCAGCACGATGTTGACGCTTGGTAACTTCCAGATGAAAGGCGACGCCGTCCAACCAGCCGTTCCGGCCGCGTTTGGAAAGCTACCCGCTGGCGCACCGCTCAACCGCCTTGGTGTCGCTAAATGGCTGTTCAGCCGTGATAACCCACTGACCGCCCGCGTTGCAGTCAACCGTATCTGGGCACAACTCTTTGGTCGAGGCATCGTCGAAACGGAAGAGGATTTCGGAATCCAAGGCGCACTACCGACAAACCAGCCGCTCCTTGACCAGCTTGCAGTGATGTTTATGCATGACTGGGATGTCAAAGAGCTGATCCGGGAAATCGTTCTGACGGACACTTATGGGCGAACATCTCTTGCAAGCCCAATCGCAGAGCGGCGCGATCCCCGGAACATCTATCTGTCTCACTACCCACGTCGCCGCCTTGATGCCGAAGGAGTCCGTGATCAATCTCTTGCACTCTCCGGGATGTTGACGCCAACCATCGGTGGGCCTAGCGTTTACCCTCCGCAACCCGATGGACTGTGGCAGGCAGCTTTCAACGGTGAACGAACCTACCCGACCAGCATGGGCGCGGACCGCTATCGCCGCGGGCTCTACACGTTTTGGCGTCGAACCGTTCCCTATCCAAGTATGGCAACGTTCGATGCGCCAAGTCGCGAAGCCTGTACACTCCGGCGACAGCCAACCAATACACCGCTACAGGCACTTGTGACATTAAACGACCCGGCGTATATCGAATTTGCTCAAGGGTTTGCGATTCGTGTACTGACCGAGAGCAAAGGAAGTGACCGTCAGCGGGCCGCCTGGGCACTTGAAAATGCCACATTGCAAAAGCCAACATCTAAGCAAATCGATGCCGTCGTCGCTTTGCTAACAGCCGAACGTACCCGCCTAAGTAAGGACATGGAAAGTGCCAAACAACTGGCAGACCCAGCGGCGCATCCATTGCCGAAGAATCTCGATATCGTGGATGCCGCAGCGTGGACTGTCACATCCAATGTAATCCTCAACCTAGACCAGGTTCTGACCATCAACTAGAAAAGCATAGCAGCCACCATGAAAATCGATACAAAACACCCAATCTGGATGGCCGGTGAGGCCGGGACGCGTCGTGAGCTCCTTAAGGGCGCAGGTCTCGGTCTCGGGGCAATGGCACTTGGAACCCTGATGGCAGAAGATGCCACTGCATCTCCTAAGACTCAGCCGGATGGCATCCCTCCGATTCCAAAGAAAAAGCCACGTGCAAAGGCCGTCATATACCTCCATATGAGCGGGTCTCCCCCAACGCTGGATTGCTTTGATTACAAACCGATGCTAAAGCGCTTTGACCGGCAGGATTGCCCTGCTGAGCTCATGAAAGGCGAACGCTTCGCGTTTATCAAGGGTGTGCCGAAGATTCTCGCATCCCCGCACTCCTTTCAGCAATATGGTAAGTGCGGGATGTGGGTTAGTTCTCAATTCCCACACATCTCTAAAATAACGGATGAAATGACGCTGGTTCGCTCGATGGTCACTGACCAGATAAACCATGCGCCTGCTGAGATGTTTATCTACACGGGAAATGCGTTTCCGGGGAATGCATCAATGGGCTCCTGGATCACCTATGGACTCGGCTCATCCAATAAAAACCTCCCTGGATTCGTGGTTCTTTTGAGTGGAGGAACGGACCCAACCGGCGGCAAGAGCATCTGGAGCAGCGGCTTTCTGCCATCCGTGTATCAGGGAGTCCAGTGCCGCGCAGCCGGTGACCCAATCCTCTTCCTGTCAGATCCGAAGGGTATCGATCGCCAAAGCCGCCGCCGCACGCTTGATGCACTCTCAACCCTCAATAAGCTCGACTCGGCACGCACCGGAGATCGCGAGACCATCGCACGAACCGAGCAGTATGAGCTTGCATATCGAATGCAAATGGCGGTCCCGGAAGTCACTGACATCCGCAAGGAAAAGCCGGAAACGCTGGAGCGCTACGGTATCACCAACCCGGCCGAAGCCAGCTTTGCAAAGAACTGCCTCCTTGCCCGCCGCCTGGTCGAGCAGGGTGTGCGGTATGTACAGCTTTATGACTGGGGATGGGATATTCACGGTACCGGTCCTGGGGATGACCTCATGACGGCGTTCCCACAGAAGTGTCAGCAGACTGACAAAGCCACCGCTGCACTGGTGATGGACTTGAAGGAGCGTGGTCTCCTCGATGATGTCCTGGTTGTTTGGGGCGGTGAGTTTGGCCGCACCCCTATGAACGAGGCACGCGGCGGCTCAACGTATCTTGGTCGTGATCATCACCCACATGCGTTCTCTATGTGGATGGCCGGCGGCGGGATGAAGCAGGGCTATATCCACGGCGAAACGGATGAGCTTGGCTACAAGGTCGCATCCGGGAAAGTCACGATTCGTGACCTGCAGGCAACCATTCTTGATGCAATGGGTCTCGACCCATATCGTTTGCGCTTCCCGTATCAAGGCCTCGATCAACGGCTGATTGGACCAACCAATGAAGGTCAGGTCCAGACCGCACTGTATCGATAAAGGGCGAATGGGTGTGTCGGCAGGTTAGACATCCCAGTCTTTTGGATCCCCTGCCGGCACCGGATTGATTCCCTTACTGACCTGCTTGCGTTTACTCTGTGCCATGAGATCCATGAGCGTGCCTGCATAGACGAATATCGCAATGCCAATGGCCGCGAGATGCATGGTATGTGTTTGCTGTGCCTGCGCGGCGATGGTCTTGCTGACGCGGGTTTTTGCGCCAGTGTCAATTTGTGGAGCCTCACGCGTCGCTATCGAAATGGACACTGCAGTGATAAATGCTGCGAGCAGTGGAACACCTTTAGTGAACTGCTTCAGCAGAAGGTGACCCGCTCCCGGTAGCACCAATGAGATGCCCGTAGCGACGGCCAACTGGTTCTGCGCCTCTTCGATATCGAGCTGCGGTGTTGCAGAAAGACCAAGCTTTTTCATCGCCTCTTCATCAGCGATCTGCACGGTCATTTTGCCGACTTTAGTCTCACTGGATGCCCGCTTTGGGTCAGCCGCATGTGCACGACGGTAGTGATCAAGCGCGGTCTCCCAGCGCTGCTCGCTGGCATCCAGATCACCAAGGAGCTCATGCGCCGGCGCTATCAACGCACTTGGGACGTTGGTGTACGTGTCGATGAGTCCACGTAGTGTCTTACGCGCATCCGTGTACTGAGCACGTACCCGCTGCAGGTTTGCCTGCGCAATCTGTCGCGTGATCTCCTGCTCAGCAGTGAAAAGCGCCGTCCCTTCGAGCATCGGCTTTTCGCTAACGAAACCATCCGCCAATACTTCCGCGCTTTGAACCTCTGTAACCGACACCGGCTCGTCAACAGGCTCAACGACTTCAGTCGCAACCGCCTCTGGTGCCACCTCCGAAGTTGTTACGGGATTCAGCGGAAGGTCACTATCTGCTGTCAGCTTCGTCGCACATTGACTGCAAAAGTTGGCATTCGGAAGATTCACTGCTGAACAAGCTGCGCAGACACGCGGGCGCGGGCCTCCACAGCTGCCACAAAAGCGGTCGCCGATGCCAAACAACCGCCCACACGATGTGCAGGGCGGTTGCTCTTCCAATGTCGAATTCACGTGAGATTCGCTCATGATTGCCTTTGGACGGCACGCATCACGCGCCAGGTTCCGTTAGTCCTCGTCAGGCTCATCCACCGGGGCAACCTCTTCATCCGCAACGCGGAAAAAGGTCTCGGTCCCTTCGGAATCGTCGTCGTCTTCCTCATCATCCCAATCATCCAGCTCATCATCCGACCAATCAGCCTCGGTCGGAAACTCTCCGAACTCATGAGAGCCCGATGCATCGTCGTCTTCATCCTCATCGTCATCCCAGTCATCATCCACCGGGCTGACCACAACGGGTTCATCTCGTGGGTCACGCACTGGAGGCTGGTTTTCAGCCGTAGGTGCCAGCACACGGTCAAGTGGATAACTCGGGAGCGAATCCGGGCTCGGCGGGAGGGCACCCTTTGGTTGAACGGTTGTCCAGAAGTCCTCCAGCTTGTACCGGGAACGGGCCTCTTCACTCATGATGTGAAGGATGACATCCCCGAAGTCCACGAGTACCCACTCCGCCACTTCTTCGCCGGATACAGCCGGTTTAGGCATGTTGTGATCATCCACCATCTCAAGCACATGCTCAGCGATGGCACGGATATGGGGGACGGCGAGACCGGTGCAGATAATAAAAAAGTCTGCGATATTTACTTTGTCACGCAGGTCGATGACAACCGGGTTTTCTGCCTTGCGGTCATCAATAGTTTCGAGAATAAGGTTCTTCTTCTCTTCGGATGGAATTTGCTGTTTAGCCACTCTGTGCCCTTTTGGTTAATGGAAAATGTCGCGCAGCTCCTGCGACAGATTGTGTTTACGATTCTGTGAGATGGTGCAATTCTACCGGAAAGCCCGTCCATCGAACGAAAAAGATTCCGGAACCCCTCTTTACACTGCTTTCTACTCCTTCAGGCCGCATCCATACAGGCCACGCGCACGTATCTCGGACAATACATTTGGGTCGAGAAGTGTGCTTACATCTCGTCCAGATGCCAATGCATCACGCACCGCCGTGCTGCTGATATCCACTGGTTCGGGTGTTGCAATCGGATCCGTGACCGCCTGCCATTCTGGCGGAAGCCCGGAAACAATCGTTGCGATGCTTGGATAGCCTGGTCGGTCAAACGCTGCCAGCCGTACATTGTCACGGATCACAGCTGCCTCACGGAAAGATGCAATACCCGCCAATACATCCGCACCGCACAAAAACCAAAGCGTTGCATCCAGACCAGCCAAACGCCTGGCTTCCTGCACTGTCTCAAATGTAAAACTCGGACCGGGCCGCTCTGCTTCGATGGTCCATACGGCCATATTGGCTATGCCACGTGTCGCAATCTCCGCAAGCGCAACCCTTACCGGGGCCGGAGTGACCTGGTGCTCATCCTTCCATGGCGAAACCTGATTCGGTATCCAAAGAACAATGTCTGCCCTTAATGCCGCCGCCGCCAGCTGTGCGATAACCGAGTGGGCAAGTGTCGGAGGGTCAAAACTCCCTCCGAACAACACTATGCGGGATTTGTTTGCAACCAATGCGTTAAATGTACTCAACGCTTACGCATCATCATCCATATCAAATGGCTCGCGCTGGTCATCCTGCCTGATCACAGCCAGCTGATAAGCATTGATGGCTGAGGCGACGCGAAGGAGCAGCGGTATCCACATCAGGAAGGTCCAGCTCGGGAGAAAGGCCATCGCGGCGATACCAGCAAACAGCCAGGGAAGCCCCTTTTTGTGTTCGCCCATCATCATGTGGCCAAGCCCTGGCATCAGGAATGAAAGGAAAGACACCAGGAATGGATTGCCTGCGAGACCGGATTGTACGCGGGTCCACTCCTCTTGTCCGGATGTCTGAGCGCTTCCCGCGCCGGAGCCCGCTGCGCCATTAGCCCGCCCTTCGTGGATGCGGTTTATCTGACGAACAGTGGTTCGCGTGTCGCGGACACCATCACGGCTCCCTGGAGTGGATGGTTGTGGGTGATGTCCTGTCAGGCTGGCAACATAGCCCACAGGAAAATCGGTGCCACACTTCATACAAAACGTAAAGCGTGTGCTGGTGGTGCGCTGGCATTTCGGACAAATCACGTCGACAGCCGGCGGGGCGGCGGGTTGTCGCGGATTCCCCGTGGCGGGAGATGCTGTCGCCGGGCGGCGGGACGTCCGATCCGTTTCTGGCAGCGGGTGGCGGCGGCCTCTGGCATCCACTGGCGGGGATGCTGCAGCACGCTCCCGACGTGCCTGCTCTTCGGCAAGCTGCGGAGGGAGAGGAATGCTACCTGGTGTTGAGCGTCTGCCTACCGGGATGTCATCCACACGACTTGAGCCCATGACCTGTTCGAAAATCTCATCATCCGCACTTGCAGCATTTTGATCCGAACCAGGTATCGCTGGCTCGTTTTCAGCCTGAGCGGGACTGGCCGCAACAATATCGCTAGGTTCTTCAATGCCATCTGCGACAGTCACATCATCGGAGGATGTTGCTTCGACAGTTTCCTCATCCATATCAAACATGGCCACCGCTGTTTGTTCGGATAAGTCATCGGATAGGTCGAAAAGCTCGACGGGCTGTGGCGCTGGCGCTTCCTCGATATCGGTGGTGGCTGATTCTGATGCTGGTTCCGTAACCGCTTCATTGTCAACACTTGCCGCTTGCACATCGGAATCGGTGGACACGACATCCGAATCGGAGCCAGCCGTGTCGGACACTGCTTCGATATTGGTTGCTACACTGTCTGCAGTAATGGAATCGGTGATAGCGACATCCTCACCTTCGACATCACCGGTTGGCAATGCATTTGCAGGCACATTGGATGTTATGTCGGGACCGTTTTCCATGGGATTTCACTGATTCGCGGGTGAGGCGATTGTAGCATGATTGATACGCGTGGCTCACGGCTTTCGTTCCACCGCGGGCCACGCAAACGTATCAATTGCAAAACATTTGGCAGTGAAACCTAGCCAAGAATTGGCTTGATGACCTTGGCTCCTTCGACGCCTGTCAGCTTTGCATCGAGGCCCTGAAACTTAAAGCTGAAGGCCTCGTGGTTAATACCAAACTGATGCAACATTGTTGCGTGCAGGTCATGTACGGTGGTGATGTTTTCGACTGCTGCGTAGCCAAGGTCATCCGATGCGCCGTAAACCAATCCACCCTTAATACCGGCACCAGCAAGCCAGACCGTCATCGCCTTGTTGTGGTGGTCACGTCCTGAGCCGCCCTGAGACATCGGTGTGCGGCTAAACTCACCTGCCCACACAATCAGGGTGTCATCAAACATCCCGCGACGCTTCAGATCCGTGATCAATGCCATACAAGCCCGGTCGATTTCCTCAGCCTTAAAAACAATCTCTCCCTTAATCCCGCCGTGGTGGTCCCAGTCCTTGTGATACAGCTGGATAAATCGGACGCCCTTTTCTGCGAGGCGCCGTGCAAGCAGACAGTTGCTTGCAAAGCTGCCATCCCCCGGAGTACAGCCGTATAGTTCGAGCGTTTCTTTGGATTCTTTGGAGAGGTCCATGAGATCTGGAACGCTTGCCTGCATCTGGAATGCCAGCTCATACTGTGCAACGCGCGTCGCGACTTCCGGGTCATCCACGAATGTATTGTGGTGTTTATTCAGGGCATTAATGGCTTGAATGTCCATCCCTTGGCGGTCCCTTGTCACACCCTGTGGGTTGGTGAGGTAGAGAACCGGGTCACCCTTGCCACGGAGTTGCACGCCTTGGTATTTGCTTGGCAAAAATCCACTCGACCACTGCCGCGCGGCGATTGGCTGGTTTTGGCCACCGCGACCCAGTGATGTCAGCACAACAAATCCTGGTAAGTCTTTCGCGGAGCTACCGAGTCCGTATGTAAGCCACGATCCCATTGAGGGTCGCCCCGCAATTTGTGAGCCGGTGTTCATAAACATATGCGCCGGGTCGTGATTAATGGCATCGGTTGTCATCGAGCGAATCAGACAAATGTCATCAATGACCGAGCCGATTTTCGGGAACAGCGAGCAGATTTCGATCTGGTTTTTGCCGAACTTCTGAAACGGATGCTGGGGGCCAAAACAGATTAGCGGCGCACCTTGAAGCTGAGCGATTTGCTGACCTTTGGTCATCGACTCTGGCATCGGCTTGCCATTCATCTCCGCAAGCTTTGGCTTTGGGTCGAATGTCTCGAGGTGGCTTGGTCCGCCGGCCATACTCAGCCAAATCACCCGTTTGGCTTTTCCCCGCCCGGTCAGCGCCTTGCTTCCGGCGAGGGCACCACCTGTCTGAGGATTGACAACGCCTGCGACGCCGGGGAGGCCCAGCGATGCCAGCGCGACCAGACCAAGGCCCTGTGTCGTCCGTCCAAGCAGGGCGCGGCGCGTCATTTGCTGGGCTTCTGCCTGCTTCAGCTCATCCTGAATTGTGATTGGTTGGCTCATTGTCGTGTAATCGTTTCGTGGAGGTTAATGAGAATGCGTGCGATGTGGGACCAGGCGGCGAGCTCCGGCTTGTCGCTGCCATCCGGTATCGGCGCAAAGCCTATCTTCAAGTAGGCATCCGCTGCCACAGGGTCTGCTTTGTAGCTCGCCAGATGCTTTTCATATACGCTGCGCAGCGTCGCGAGCTCGGCTGGTGCCGGGTTGCGCTGAAGGGCTGTTTGGAATGCCCATGTGATTCGTTCTGCCGTTCCACCCTTGGCTTCTTTTTGGATGCGGGCGCCAAATGCGCGTGCCGCTTCCACATAGGTCGGGTCGTTCAACAGAACCAATGCCTGCTGCGGAATGTTCGAGCGGTTGCGCTCCGCTGTACATTCCTCACGGCTCGGGGCATCGAATGCCAGCATACTCGGGTGTAAAAAGCTGCGCTGCCACCACGTGTATAGTCCGCGGCGCCATTGACTCTCACCCTTGTCAGCGACCCAGTCACGTACCGGGAAATTGAGGTTTTCCCAGTAGCGTTCAGGCTGATATGGCTTGACGCTTGGTCCGCCGATTTTCGGTACGAGCAAGCCGGCAATTTGCAATGCGGTGTCACGGACCTCTTCGGCTTCAAGACGTGGACGGCTTTGGCGCGCCAGCTCGCGGTTTTCCGGGTCACGCGCCATCAGGGCCTTACTCGCTGTCGAAACCTGCTTGTAGGTCCCGGATGTCACGATCAACCGCACCATGTGCTTGGTATCCCAGCCACTCTCACGGAATTCAACGGCGAGGTAATCAAGCAGTGCAGGGTTGGTAGGAGGAGCGCCTTGTGCTCCAAGGTCATCGAGGACTTTACTGATGCCATTGCCAAAGAACTGCTTCCATGTGCGATTCATCACCGTACGTGCGGTAAGTGGGTTCTTTGGACTCAGAATCCAGTCAGCCAGATCGAGGCGGGTCAGCTTGTCTTTCTTCGGGAGGCCAAGCGTTCCGAGGAAGGCCGGTGTGGCAGGAGCCACGATTTCACCAGACTCATCCAGGAAGTTACCCCGTGGAAGGATGCGCACGGTTCGCGGCGTTTTGTTCTGTACCGTTACAAGACAGCGAGGGAGCATCTGCTCGATGCGTCCGCGCTCAGCTCGTGCTGCTGCGAGCTCATCACGCAGGGATGCCATTTCCGGGGCACCAGCCACAAACGCATCGGCGAGTTGTTTGGTTTGCTCTGGAGTGCGCTTACCTGGGTCTATAGCAGCAATGGATGCGACCGCCAGGTCACTTTTGGTGATGGCTCGAATGTACTCTGGCGCCGTTGTCGTCGAGAGCCGGAAGCATCCAATGTTATGGTCGATGCTGTGGTTGTTCTCGATTGTGATGCGCAGGGTTGCGCCACTTGGCATCAGGAGAGGCTCGGACAGACCGAGGACCATTGTGTGCGCCTTGCCTGTTTCCGGCAAAATCGCCCATCCCAAGTAGGGGAGCGTGGCATCATTATCTATTGCATGGAGAGCACCCCAGCGCTTACCAGGAATGTCATCTCCTGCAAAAAGCACCTGCTCAAGGCTTGC
>CAZSGJ010000021.1:10972-34771 GCA_964606305.1 uncultured Armatimonadia bacterium
TTGTCTGGACGAACGGTCAGGACAGTGTCGCCATTTGCAGTGACCTTGGCCGGTTTCGGCGTTGTCCAGCCGTTTGTTACAACATCCTTTGCAACCGCGACCTTGAAACATCCCAAGTTATGGTCATTGCTATGGGTTTGCTCCAGAGTTAGCTGAAGGCTGGCGCCATCCGGGATGTTGACTGGCTCCGCAAACGTGAGGACCATTTGATGTTGCTGGCCAACATCCGGAAGAATAGCCCATCCGGGGATTCCTCCTCGCATGTTGTTGTCAATGGCATTCAGAGCACCCCAGCGTTTGTTGATTAGGTCGTCACCTGCAAACTGAGTTTGTTCGAACGATGCCTGCGCATTGATAAACACCGGGTTTCCGATGACTTTGCCGCTGGCATCCACAATATTTGCGCGTACTTCGGTGAGGACAAAGTTTCCATTTCCCGCACGGCCAGGGCCACGCTGTGGGAGGCTTGCATCCGGGATGGCATCGATTCGCACGCCGCGGATAGTGCCGCTGGTAGGAATGTCAAGTGAGTACACATTTTGCGCATTGTTGGGACCGCTGGCGAGTACAGACTTATCGGGGCGGACCGTGAGTACGACGCCGGACTTTGCCGTGGCCTTTGTTGGGGCAATGGTTTCCCAATGCTGCTCAATATTGCGAATGTCCCTGAGGCTTGCTTCCCAACCAGCGCGACTACTCGCGAGCAGTGTTGCACCATTGTTGACTTTGGTCTCAGCAGCCGCGATACGGGCATCCACTGCTGCCATTGCCTTCTCGTTGGCTTCATCGACAACGGGCATCCCTGGCTCACGGGCGGCGATGATGCCTTCTTCGATATCCGCAAAAAAGGCACCAAGGGTGTAGAAGTCACGCGTCGAAATCGGGTCGAACTTGTGGTCGTGGCACTGAGCGCAAGCAGTCGTCTGACCGAGCCAGACGGTGCCGACGGCGCGCACACGATCCGTTAAATAGCGGGCTTCGTAATCCTTTGCCTGGGCACCGCCTTCTTCGGTTGTTAGCAGGAGGCGGTTGAAGGCAGAGCCAACTTTGGTTTCCTGGTTAGCGCCCGGAAGGAGGTCACCAGCCAGCTGTTCCCGTGTAAAGCGGTCAAAGGGCTTGTTGGTATTGAAGGCTTTGATGACATAGTCGCGGTACGGGTAGATGTTTCGCGGAGTGTCTGAGTGGTAGCCGATTGTGTCCGCAAACCGTACGACATCCAGCCAGTGCTGTGCCATTTTTTCGCCGTAGTGTGGGCTTGCGAGGAGTCTGTCGACGAGATTTTCGTATGCGTTTGGCGACTTGTCGTTGATGAATGCCTGAACTTCCGCATAGGTCGGCGGGAGGCCGGTCAGGTCAAAGGAGAGCCGGCGGATGAGCGTACGGCGGTCGGCCTGCGGGCTTGGCTTAAGACCGATTTCGGCGAGGCGGCGTTGCACCAGAAAGTCAATCGGGTGTTTGCCCTTCGGAACCGCTGGCTTTACCGGGAGCTCGTAGGCCCAGTGCTTTTGGTAGGTTGCGCCTTCTCCAATCCAGCGCCGTAGGGTTTCCTTCTGCGCTGGCGTAATGGTTTTATGAAACTCTGCGGGGGGCATCGCAAGGGCATCGGATGCCGGCTTGGTAATTCGCTGTACCAGCTTGCTTGCGACGATGTCTCCCGGGATTACAGCACGGTTTGGCTGATCGAGCCGGAGGTTTGCTTGGCGTTTATTTTTGTCGGGACCGTGACAGGCAAAGCAGTTATCCGAGAGGATGGGCCGGATATCACGGTTGAAGATGATTTTGGATGTCTGCCTCGCGGGCGCAGCAAGGCTGATACCCAGAGCAATAGAGCCGAGGAGTGCTGTTGCAAGAGGTTTTGTAAATGTCATAGTGGGTGACCGGTCAGCAAACGGGTTTAGGGGTGCCGCAGGCGCATCGGTGAACCTGCGACTTCAAATCTATTATGCCAGCAATGCAGGGTTCGTGTAACCCGTCGATGCACGAATCAGCCTGCGATTCGTTTGGTTAGCTGCTTGCCGATACGTATCATCGGGGCCTCGATGAAGCGGTACACCATCCAGGATACGAAGAGCAAGGTCGGCAGAGTTACCAGCGTTGTCAGCCAGACGTTGCCCGTCTGTTCTTTGAGCGGTTCGGCGATGAGTATTTGCAGCGTTCCATGCATCAGGTAAATGCCATAGGACCAGTCTCCCAGCCAGCCAAGGGCGCGCATTGCTTTGTTGGACTTTTCAAACGCCGCACGCTTGGCCCAGCAGGCGACAAAAACACCAATCGCAAGGAGATAGGTCGTGATGTATCTCGGTCCTTCATCCCCATAGCCGAGAAGGCTTGCCGGGATAAGCATCGCAATCACGCTTGCAACCGCCCGCCTGACATCGCTACCCGATGCTTCACCACGCTCACTTGCCCGTAAGGTATCCGCCATCCACATGAGTGACATCGCCATAAACATCGCGACTGGGAGAGGTTTGTGCGTGACATACCGCCCGGCGGCGCAGACGAGCGTTAGGAGCATCATCGTGAGCTGGATCGGCCAGCGACAACTAAGAAGTTTGCGCCACGCAAGCACCGCCGCAACGATATAAAACACAAGTTCGATTTGCAGGGTCCAAAAGACGCCAATAAAGTCCTGCTGTCCGATGAACTTTTGGAACATCGTGATGTTCGCCAGCAGGTTGAATGTTGTGGGAAGGTTTGCCGTCATCCCTAGGGCGACCAACACGACGAGTCGGGCGGCGATACTGACCCAGTAAGCCGGATAGAGCCGGAAAATGCGGTGGATGGTGAAGTCGCGTATCGTCGCTCCGGGCTTGGTCAGTGTGCTTGGAATCAGGTAGCCCGAGACGCAAAAGAACACTGCGACAGCAATCTTCCCTAGGTCGATTGCACCCAGAAAGAACCACCACGTCAGGGACCCTTGCGGAATAGGCTTCTCCGGGTAACCGATAAATGTATGAATCTGCTGATGAAAGACATACACAAGCACGGCCGCCAGCCCGCGAAGGACATCGATGAATGCCATTTTCCTCGCCGTGACTTTTGTTGTCTCATCCATTCAAATACCTTAGCACGGGGCTTGGGTGAAACGCACATTTGGGGCTAATTGACTGGCTGCAGCTCCAATATTCGTTGACGCGGTAATCACACCATGAAGCACACGTAAAACCAGCATTCATCAAGTCTAACTACGAAGCGTGAGACATTTCGTTTATGGGACCAAGTTGAATCATCCCACACATGACCGCCACACCTGCCCGAAGAGGCCATCATGGTAAAATCAGCCCGCTATGATGGCACGACACTATCGGTCCGGTGGGATCTGTCAGATTATCTGGCGTCCCGTGGAGTAGTGCCCCCGCTGTCGATGACCTTTTCCTGCATCGGCCCCGGTTCGGTGGGCGCACGCATCCCGCGGGGCGCATATCATCGTCGAAACGTTGAACCGGACCCGACTGCACCCCATGGACTACCGAAACACCCTCAATCTCCCTGCCACTGACTTCGCGATGAAGGCAGACCTGCCAACCCGCGAACCCGCCATCCAGGAACGCTGGAATGCACTTGGCATCTACCAGCAATCCCTCAGTAAACCCGCACCAAAGGGACGCTTCCTGCTCCACGATGGCCCGCCATACTCAAATGGCAACATCCACCTCGGACACGCGCTCAACAAAACCCTAAAGGACATCGTTGTCAAATACAAGACGATGGCAGGTTACGAAGCTCCCTACGTCCCCGGCTGGGATAATCACGGTCTGCCGATTGAAGTCGCCGTCGTCAAAGAGCTTCGCGAGGAAAAAGTCCAGTGGACGCCTGACACCCTCCGTGCACGCTGCCGCGAGTACGCAACCCGCTGGGTAACAACGCAGAAGACCCAGTTCCAACGCCTCGGCATCCGCGGAGACTGGGACCACCCGTACCTCACGATGGCACCTGCTTTCGAATCCAAAATCGTTGAGACCTTCCTTGGCCTCTGCAAGCAAGGCTATGTCTACCGCGGCCTCAAGCCTGTCCTCTGGGACCCGGCCAACGAAACCGCCCTCGCGAACACCGAAGCCGAGCACAAAGACCACATCTCGCCAAGTATCCACGTCGCATTCCCGCTGCTCGCTGGCGGTGACCCAAATGGCGTCCTGAATGCAACCCCCGGCGTCCGCGCCCTCATCTGGACGACAACCCCGTGGACCATCCCTGCAAACACAGGCCTCTCCGTTCACCCCGACTTTGACTACGTTGTCGTGGGTACCAGCAACCACGGGCCTCTTCTCGTCGCGGATGGCCTCCTCGCCGATGTCACATCCAGCTGCGCCCTCGAAAATGTCACCGAGCTCCTCCGCCTGCGTGGCTCTGACCTCGTTGGCATCCGCTTCCAGCACCCGCTCCACGCGCTCGATCCAATCTTCGACCGTGAATCGCCAATCTGCCCCGCAAACTATGTCACCCTCGACACCGGTACGGGTATTGTGCATACCGCACCCGGCCACGGCCCCGATGACTACATCACCGGAATGAAACACGGTCTTCGCGTGCTTTCCCCAGTGGATGGCCGTGGACGCTTCACCGAAGAAGCCGGACCATTCGTCGGAATGTCAACGGATGAAGGCAACAAGGTCATCCCGCAGGCCCTCACGGATGCCGGATCGCTCCTCGCCCTTCGCGACTTTTCACACAAGTACCCACATGCCCCGCGCGCTCCTTACAAGCCCCTTATCTTCCGGGCTACCGTGCAATGGTTTGTCTCTGTCGACCACAACGACCTCCGTCAAAAAGCCCTTGCCGGTATTGACAACGTCGCGTGGTACCCGCCACAGGCAAGCAACCGCATCAGCGCCGCCGTCGCCAGCCGCCCGGACTGGACCGTTTCGCGCCAGCGCCACTGGGGCGTGCCAATCGCTATCTTCTACGCCAATGGCGAGCCGGTCTTCGATGAGACCGCATACGATGCCGCCGTCGCTGTCATTAAGGAAAATGGCATCGAGGCTTGGTACAGCATGGCGCCGGAGGACATTCTCCCAGAAGGCTTTACGTACAAAGGCGTACCCGCGACCGAGTTCACCAAAGAAAAGGATGTCCTTGATGTCTGGTTTGACTCCGGTTCAACCAGCTTTGCGGTGCTCGACAGTGGTGTATGGCCTGACCATTCGTGGCCGGCAGACCTATACCTCGAAGGCAGCGACCAACACCGCGGGTGGTTCAACTCATCCCTGATGATTGCAACGGCTGTCCGCGGCGTCCCGCCGTACCGCGCGGTTGTTACAAATGGCTTTACCGTGGATGAGCTGGGCTACAAAATGTCCAAGTCCAAGGGCAATACCATCGATCCACTGGGGACGATTGACCGCTACGGCGCGGATGTCCTTCGCCTCTGGGTCGGGTCGATCGAGTACACCGAAGACACCCGCCTCGGGGATGGCATCCTCAAGCAGCTCGCAGACTCCTACCGCAAGCTGCGCAACACCGTCCGCTTCCTCCTCGGAAACCTCGCTGGCTACAACCCGGAAACGGATGCCGTTGCAGTGGCAGAGCTTCATCCTTTAGATGCATATGCACTTTCACGTCTGCAGTCATTGATCACGGATGTCACCGCCGCTTACGATGAGTACGCGTTTTACAAGGCAACCCAGGCGGTGCTCAACTACTGCAACGTTGAGCTGAGCGCGTTTTATCTTGATGTTCTCAAGGACCGTCTTTACACAGAGCTGCCGGATAGTCCGCTGCGCCGCTCGAGCCAAACCGTGCTCTGGGAAATCTGCTCCGCTCTCTGCCGGATGATGACGCCAATTCTCTCGCATACCTGTGAGGAAATCTGGCAGCACCTACCGGGTGCATCAGAGATAGCCATCAGCCCGCAGGTTGCCGACTTCCCAGTCGCCGATCCTGCGAAGGTAAACGCCGATGTCGAAGCGCTGTTCGGAACGATTCTCCAAGTCCGGGATGCCTTCAATGCAGCTATGGAAAGCATCCGCGCGGATGGCGGCATCACTAAGAGTGCCGAAGCGTGGGCGACAGTGACGGCTCCTCTGGATGCTGCACAGATCGATGTCCTTCGCGAGGCGCTGATTGTTGCAAAGCTTGACCTCACGACGGGTGATGAGATCAGCGTAAGCGTGCAGGCATCCCCTGGACAGAAATGTATGCGCTCGTGGTTCGTCCGCGAGGATGTCGGGGCGGACCCAGAGCATCCAACACTATCCATACCGCAGGCAAATATCGTCCGCGAGCTCATCCGCCGCGGAGCGGTTGTGCTGGAACCAGAGGCCTGATGATTCCCGCGATGCACGGTAAGCGGCGCTTGTCGCCGCTTGCCTTTTACATTTCCGCACTGCTCGTCGCAACACTTGATCAGCTGAGCAAGGCAATCGTCCTTGCCAAAATGCCCCTGGGGGAACAAGGAACCATCCCGCTGATCCCCGGGATTTTTCACTTCACTCATGTGCGCAACACGGGCATCGCATTCTCGATGCTCGAAGGGAAGATTCCGGTCATTTTGATTGCGAGCGCGGTCGTAATGCTTGGCATTATTCTCACGGAGCGCAAAGCCGCAGGGCGGCTCGGAATGGCGTACGGTATCGCGTTATCGATGCCCCTTGGTGGTGCGCTTGGCAACATGATCGACCGCATCCGCTTTGGAAATGTCGTCGATTTCATCGATGTTCGCGGCATTAAGTTCGCCATTTTCAATGTCGCAGACAGTGCTATTACGGTCGGTATTGTCTGGCTTCTCCTCCTTTCGTTCCTGCAACCCACACCTCTCGAGCAGGAAGCAGGGAAAGAAACGCCTGGAAACGATTCGTCTTCGGGCACGGTATAGGCGTTAGGAACCTCACCTCATGCATCCAACCCTCTTCAAAATCGGCAACTACCCCGTGCATTCGTGGGGAGTGATGCTGATGTTTGCGTTTTTGCTTGCAACCTGGCGTGGGGCAAAGTCGGCAAACCGCTACAAAGTCGATCCGCAAGTTATTTGGGACTGCGCACTTTACGGTCTAATCGGCGGCGTCCTCGGGGGACGAATCGCCTATGTGATTCAGCAGCCATCGTATTTCATTGGGCATCCGCTCGAGATTTTCGCGATGTGGCAGGGCGGTTCGACCAGCTTTGGTGGGTTTATCGGTGGGTTGTGGGCCGGGATGGCAACGGCGAAGAAGCGTGGGATTGCCCTTGGGGATGCCGCAGACATCGCAGCCATCGGCTTGCCACTTGGCTATGTTGTTGGCCGTATCGGATGTTTTCTTAACGGATGCTGCTTTGGAACCCACTGTACGCTGCCATGGGGCGTGAACCTTCCGGATACTGCAGAGACAGTAGGCATTAACCCCGTACACCCGGTGCCCATTTATTCTGCGATCTGTGGTCTTGTCATCTACGGAATTCTCCATGTACTTGAGCCGAAGAAGCGCGTTCCGGGACAGCTGCTCGCGATGTTTGCCATCCTCTACGGTGTCTACCGCTTTGGTGTTGAGTTTATTCGCGAGGGTGCGACCGCAAAGGTGCAATTCGGAGTGCTCACAACCGGGCAATACGCATCCATCGCCGTTGCACTCGTAGGTTTGGGAGCGTATTTGCTGCTGGCAAAGCGCGGAAAGAAGACTGCTGCCTGATGCCGCTAGTTGAAGATGTGGATGGTTTTGAGGATGATGAGCTTGATGGCGCTGAGGATGATGCGCCTGCTGAGCTGGAACCTCTTGTTGCTGGTACCTACACGTTTGTGGTTCCTGAGGAGCTGCACCTAACCCGTACGGATACTGCGCTGGCTGCCTTGCTCCCGCAGGCCAGCCGGGCAGCGATCCAGCGCTGGCTTGAAGCTGGTGGTCTGCTTATCAGTGGCAAACCGGCAACCCGCTCGGCGAACAAAGTCCAGACCGGTCAGACGATGGTTCTGGAGATTCCAGAGATTACATCAAGCGAAATTCTTCCGGAAGACATCCCAATCACTGTTCATTACGAAGATGATGACCTGATGGTTGTGGAAAAGCCGCGCGGGATGCCGGTTCACCCAAGTGCCGGCCACCTTTCAGGAACACTGGTGAATGCACTGTTGCACCACTGCAAGGGACAGCTAAGCGGCGTTGGTGGTGTCGAGCGTCCGGGAATTGTCCATCGGTTGGATATGGACACAACCGGACTCCTGATGGTTGCAAAGAACGACTTCTCTCACAGGGGTCTGCAGGAGCAGATTCAGTCCCGTGCAGCAAAGCGTCGGTATGCGGCTGTAGTTTGGGGGACGCCAGGCTTTCCGGATGCGGTCATCGATGCACCTATCGGCAGGCATCCGCAGGATCGCAAGAAGATGGCGGTGCACCTGCGCTCAACGCAGGGTGTCTGCCGCAAAGCGGTCACCAAAGTGATTATGCGCGAGCCTCTCGGGCCGTGTTCGCTTTGGGAATGCCGCCTGGATACCGGGCGAACCCACCAGATTCGTGTGCACTGCCAGTTTGCCGGGCACCCAGTCGTCGGCGACACTCTCTATGGCGGGATTCGCCGTACAGGGGATGTCAAAATCGATGCGGCAGTCGCGCAGCTTGGCGGCCAGGCGCTGCATGCCTACCGTCTGGCTTTCCATCACCCACGGACTGGCAAGGTTGTGGATGTCCGTACACCTCTCCCAGAGCCGATGCGGAATTTGCTGACCGTTTTACGCAGACTTGAGAGTCACGAGCGGCCATCGGATGGTGGACGCCGCTAGTCGTTTTGCGAATCGCTTTTCAGGAGTTATAGGGCCAATGAAGTATCCGGTAACCCGCCGCGAAGACATCATGGATGTCATCCACGGCACCAATGTCGCTGATCCATACCGCTGGCTTGAGGATGCCAATTCCGATGAAACAGCCGCCTGGGTCAAAGCGCAGAACGAAGTAACGATGCCTTATCTTCGTGCGCTTGCCGGGCGGGAGACGCTCCGGGAACGCCTTGGAAACCTCTGGAACTACGAGCGCGTAGGTGTGCCGTGGCAGGAAGGTGGCAAGTGGTTCTGGACATACAACCCGGGGCTGGCCAACCAGGCACAGCTGATGGTCGGGGATGCTCCTGCCGTCAATGGTCGCATCCTGCTCGATCCAAACCTGTTGTCCAACGATGGTACAGCAGCGCTGGCGGGAACGAGTGTGTCGCCCTGCGGGACGTGGCTTGCCTACTCTATCCAACGCGCAGGCTCTGACTGGCAGACATGGCATGTTCGGAATGTGGAAACCGGTGATGACACACCTGACTTTGTCGAGTGGGCAAAGTTTACGGGTGCGGCCTGGGCGGCAGATTCAAGCGGGTTTTACTACAGCCGGTACGCGCCTCCAAAGGATGGCGAGGCATATCAGGCAGTCAATGAGAACCATGTGGTCTACTTCCACGCACTCGGCACATCCCAGGCGGATGACGTCCTTGTCTATGCAACGCCTGACCAGCCGAAGTGGAATCTCAGCGCGGATGTCACGGAAGATGGCGACTATTTGGTGTTGTACCAGTATGCCGGGACGGATCGTCGGAATGGGATTGCATTCAGGAACCTCAAGTCCGGGGATGCTAAAGTGCAGCAGTGGCTTCCCGTCGGAGAGGCAGCATATAGCATCCTCGGAAACGATGGGCCGACGTTTTACATCCTGACCGACAATGGGGCATCTCGTAAGCGCATCGTCCGCCTCCATGTTGGTGAACCATTTGCCAGTGCTGTTGAAATCGTTCCGGAAAGCAATGACACCTGCCAGAGTGCGAGCCTGATTGGCGAGACGCTGATTGTGTCTTACCTTCGGGATGCTCGCAGCTATGTCGAATGCTGGTCTCTGGATGGCATCGCGCTGGGTGAGGTTATCCTGCCGGGTATTGGGACATCGGGAGGCTTTGCTGGCACCCGCAAGGCTAAAACCGTCTGTTATGCCTTTACCGGCTATACGGCGCCGGCGGTTATTTACCAGTTCGATATCGCATCCCGGTCAAGCAGTATTCTCCGCGAGCCACATGTGCCATTTGATCGCACCGCGTTTGTTACTACCCAGCACTTTGCTACCAGCAAGGATGGCACGCGTGTTCCGTACTTCCAGACCCAGCTGGCAGAAAGTCTTGGCAAGCCCAACCTGCCTGTTTATCAATATGGCTACGGCGGCTTTGACATCTCCCTAACCCCGGGCTACTCCCCGGCGGCCATCGCCTTCATGGAACGTGGAGGCGTCTACGTCGTCGCAAACCTCCGTGGCGGAGGAGAATATGGCGATACATGGCACATCGCGGGTACCAAACTCCAGAAGCAAAATGTCTTTGATGACTTTATTTCTGTCTCGGAAGACCTGATCAGCCGGGGAGTGACCGAAAAGAAACGCATCGCAATTGCTGGCGGCTCGAATGGAGGCCTCCTTGTCGGTGCATGTTCAACACAGCGGCCTGATCTTTATGGCGCAGCCATCCCCGCTGTTGGTGTGCTTGACATGCTTCGCTTCCATTTGTTCACCATCGGGTGGGCATGGCAAAGCGACTATGGAAACATCGAAAATGAGGATGAATTCCGCGCGCTGCTAGCCTATAGCCCGTATCACACACTCGTTTCCGGCTCGTCCTATCCGGCAACACTTGTGACAACAAGCGATCATGATGACCGTGTGGTCCCGGCCCACTCCTTCAAGTTTGCAGCGGCGCTCCAGTTTGCGCAGAACCCGGATGCGGCTCCCGCACTGATTCGTATCGAGACCCAGGCGGGACATGGCGCGGGTAAGCCGATTTCAAAGGTCCTCGATGAGCAATCAGATGTCTTTGCTTTTGTTGCAGCGCACATAGGGATGGAGCTCTAGACAATGATGCCGCAAAGCAAGCCTCTACGGGTTCGGATTGCCCCCGGTGTATTCACGGGTTCGTTTAGCGGACGGATTGTGATCTTCTTCGGCAAGCCGGATAGCGGTGAACCGAGGATGGGACCGAACTGGTTCAATCCATCCCCGATGTGGGCTTGTGAGGTCAAGAATATCGGGCCGGGTGATGTTATTCCGGTTTCCGGACCTGCAGTTGCTGTGTTTCCGCGGGAACGTACCGCACCTCCAGTCGGTACGTGGATGGTACAGGCGGTGGCAGACCGCGGTATCGCACGTTCGGTTGGAAATGGTGCTGGAAATGGCTACTCGGCATCCATAAAGTGGAATACAAACGATGTCGCTCCCGAGCTGGTGATTGATAAAGTCATCCCCGAGCCTGTTTTTCAGCCTTCTTTTGGAGTCGATGAACTACGGGTGCGAAGTCAGCGTGTCAGTCGCTTTGCGGGTAGACCCGTAGACTTGAAGTGTGCAGTCATCAAGCCAAAGGATTGGTCGCCAAACCGCAAATGGGCGGTCGTGTATGAAATTCCAGGCTTTGGCGGGAGACATTATGGTGCCCGTCGTGGTAACGGACCGATTGATCAAATTGATGTTGTCCGTGTGGTGCTGGATCCTGATTGTCCAGGTGGGCATCATGTGTTCGCAGACTCCGCCAACAATGGTCCCTACGGTGAAGCGTTGATCAAGGAGTTGATTCCCGCGGTTGAGCGTAGCGTGAATGCGCTAGGAACACCAGCAGGACGCTTTGTGATGGGACATTCCAGCGGTGGCTGGAGCTCGCTTTGGTTGCAGGTTCGGTACCCGGATTCCTTTGGTGGTGTCTGGAGTACGGCTCCTGATCCCGTAGACTTCCACGATTTCCAGCGGATAAATTTGTACGCTGATGACAACATGTTCACGGACCCTCAAGGGCGCCTAAGGCCGCTAGCGCGTCGCGGGGAAGAGCCTGTTGTCTGGTACCGCGATTTCTCAGATATGGAAGTGCCTCTCGGTCGTGGTGAGCAGCTTGGTTCGTTTGAAGCGGTCTTCAGCCGTCGTGACCGTAGCGGACAGCCAGAGCGTATTTGGGACCGCAAGACGGGGAAGATTGACCACAAGGTTGCGGAGTCATGGAAGCCTTTTGATATTCGCGAGCGACTTGAAAAGAACTGGAAAAGTCTAGGGCCAAAGCTTGCCGGAAAGCTGCACGTGTACACGGGCGGCCTCGACACCTTCTATCTCGAAGGAGCCGTTGAGCGGCTCAAAGATACGCTGACCCGTCTCGGATCGGATGCCGCAATCGAAATCATTCCGGGCAAAGATCATGGTTCGGTCATGGATCCCCAAATGCGTAAACGCATCGCATATGAAATCGCTACAGCAGCCCGTAAGGCGGGAGTTTAGGGCGTGCACTTTCCTGAGCTGCACAGGCACTTGGGTGGCGCCACACATCCGAGAATCCTCTGGGGTTATATCGAGAAGCAAAGCAGTGAGCTGGCGGTTCGTCTCCTTGCTCGCTACGGTGATTATTCACGGTTTAGGCATGAGTTTGAGCGTCCATTTCGTGACCTTGCGGACTATCTGAGCGTTCACCATTTAGTGGAGGAGCTGCAGGCTGAGGATGTTGGCTATTTTGCACACCGGGCGGTGCGCGGGGCGAGCGTGTTTGAGGCGGTGGATGTCCTTGAGCTGCGTTTTAATCCGTACAAGCGAACGCGGGCTGGCCTCTCTGAGGATGACCGGCTGGCGGATATGTCCCGTGTCGTTGATGACATCACAGAGGCTGTCCAAAACGACTTTCCGATTCGTACCGCGTTTATTTTGTGCATGGACCGCGGGTTTTCTCCAGCGCGAAATAAGGCAATTGTTGACCTGGCCAAGGCGCACCCTTCCTGCGTTGCCGTGGACATTGCGGGCCCATATCAGGCCGGTGGCCCCACAATCTCCGAGTGGGTAGAACTGTTTCGCTACGCACGCGAAGTGGGTCTTTCGACAACGGCGCATATGGCGGAGTCTGACCCACAAGATGTACACCCCGAGTTGTTTCCATTTCTAAACCGGATTGGTCATGGAATTCAGATAGGTTTACATCACCCACAGCACCTATCCGAGCTGGCACGTCGTGGAATTACATTGGAAGTTTGCCCGATGACGTATCTTAGGACGAACACGATTTCCGATGTCAGTGAGCTCAAGCCAGTCTTTGATCGCTGTCGGGATGCCGGTGTGCGCATCGCGATTTGTACCGATAACCCTGCTCTCCACGGCGAGAGCGGTCGGTTGGTAAATGAATACGAGCGCCTCGTCAGGGCTGGGGTGATTCACTTTAATGACATCCTCGACCTCGCAGATGCCGGCTACGCAGCTGCGTTTTCCCGTGAATCCTAAGTCCCGATACCATTAGCCTTGATTAACTGTGGTTAATAACTTTATTGCGGATTATGCAAATAGTTGATTGCGTAAGCATTCGTTTCATTCACATCGCTGCCGATGTCTTGACTGATGACTACTTACGTCAGTTCGGATGGCTTCCCGGCTACATCCGTTCTGAACAAAGCAAATGATCAATCAGCGTACATTCAGCACTTTAACTGGCTGTGTCGCAGCTGGGCGATTGCCGGGGTGTTTCACTTCCTGTCGTTTCACGACTGGCGTTGGCAGGGATTGTCAGGAGCGATTCTCATTGCCTTGGCTTTGATTGTCATTCGTCGCCCACAACCAATCACTTTTTGCCTTTTTCTTGTCGCTGATATCTTCGCCATTACCAGTCGGATGGGGCCCGTCCCCAACCACATCCTGTTTTCATTGGTCATGAACCTGGTGATGCTGGTAGCACTGGTCGGTACGTATATACGACAGAAGCGTGTAGACAAGGTGGATGCACGAGGTATGTGGATGACGATTGTCGCTCCTCTCATACGGATGTCTGTCGCGATTCTTTACTTCTTTACGGTTTTTCACAAAATCAATCGTGCGTATTTCAACCCGGATGTCAGCTGCGCATCCACAATGCTGCGTGAAATCGGAGGGATGTATTCGATCATCCCGAGTGGTTTCTTTGCGGACAATTTGGCGATTTACGGAACGCTCCTGATTGAGGGATTGATTCCAATCCTGATGTTGATTCCACGGACACGATTGGCTGGTGGGGTGCTTGCACTTGGCTTTCACGCGATGTTGTCATTGCATCCACACCCGGGTATTTACAGCTTTACTGCAACCATTGTCTCGCTCCTCAGTTGGTTCATCCCATCGAGATTTTTCACCAATATCCAACCTGCACCAAAGGTTCTCAAGGCACTTCATATCCTTTGGATTGTGACCTGCATCATGGTTACCACTGCGCTCTTGGTCGGTGTGGTCCCAAGTCTCAAGACCATCGTCACGGAGGCAGGAACAGTCGGGTTTTCAATTGGCTACTTCGGAATCCTGGTCTATTCTGCCGCGATAGGAGTGGCATTTTTACTACATGGTTGGCGAAATCACGCAGCTCTTACAGGGCCGTATCCTGTAGTTGGATCTCTATCAAAACAGCTTATGTTTTCGTGCCCGCTCTGTGCTCTGCTCGTCCTCATTGGGATGCAGCCATACCTTGGCTTGCGGACCCGGATGTGTTTCTCGATGTTCAGTAACCTTCAGACGGAGGGTGGTGTTGGGAATCACCTATTGATTCCGGATGCGCTGCAGCAAACCAGGTGGCAACAAGAGCTCGTCAGTGTGATTACGTCAGAAGACCCAGGTTTGAACATGATTGCCAATCGTCACCATCGGATTCCCATTCTTGAGCTGTCCCGCCGTATCAGGGAAAGCAAAGCAGGATACTCCACGACGTTTCGTTATCTGGGAAAAGAGCACACATGTTTGTCCGGTGATGTTTTGAGTATGAACGTTCTTCCCGAACTCAATCCATTTGGACAGCGTTACCTGTACTTCAGGTCCGTCGGGCAGGATCCTGCTACGGTGCCCTGTCAGTGGTAGTTAGGTTTCCAGCGATGTTTGGTTTTGCCCTTTGCCGCTGATGCTCAAAAACGGGTCTGCCACTGCATGGATTGCAATCCGTGGTGCGATGTCATTGGTTTTTCATCGAAACGGAATCGATTCCATGTGAATGTATGGAATATCGAAATATTCCTGAATTGCCATACAATGGGCGGATGGGCTGCCGGATACAGGTTGGCCTGAGGGAAAGGACATTTCATGCTGAATCTGGCCAAACTCTGGGAACGTACATTTACCAAATCGTGGGAAAAGCATATCCCCGGTGGTTACCTGACACTTTCGACGCGCGGCGGCTATGCAGCGCTTTCCATTGCGGGCAACCTTGATGCCGCCAATGCACCTATGGTCGAGGCTGAGCTTGAGGCAATCCTCGCAACAGAGCCTGACCTTCTCGTCTTTGACCTTGCTGAGCTCAAGTACGTGACATCGATGGGCTTCCGCATTTTCCTGATGGCACAGAAGGCACAGCGAAAACACCGCGGACAGACATCCTTCCTAAACCTTCAACCACAGATTCAGGAAGTGTTTAAGATAATGGGTAGCCTTCCTGATGTTCGGATGTTTGGTTCGATTGATGAGCTGGAAGCCTTTGTGATCGAAGAGCTTGATGAGCAGCTCGATCGTGCACAGAAAAACGCTGTCCAACCGGAGTAACCAGTCCCTCGGAAAGGAACGGTAACCCTAAAATGGAGCTATCATTCAACAAGGTTTGGGACAGAGAAACATCCGGAGGAAGCATCGCTCTCTGGGTTCGCGGAGACAATTATGCGCTGCATATCTCGGGAACCCTCGATGCTGCATCCACAGATGTCGTTTCTCCATCCCTTGATTCCATTCTGGAACAAAAGCCGAACGAGCTGATTTTCGATCTTGCTGGGCTCAAGTACCTGACATCCATGGGTTACCGTCTCTTTCTGATAGCCATCAAGCGCCAGAAAGAGCACGGTGGAACTGTTTCGTTTGTTCACCTCCAACCTCAGATTGAGGAAGTGTTTACCATTATGGGCTCGTTGCATGACTTGAGAGTTTTCTCTGATGTCGCCGAGCTCGACCGCTATCTCCTCGCCCGACAGCATGCAGTAGAGCAGGGCGACTAGCCTGTAGAACCGGAGTGTCCGCAACGTGCGCTCTGTCCACTCGCAACACAAACTGTCGATACATTCTTCATGTCCAACTTTTTTGATCTCTTTAAACGCCTGATTCTTGGCCTTGCACTCATTGCAGGTGCTGCCGGAATCCTTCTATGGTCCGATCTTGAGTCGCGTATCGGGGCTGCATCATCATCCGGGCTCAAGCGTATCGCCATCGTTCAAAATGCCAGCCAACCAATCATGGAGGATGGCTACGCAGGCATTACAGAGTCGCTCAAAACCCGCGGCTACATTGATGGCCAAAACATCACGGTTAAACGCTTCAATGCCGAGCAGGATATTGGAACCGCAAACTCCATCGCCAAGGAAGTGACCAGCGGCTCGTACGACATGATCATCTCGATGACAACCGTGTCGCTGCAGACCATTGCAAGTGCCAACAAAACCGGCAAAAAAGTCGATCACATATATGGTTTTGTCTCAAATCCTCCCGGAGCTGGCGTCGGCATTGACGCGAAGGACCTCTCCATTCATCCACCGTATATGGTCGGCTATGGCACAATGCAGCCCATCAAGGAAGCATTCGAACTTATCAAGAAGATGAACCCCGGGCTGACCAAGCTTGGTCTGGTCTGGAACTCAGCCGAAGCAAATTCAGTCTCGCAAACCAACTTCGCCCGCAAGGTTGCTCCGGCATTTGGCATCACCCTGATGGAGGCAAATGCTGAGAACAGCACGGCAGTTTCTGATGCAGCGGCATCCCTGGTGTCACGGGGTGTTGAAGCCATTTGGATCAGCGGGGATGTTACCGTTCTGGTCGCTGCGGATGCCGTCATCGAAGCCGCCCGACGCGGGCGTATTCCCGTTATTACCGTAATCCCGCCCATCGTAAAGAAGGGCTCACTGCTCGATGTTGGCGGTAACTACACCATGGTTGGCCGTGCAATGGGGATGCGTGCGGCGGATATTCTCGATGGCCATCGCCCAAGTGAGTATCGGGCTGAGTTTTACGAACCCAAAACCGTCACTATCAATAAAAAAGCTCTTAAGGGCCTCAAAGGGAGCTGGTCTATCCCCGCCGAAATCGAAAAGCGCGCGAGCCTGATTATCGACGACGCCGGTGAACATAAAATCAAACAACCGGAGGATTTACCGGCCGATGCAACAAAGCCCGAAGAATGGAAGAAGGCTGGCACGCAAAAGGTAGCCGCTGACAAGATGTACAAGGTTAGGCTGGTACAGTTTTCCGACAATCCACTGGTTGAAACCGACCAAAAAGGAATCATTGAAGGACTGCGTCAATCCGGAATCGTCGAAGGCAAAAACCTTGAGTTGAAAGTCCGCAATGCTCAGGGAGACATGGCGACGCTCCAAACCGCAATGACGGCATCACTCGCCGAAAAACCGGATGTGTTGATCACCAGCACTACACCCGCTCTCATCAGTGCCGTTCAGCGCAGCTCGCCTAAAGACAGCATTGTCTTTTCACTGATTGCGAATCCCATTATTGCCAAAGCAGGGACATCCGATACAGACCATCGTCCAAACATGACCGGAACCTATGTTCCCCAACCAAGTGCCGAAGCATTGGATATCCTAATCAAGCTACGTCCCGGCATTAGGAAAATCGGCACACTCTACACGCCATCGGAAGCCAACTCTGTCTTTTATCGCGATACATTGGCCAAGCTTGCGAAAGAGAGAAACATTGAGCTGATATCAATCGGGTGTTCGAGCTCATCCGAAGTTGCCGATGCAGCACTTGCTCTCTGTGCTAAAAAACCCGATGTCATCACTCAGCTTGTTGATAATCTGACGACAGTTAGCTTTACAAGCATTACCAATGCGGCAAAGGCAACGAAGACCCCGCTGATGTCATTCGGCGTTACCCGGAAGGATCAGGGTGTTTTCCTGACCGTTTGTCGAGACTGGTATGTTGCAGGCATAGAGAGCGGCAAACTCGCTGCCCGTGTTGCTCAAGGTGAGCCGCCCGCCAAAATTCCGTTCAAGTTCGTTCCAAACATCCAAATGACAATCAATCTGCCCAATGCCCGCTACTATGGCATTCAGGTCAGCGATGCCTTTATAAAGTCGTGCAAGGAAGTCATCAGGTAACCGGGATGCAGATTACACGCAACACACACGATGCCTACATCATTCTGGCCCTGAATGGCCGCCTGGATGGCAGCTCGGCGGACACGCTGGCCGAGGCGATTGAAGCCGCCATCCAGGATGGTAACCACCAAATCCGGTTGGATTGTCAAGCCGTTGAGTTCATCAGCTCCGTTGGTATCCGCACCCTCCTGCGCTTCTATAAACAGCTTAAAAGCGTCGGTGGACAGCTGGCACTCAGTGCGGTTTCCAGTGGCGTCAACGATGTCATCCGACTTGCCGGTCTTGCAGACTTTTTCCTTGATAATGCCCGCGACAACATTGATCGCCTCAATGCCGCCCTACGGTCTGCCGCACCGCGCCAGCTGGGTAACTTTGAGTTCAATGTGCACGCATCAAGTGACATCCCGGTAGTGATGCACGCTGTTGGCGATCCGCAGAAGCTTGGCAGTGTGCAGGATGAACTGCGTCCTGTCATGCTTCCCCGTCACACACACGCGGTCGGTCTTGGCTGTCTCACGGATCCTTCATCAGATGACGCATCCCGGCTGGGCGAAGTCATCGCCACGGATGGCATCGCAATCGCATGGCATACCAACGGTGATGTGCGTCCGGATGATGTCGTCTTGACGGGTGACCTGGTCCCGACAATCACCTTTCATTCCGGGTTGATTGTGAATGGCGAGTATGGCACGATGGCGACGCTGGAGCCGCTCCCGGATGCCCCACATGCGACGCCGCTGTCAGACGTCGTACGTAATCTCATGGATCTAACAGAATCCGATGCTGTTGCGTTCACCTTGCTGATCGAGGTCAATGGTATTGTTGGCGCTGCTATTCGGCGTTCACCAGCCGTGTTGACCGCTGAGCCATTCGCATTTCCTGCCGTACGCGACAACGTGATGTTTACAACGGAGCGCTCGACGACGCGGGAAGTGGCATTGGTTTCCGGAGTGGCGAGTCGAACTTGCTGCGGACCAATAAACCTCTATATGCGCCCACTCGGGCAGGAAAGCATCATGGGGCATATCCACGCTGCTGTGTTCCCATACCGGCCGGTGCCCAAAGGGATGCTATCCATACATAAAACGGTGAGCGAGATCCTGGACGCCGATCGGCCAACGGCGGTGTTTCACTGCATCGTGGATGACCGTGAATTCGATGGCATCGGTGAGACAGAAGTCATTCGGGGAGCGGTCTGGGTTTCACCCGTTTCTCTGGATGAGTCGACTGTCGGAGGTGCCCGAAGATGAGCCTTTTCCTTGGAGCCATGACCATTGGGCTCATCCTCTCTCTCCTTGCACTCGGCGTGTACATGTCGTTCCGCGTATTCAAATTCCCGGATATCACAGCTGAAGGCTCCGTAACGTTTGGCGCGGCTGTTTCTGCAGTCCTGCTGCTCAAAGGGATTAATCCGGGTGTGTCACTCTTGGCTGCGTTTGCGGCAGGTGCACTCGCCGGAGCCATTACGGGTGTTCTGCACACCAAATGCAAAATTAACGAGCTCCTCGCCGGCATTCTCGTGATGACCGCGCTTTACTCAGTGAATCTGCACGTGATGGGCAAGAGCAACATCCCGCTTGTCGATGCAAAATCAACCAGCACTGTTGCAGAAACGCTTGGAGCACGGCTTTTTGGCCAGACCACAGACCTCAACTGGTTTGGATGGGAAGTCAGTATCCGGGATGCCGGGATGCTGGTTTCGATGTTTACAGTGGTTGTAGCAGCGGCAGCCATCCTCCTCGTGTTTTTCCGGACGAATCTCGGGACTGCAATCCGGGCTACGGGTGACAACCCCCAGATGATTCGTGCACTGGGAGTCGATGTCGACATCATGATGGTCCTCGGCCTTGCGATTTCAAATGGCCTCATTGCTCTGGCCGGTGCCTTGCTCGCGCAATACCAAGGCTTTGCAGATGTCCAAATGGGCATTGGAATGATGGTCTGGGGTCTGGCATCCGTGATTATTGGTGAAGCCCTTGTAGGATCCAACAAGCAGGGGCTGGTGGTAACCGGGACAATCATGGGCAGCGTCCTCTTCCGTCTTCTGGTCGCCATTGCGCTCCGCTGGGGACTCAATCCAAATGACCTCAAGCTCATCACGGCCGTCTTTGTCTTCGCCGCACTCGTCGGACCCACAATGGCGCGCAGCCTGATGAAAAAGGGTGGAAATCAACCATCGGGAAGGACTGTCTGACATGCTCGAAATCTCGAACATCCACAAAACCTTCCACTCTGGCAGTATCAATGAAGTCTTGGCGCTGCAGGATGTTTCCCTAACTCTGGCAGATGGCGATTTTCTTATCATCATCGGGACCAATGGCTCCGGCAAGTCTACCCTTTTGAATGCTGTTGCAGGCTCATTTATCACCGACAGTGGCAGGATTAGCCTCAGTGGTAACGACATCACGAAATGGCCGGAACATCAGCGCGCATCGCTGATTGGACGGGTATTTCAGAATCCGTTCAGCGGTACGGCTCCGACGATGACGATTGCGGAAAACCTTTCGCTTGCGGCGCGGCGTGGCAAGCCCCGTGGTTTCGGTTGGGCGCTTGATAAACAGCTGCAAAATGAGCTGCGTGACCGTGTCCGAACACTGAACATGGGTCTTGAAGACCGCCTTGGCAATGCCATTGGCAGTCTGTCGGGTGGACAACGCCAAGCATTGACCTTGTTGATGGCAAGTTGGCTTAAGCCTGATCTCCTCCTCCTCGATGAGCACACCGCTGCCCTTGACCCCAAAAGCGCTGATCAGGTCATTCGCCTCACAAAGGAGATTGTTGAGAAGGATCGGCTGACGACACTGATGGTCACCCATTCGATGCAGCAGGCGGTTCACCTTGGTAATCGCATCATCATGATGCACAAGGGACAAATCATTCACGACTTCAAAGGAGAATCACGGCAGGGAATCCGCTCGGAAGATCTGCTACACCGCTTTGAAGAAGTTCGGCGTCGGGAGCAGGTAGATATTCGTGTCGCAGAGCTCCTGCAGAGGATGTATGTCTAAGACTCAGGAGGTGCTGGCGATCACTTCAGTGAGACGCAATGTTGCACTCTGGTTTCTTGCCGTCAGCACCCTGCTCCTCCTGGCTGGCATTTTAGGGTTTCAACGCCTTCGGGGCGAAATGATCCGTATCGCCGCTGGCTCCGAGCAAGCAGCGATTGATTCGGTGGTTGAGCAGCTCACCACAGCGGATGCCATCTATCGCCAGTTGACCACTGCGAGTCGGAAAGTTCTTGAAGCCGAGTCCACACGGTATGGGGCGGCGTCGGTGAACGGAACCACATTCATCGCTGGAAAATCTGTTCCAAACCTTACCTTTGGCACGCGCAGCATGGTGGCCGATTACACCGTTGTCGATTCCATTAAAGCCCGGATGGGCGGAACGGCTACGTTGTTTGTACGGGTTGGAACAGATTACGTACGCGTTGCTACCAATGTCATCAAGGCGGATGGCAGCCGTGCTATCGGGACCCTCCTCGATCCCAAAGGACCTGCCTTCGCCGCAATCTCCCGTGGAAATACGTTCACTGGTGTGGTCGATATTTTGGGGGTTCCCTACTTCACCAGCTACGCGCCAATCCGTAACGCGGCCAATCAGGTGATCGGAGTCTATTACACTGGCTACAAAATCGAGACACTTGCTGGAGTTGGAGAGGGCATCGGCAGCATCCGCATCCTTGACAATGGCTTTGTTGCCCTGCTCGATCGCAAGGACACCATTCTCTTTTCCAGCAACCACGCACCTGTCAAGACGGTTGAACGCGCCGCTGCTGAGAGCGCCGGGCATGCTCCCACCGATGTCACCAAAACCGCCAGGCACCTGGTTCATCGCACCACGTTTGACCCGTGGGGCTTTGATATCATTGCGACGACGTATGAACCTGATCTGACAAGTCGTACCCTTGCCCTCGTCTGGGGAGTTCTTGGTATCATCGGAGCCGTTGTCCTCCTCGTCCTCGCCGCAAGTTACATCTTCGCAGGACGGCTCTCAAATGCGCTTCTTACTGCGAAACGCCACGAGGATGCGGCCCTGAAAGCCTCCGCGCTTGCACACGAAGCCCAGCGGGCAGCCGAGACGGCCCGCGTCGAAGCGGTGGCTGCACGGGATGATGCA
Organism: uncultured Armatimonadia bacterium; assembly: GCA_964606305.1. Classification (GTDB taxonomy): domain Bacteria; phylum Armatimonadota; class Armatimonadia; order Armatimonadales; family Armatimonadaceae; genus CAIRTT01. Next base: position 33,066 of record CAZSGJ010000021.1, read on the forward strand.
GAAGCTGCCAATCGCACCAAGAGCGCCTTCCTCGCGAACATGAGCCATGAGCTCCGCACCCCCATGAACGCCATCATCGGATACAGCGAAATGCTGGCGGAAGAAGCCGAAGACGCCGGTGTCGCCGAGTTCATCCCAGACCTCAACAAAATTCAAAGCGCTGGTAAACACCTCCTCTCGCTCATTAATGACATCTTGGATTTGTCCAAGATTGAGTCTGGGAAAATGACGGTTTATCTTGAGGCGTTTGATGTCAAATCTCTTATCGAAGATGTCGCAGCAACCGTAAAGCCCCTGCTTGCGAAAAATAGCAATCAGCTGGTGTTGGATATCGAGCCCGGGCTTGGGGCGATGACAAGCGATCTCACAAAAGTCCGACAGACGCTCTTTAACTTGCTCAGCAATGCATCCAAATTTACTGAGAATGGCAGCATCACACTCAGTGCACATCTCATTCAAAATGCAGTCAGTCCAACTGTCAGCTTCGCGGTAACCGATACGGGAATCGGAATGACGCCGGAGCAATGCGGAAAGCTGTTTCAGGCGTTCAGCCAGGCGGATGCATCCACAACGCGGAAGTACGGTGGCACCGGTCTTGGTCTCGCCATCAGCCGGCGCTTCTGTCAGCTATTGGGTGGCGATATCACCGTTACAAGCACCCCGGGCATCGGATCAACCTTTACCGTTGTCCTGCCACTGCAGTCCGTGGATGCGTCATCGGATGTTCCGACCATCGTTACGACTGATCCAAATCCAACATCACAGGCGGGCGTTTCGCCTGCTTCAGATGTTGGGACGATGCGCGGCGTAATCGTCGTGATTGATGATGACCCCAACGTCCGCCATCTCATGGAGCGCTTCCTGACGCGTGAAGGATTTACGGTGCATACGGCCGCGGATGGCGCCAGCGGTATCGAGCTGGTGCGAAACCATAGACCAATGGCTGTGACATCCGACATCATGATGCCTGGACTTGATGGTTGGGGTGTTCTGTCTGCAATCAAAGGTGACCCCGAAACAGCGGACATTCCGGTTATCCTCGTGACGATGGGTGATACCCAGGAGCTTGGCTTTGCACTTGGTGCATTTGACTTCCTGAGTAAGCCCCTTGATCGCAATCAGCTGCTGAAAGCACTTGAACGTATCAACATGCCGAAATCCAGTGAGGCGGAAATTCTGGTTGTTGAAGATGACCGTGATACTCGTGAGCTGCTCCAGCGGACGCTTGAGCGTGAGGGATGGACTGTGATAACGGTCGTTGATGGAATCGAAGCAGTCGAGCACCTCGGGCGCGCAGCGCGGGTCCCGGACTTGATTCTGCTCGACCTGATGATGCCTCGACTGGATGGCTTTGGCGTCCTGGATGCCATACGCAACAAGCCGCTGTGGGCCAACATCCCGGTCGTCGTGTTGACGGCAAAGGATCTGTCTATCGATGAACGGATGTTACTAAGTCAGTCAAGCGCTGCAATCCTCGAAAAAGGGGCTGTTCCACCCAGTGAGGTGTTGGACCACGTGCGATCGCAGCTGACGTTTATTACATCGAAGCGAAAGGACATCTGATGTGTACACGTGTGAATGCTGGGATAGGATAGCGGCACTATGGCAACTGTATTGATTGTTGAAGACAACGAAATGAACCGCGATATGCTCTCCCGGCGGTTAGAGCGGCGGGGCTTCACAATCCGCATCGCGGTGGATGGCGC
>CAZSGJ010000022.1:0-34035 GCA_964606305.1 uncultured Armatimonadia bacterium
CGACAAAGGAATTGATGTCGAGATTTCGATGAGCGGCGGGGAGCTGCGGATTGTTATGTCGGATGATGCAGCGCCCTTTGATCCGCTTGCCCAGGCAGCACCCGATCTGTCACTCCCTATTGAAGACAGACCCATCGGCGGACTAGGCATCCATATGCTTCGCCAAATGTCGACTGGGTTTGACTATGTATTTGAGAATGGTCGTAATGTCGTGACCATTACAAAACTGCTGACTTAGGCGAGGCGCTGGCGAATCTTGGCGCTGATGGTGTCAACGACGACAACCGTCAGGATGGTCGCGATGACAATGAGACCCAGACGCGGGTAGTTGGCGGCCTGATATTGCAGACCGAGAATGAAGCCGATGCCGCCTGCGCCGACAATACCAATTACGGATGCCGAGCGGACATTCAGGTCGAACCGATAAAGCACAAACGAGACAAAGTCAGGAAGCACTTCCGGCAGGATGCAGTGTCTGAAGATGGACACTGGTGATGCTCCAGTTGTGGTAAGGGCTTCGATAGCACCTTTGTCAACATTTTCGATGCGCTCAGCGTAGAGCTTTCCAAGCATCCCGATGGAATGAATGGCAACTGCCATTACGCCTGCAAAGGCACCAAGTCCCAGTCCTTTGATAAATGCATAGGCAAGGAGAATTTCCGGAAAGGTACGGATGGCGTTGAGCAGGACTTTCCCAATGCCGGATGGTGCTGGAGACCGGACCAGGTTGCGTGCGGCGAGGACGCCGAACGGGATAGCGAGAATGCCAGCGAGGAAGGTCCCGAGGGCTGCGATTTGCAAGCTTTCGATCAGCCGCTGCTGCACAATCGGCCAATATTCCCAATCGGGGTGTGCAAACATATCCGAAAGCATGGTTGCGGCTTTTGGAAAGCCCGATGTGATGCGCGCGGGTGTGACATCCATTCCGGCCATCGACCACAGAAGCAAAGGTACAACGACCAGTAATGTCAGCGTTGAGCGAACTTTCTGTGTCATACCAGCCGCCTCCGGATGGTGCTTGACAGGGTGTCAATCACCATCACGACGCCGAAGGTAACGGCGGTGATGATGCCGACATTTGTGTAGTTGAGGAAAGCGATTTGTGTCTTTAAAAGCACGCCGACACCGCCTGCCCCGACGAGTCCGAGAACGGTTGCTGCCCGGACATTAATTTCGAATGCGTAGAGTGTATACGCGATGAACTCCGGCACGATTTGCGGGAAGACGCCGTGGCGGGCCTGCAGAATGCGTGTGGCTCCTGTGGTTGCGATGGCATCCATTGGGCCACGGTCGATGGTCTCAACGGTGTCTGCTAAAAGCTTTGCAACGACGCCAAATGAGAAAACCAGCAGTGCGAGGAAGCCGGGAAAAGCTCCGATGCCAAAGGCACTTGCGAGCAGTGCAGCGAGAACAAGATCCGGGATAGTTCGAATGAGGTTTAGCAGGTTGCGCGTGATTTGGTAGACCCATTTGTTAGGCGCAACAGTACTGCTGGCCATGAAAGCTACCGGAAGTGCGAGTGCGGCTCCGAGCATGCTGGCTGCAAGGGCGATGCGGATGGTTTCGACCATCGGGGGGATGAGCTGGCCTGTGACAAAGTCCATCGGCCACGGGGGAAGCATGCCCTTGAAGAAACGGAGGACATTTGGCATCCCAGCTGCGAGAACCCAGAGATTGAATTTCGTGCCTTGGATACTCCAAACGAGAATAGCCGCTGTGATGGCGGTGCCGACAAGCAACATCCATGGAAATGGACGCTTTGGGAGTGCCTGAGCGGTTGTCATCAGTGCTCGGCGGCTCCGCGCATGTCATCCGGTCGGATTTTCCGCTGGTAAATGCGCTCAAAGTCAGCCTCGGACATGTTTGCGCCTGGGCCATCGTAGACAACGGTTCCGGCGTGGAGTCCGATAACGCGGTCTGCATATTCCATCGCCATGTCAACAAAGTGGAGGTTGACAACGGTAAGGAGACCTTCTTCGCGGGACAGGGCTTTGAGATCGCGCATCACCTGGTGAGCCGTCGGAGGGTCAAGGCTTGCGACTGGTTCATCTGCGAGGAGGATGCGTGGCTGTTGTGCCAGTGCGCGGGCGATAGCGACACGTTGTTGTTGTCCGCCGGAGAGCTGGTCTGCGCGGTTGTAGGCTTTTTCCAAAATGCCGACGCGCGCAAGGCACTTCACCGCGAGGTCAGTGTCTGCCTTTGTGTAAAGACCGAGGAGTGCGCGCCAGGTTGGCAGGTCACCGAGGCGCCCTGTCAGGACATTGGCCATAACACTGGACCGGCGAACAAGGTTGTAATTTTGGAAGATCATCCCGATACGTCTTCGCGTTTTGCGCAGATTGGTATCTGAAATGTTTCGAATGGGCGTTCCAAGAACGGTGACATCGCCACCGGTTGGTGCGACCAACCGGTTGATGGTCCGGATGAGGGTGGATTTCCCTGCGCCGGAGAGACCTACGACAACGATGAACTCGCCTTCGTGGAGGTCAAGTGTGACATCCTTCAGGGCGGTAAAGCCGTTCGGATAGGTCACGGATGTGTTTTGAAAAGAGACAAGGGTAGCGGCTTGCGCGGCTACCCCTGTGGAAACATCTGACATTGCGTCTGTATCTTACTTCTTAGGAGCCGCCGCCGGGGCTTTGGGGGCGGTGGATTTCTTGAAGTTTTCTAACTGAACATTCATGCTGGTTGCGACATCACGTACCGGATCAAAGTCGGCATCAGTGGCTTCGACAAGGTCATCCACTTCGTAGACATCATCCAATGTCTTCTTTCCTTCTGGAGTGGCTTTGTACTTTAGGAATGCGGCCTTGATTTTGGCGGTCAGCTCAGGGGAGAGTCCGCTACGGACGGAAATGGTGTCGTTAGGAATCTCAGCTGTCTGGTCGATTTTGATGACCTTGGTTTTGACATCTTTATAAGCAGACTGCTTCTCTAGCTTGTTGCGCGCATCATCGTAGCTTGCTGCCACATCGACATCGCCGTTGTACACAGCGCGGATTGCCGAGTCATGCCCACCAGCGAACATTGTCTGGGAGAACCACTTTTCTGGGTCCATTTGCTTGCTCTTCAAGTAGCTTGCAGGGAAGAGGTACCCGGATGCGGAGCTTGGGTCAACGAAGGCGATACGCTTGCCCTTTGTATCGGCCAGGGATTTGATACCACTATCGGCCCGGACAGTGAACATCGCATGATAGGTCAGGCTGCCGCGGCGGCTGGTCTTAAGCATGATTTCTGCGGCATTGCGGTCTTTTGCGATGACATACGCCAGGGGTGGGAGGGATCCGATATCTACCTGCCCGGATGCCATCGCTTCAATGAGACCGGCGTATTCCGGGGTTGTGGATGTTTCCACAGGGATGCCGAGTTCCTTCGAGAGAAAGTCCGCCATCGGCTGAGCGTTTTCCGCGATTTTGTCCGCTTCTACAGAGGGAACAAAGCCAAAGACAAGCTTTGATGGCGTTGCGGTGGCATTTCCGCCGGTGGTTCCGCCCGTTTCAGGTTTGGAACATGCTGTGAAGAGGCTGATGGCAACCGCTGGGAAAACCAGTAGGATTGCTCGGCGTCGGATAGAAATCACTGAGATATACTCCCATATGCAAGTAAATTTGCGAAGGTGTTTTCAGCATGGTGTGCACAATGCTTTGTGTAATGCTGCCGTGTCGAGTATACCTTTATTGCGAATGCCATGGTTTGCGCGGAGGACCGCTGGGTGACACACGAACTGGGAAAGGATATATACTAGATCATGCCCGTTCGTGATTTCTTCCAGCAGTGGGTTAATCGCTCGCCCGGTCGACTTCGTCCTCAGATGTTCGTGCGGCAGGTCTGCCAGGCCCTTGAGCGTCGGAAGCGGCAGGGTGTCGATGGGCGTTGGTATGTCGCCAATGCTATTACACTACGCGTCGCCGTTCATAGCGCCGCCGACCGTGAGCACGTCCGTGAATTCATGGATGCCAATGATATCGCGGAGTCGATTGCTACTTGGATGAAGCAGCGCAATTACCGCACGCGTGGTCCCCTTCATGTCGTGGTAGAAGAAATCTCATACGCGGTTCCCGGTGATGAGCCGATAGAGATTCACGTTCGGTTTGAGGCAAACCTCTCCGATGTCGAGCCAGGTGTTCAGGAAACGGACGATCGGAAGACTGTTGGGCAGGCTACGATTGTGCCCACAGCCGGTATGGCTGTTGACTTGACGGCAGATGATGCCGCATCCGCCGTTCCTGAAGCCGCTGACCACAGCATCACATCCGATGTATCCACGGAATCTGTAGTCTATGTTCCGGAGCTGCAGGCCCCCGAGCTTCGAACACCAAACACGCCTCCGACGCAGGTTGTTACTGAACGTGTTGTGCCGCATCCAAATGCGCGTCGCGCTTACCCATATCCCGATATGGATGAGGAAATACGCACTGTTCCCGCTGTTCCGCAAGCGGTTGCAGCAGTTCGTGTGACGACGCCTGATGGTCAGGTGAATGAATACTCAGTTGGATCCACCGGTCTGCGTATCGGGCGTTCCCGCACCGCTGGGAACGATCTCGTGATCGCTGACCCGATGGTTTCAAAGCGTCATGCTGAAATGCGTGTTTCTGACAACAAGCTTGTTATGGTGGATTTGCAATCAACCAACGGAACACGGCTTTCCGGAGCACCGATTCCTCCCGGAATCGCATGGCCAGTTTCTGAGGGTGATGTTTTCCTGCTGGGCAACACTCAGGTAATGGTCTTCAAGATTCAGGCATCGAAGCTTGTGCCTGCAGTTGACAACTACGGCATTCAATCCGTTGCGCGGGCTTTGTCCCTTATGACTGCTGATGGGCACTTACACGCGATTGGCAGCGATATGGTCATCGGGCGGGCAATCTCGGATGACATTGTTGTTACCGGAGTCGGCGTAAGCCCACAACATGCAAGGCTCCGCATCCGCCATGATGTCATCACAATCGAAGATCTCGATGCGCCAGCTGGCACATTTGTGAACAGCGAACGGATTCCTTCACGCCATCCAGTGGTTATTCGCGCTGGTGATACCGTGGCTCTCGGGTCATGTCTGATGACAGTGGTTGCATCCAGTGTTCCACAGGATGCTGTTTTCGCCTGATGGCAATGTCTGTGCGTGTCAACGCATGCACCAAAACTCACATCGGCAGTGTCCGTCCAAAAAATGAGGATGCCTTTAGTAATTTCATCCTTGATGGCTACGAGACCGTTTGTATAGTTTGTGATGGCATGGGCGGCCTCCAGGCAGGTGAACTTGCCAGCCAAAGTGCAGTTGATACCCTCGAAGCAAAGTTGAAAGCCAGCCTCCCGGGTGCCACATCAGTAACCGATGTGACCGATGCACTCCGGGATGCGATGGCTGCTGCTAACGGTGCCGTTCACGGTGTTGCGAGGCAGCTCGTTGCGGGAATTGCATCGGAAGAAAAACCTCTGGCGGGGACCACCGGCGTTGTTGCCATTGTTCACCAAGGAATCCTTACCGTTGCACATATTGGCGATTCCCGTGCGTACCTTCTTCGTTCCGGCGTACTGATTCCTCTTACAGATGACCACTCGTTTGTGGCGGAGCAGGTCAAACTTGGTCATATGACCGAGGAGGAAGCCCGGAAATCGCGGTACCGAAATGTCGTTACCCGGGCTATCGGTATCAGCCCGACAGTTCAATGCGATGTCTCCACACACCCTCTGCAGGATGCGGATCGCATTCTTGTCTGCACAGATGGCCTTACAACCATGGTTCAGGATGTCGATATTGCCAATGTTCTTGACAAAGCAGACAGCAGCACCACGGCAACACAGGCACTGATTCAGACCGCACTTCAGGCCGGTGGGAATGACAACATCACCGTCTCTGTCATCGAAGTGGCTCTCATGGACGATGGCACATCCGTTATCAGTGGTGAACTTCGTGGACATACGATGCGCACTGCTGCTGAATATTCTGCATTCGCTGCAAATGGATTCGCGGTAGCCAGCAATCAACCTGAATCTGTAGCGCCCATAGGCACTGCAATCAATGAAGCTTATCGCCCGATCCAGAAGCCCGAGCCGGTAAAGCGACGAAAATCGGATTCAACCACGAGAGCATGGATGCTACCATTTGCATTGATCGGCATCCTAATGTCGGTTCTTCTTGTCGGGGTGATGGTGATTGACCCACTCCGTGTAAGCCTGGGGAAACGCCTTGCCGGTACGACAACGGTGTTCGAGCCGGAAGTACGTCCAGAGTTTTCCCGAATCAAGTACCAGGATCCAGTTGTTTACAGTGACCGGGCATCCGCTCGGGATGGCACTTTGTCCTGGTCTGTCGCATCCGGTCCTGCATGGGTCGGTGCGGCGACCAGTAAAGTTTTCGTCAAAAACATGGCGGGCATCGTCGAAGACCGCTTTACGCCGCGTCGTGGGCAGCAGGTGTCCGGGATGGCTGTTGACCCGGATGGCAATATCTACATCACGGATGCAACCCGCGGAATCATCGAGCGTATTACCGTAGCAGGCAACCGTACGACATTGGTCTCCCGGCTTAAGAATCCATCCAGTTTGGTAATCGACAGTGCCAATGGTGCCATTTACTTCATCGATAGTGGTATTTTGTACGTTGTGAATCCTGTGGTTGCAGGAAAGTAGTGCATTACACAGCGAACTAAAACCCTATGGCGATTGGTCACCTCGGAAAATACGAGCGTCTGGATGTCCTTGGAAGCGGCGCTTCCGGTGTCGTCTACCTCGCCTATGACACCCTGCTACGACGGCAGGTTGCACTCAAGGAAGTTCGTGCCGCGGGTCCTGAGCTCGACCGTGTGCTAACGGAAGCCAGACTCCTCGACCGCTTACGGCATCCATCCCTTATTGCCGTCCACGCAGTGGATGAAATTGATGGCGTAGTGGTCATCGATATGGAGCTGATTCGCGGAAGTAATCTCTCCGAAGTGATGCGTGCGCGGAACCGGCGACCGCTTCCGTTGTCCGAGGCGCTAACGATTGCGATTGCCATCCTCGATGGCCTGGCGCATGCGCATGACCATCGGGTGCTACACCGGGATATCAAACCGGCGAATATCCTGATCGGTACCGATGGACGTACGGTCAAGCTGACTGACTTTGGCTTGGCAGAGCTCTTAAGTAGCTCATCTCTCGCGGGCGGTGGCGGAACCTATCCTTACATGGCACCCGAGGACTTTGATGAAACTAAGGGAAGCGATCGGCGCTCCGACCTCTGGTCTGTTGGTGTCGTTGTCTACGAAATGGTCACCGGTCGTCGGCCATTTGTGGTTGAAAAGACACGGGATCCATTCGCTTGGAAGCGCGTGATCGATCACACCGATCCAGTCCACGTTGGTCTCCTTGGACTGAACATCCCGCCCGAACTGGATGCCGTGCTCACAAAGGCATTGTCAAAGCAGAAGGATGACCGCTATCAGGATGCAAGGGCATTTCGGGATGCATTGATTGCCGCTGCGGGCGTCGCGCCGGCTGCAGTGTTGACGGAGACACGCCCGAATGCAGACACACGGATGCGTATTCCGATGCCGGAACCGCAGCTCCCGACGGAAATGTCACCATTTTTCGTTTTCCCGGATGGCAATGCAACCGCCGATATCGATGGCTTTCTTGCCGCAGCCGCACGGAACTGGGACTTTTCGTGCACAGCCCTTGCGGATGGACGCTTTGCTAACTTTTTGTTCAAGCTTCATGCGGATGAAATCGGAAACCTGGCACGCAGCCTTGCCGCAAACAACGACCTTTCGCCGGACCGCAGGCTGCGGATGTTCCTTGAATACAGTCAGCCAGATCCGGATGCACCTGAGCCGGACTCTGTCTATGACCATGAAACGGTTATCGGAGTGCAGCTGCTTCGCCCGGATGTCGACGAAGTTGATGTGGCGGAAACCGTTGTCACAAAAGGTACCCAATCCGCTGGAAGTGCGGATATGGGTGATTCGTTGACTGTCAGTGCAGGCGAAACACGGGAACTCGTTGCACCTGTCATGTCATCAAAGTCGGTTGCAGTGACCGAAAACGGTTTGTCACACGATGACAGTCCAGTGCAACAGACAGCGACGGCAACTGTTGCCGATCCATTACCAGTCGTAGCTACCGAGCCACGTACGGTTGCAACTGTCAGCCCGGTGGTCACATCCGGGACGCAGCTGTCATCCGGATTCACGACCGCAACATCAATGCGCGGACAGCCCACCCGAAGCGATGTCCCTGCCAACCCGGATGTACCGCGCTCCAATCCACGCTATCGCACGACAGCCGAGCCAATACGGCTTCGCTGGTGGTACTGGGCACTCCTGCCCGTAACCGTGTTGCCGGTGCTTTCCGGTGTACTGACGCAGTTTGTGGGGACTGCAGTGCCTGTCAACGTGATGATGGCATTGCTTGCTGTTACCGGAGTACTCGCCAGTCTCCAAATGGTGATCACCAGCGGTGTCCGGATGCCGGCCTGGGCTACGTTTATTCTTGTGTTCCCGATGGCGGCCGGCGTGATGGGCGGTGGAGCACTGGCCGCTGCGCTTGCTGGTCCCGCTTCATCGGTGCAGCAGTTGGGTAAAGCCCTGTCACCCGGGCTGGTTCCGCTGGCAGTACTCGCAGCAGCGGGTGTGTCCATTCGCCGTACATGGCGATTTTGGATTGTCGTTCACATTCTCACGGCGATCGTCTCATCCGCTGATATTGTGAATGCCTTCATCCTCACCAAGTAAGTTTTCGTGCGCTTGATTGACACGGCCGATAGTCTGTCTCGTTTACGCCAGACCCTTAAGCCAGTCGATCGTCTTTTCCCCGCGAAGCCTTAGAATTCCATTGATGGTTGAAAAGGGGCGGTGTTCGAAAAATCCTCGATGTGCGCTAAGTGGGCTTGGGTGTACGGCTCGGATTGTGTCGTGACGTTCATTCAGAAATGGCGCGGCAGCGTTTGCCGCATGGGAACCCCATAGGACAAAGATCGGTGGCGTGTCACGGGATGCGAGAGCTGACAGCACTGTGTTCGTAATGATGTCCCAGCCCAGCTTTGCATGGGACAGCGGCGTCGCAGCACGCACAGTAAGTGTCGTGTTCCAGAGGAGAACACCCTGCATCGCCCAAGGTGTCAGGTCATGGTGTGTGGGTTCGGGTACGCCGAGGTCAATTGCCAGTGCCTTATGGATGTTCCTGAGTGATGGCGGAGCAGGAATGGAATCCGGGACGCTAAAGCAGAGTCCCTGTGCCTGACTCGGTCCATGATACGGGTCCTGGCCGATGATAATGACCTTTGTTGTGGCAAAGGATGTAAGGGTGAGTGCTCGCAGCTCAAGGCCAGCGGGTGGGTAGACGGTAGACGATGCGCGCTCGGCTGCTAGCCGCGTTGTTAGGTCCTGTCCGGCACTGGATGCAAACACCGGTGCGAGGATTGCATGCCAGTCAGATGATTCCAATGCCGCAAGCAGGTGATTTTCCATGGTGGCATTCTAAGGCGATGAATCTGGTACCGCACAAGGAGAATAGACGGGGCATAGCGAACCGATGTACATGTCTAGAGTTTCCTTCGGTCTTCCTGCTGAGCTGCAGGACTATGTTGTCAAGGTCGGCACACGGCCAAATCCGCATCGGGCTGCGCTCCGGGATGCTACAAATGCCCTTGAAAATGCATCCATGCAGATCAGCGAAGAGCAGGGGAATTTTATGTATCTGCTTATCAAAATGCTGGGTGCACGCAAGTGCCTTGAAGTTGGGACCTTTACCGGTTATTCCGCGTTAGTGACTGCAGAAGCGCTTCCAGCAGATGGACGGTTGGTTTGCTGTGATATCTCAAGTGAGTATCCTGCTATCGGTCGTCCGCACTGGGAGAGCGCGGGTGTCGCACCAAAGATTGATCTCCGAATTGGTCCCGCGACCGAAACACTGCAAAATCTCATCGACACCGGACATGCAGGAACATTTGACTTTGCTTTCATCGATGCCGACAAGCCCAACTACGATGCGTACTACGAATCCGCGCTGAAGCTGGTTCGTAAGGGTGGCGTGGTTGGGATTGATAATACACTCTGGTACGCCAAAGTTATTGATGATGATGTTCAGGATGATGACACGATCGCGCTCCGTGCGCTGAATCTGAAAGTGCATGCCGACCCGCGTGTTGAGATGGTTCTATTGCCGATCGGGGATGGCCTGACGCTTTGCCGGGTGAACTAAGAACAACGGGGCAGCGCGGGGAAGACGTCGCTGCCCGATTTTTAGCGGATTCCGGAGCGGAGATTCTTGAGCGTAATGTTCGTCCAGGAACCGGGTGTGGTATTCGTGGCGAGCTGGATATTATTTGTTTGGATGAACGAACGCTGTGCGTGGTTGAGGTAAAGACGCTCCGCTGGCGTGGGGGCGGGATGAGCCCAGGGATGAACGTCACGCCGGCAAAGCAACGTCAGATTGTCATGCTGACCCAGCTGTGGCTAGCCAGGAATCCGCATTTCGAAGATGTCGGTATACGCTTCGATGTTATCGAAGTCACGCTAGGCACAAGCGGATCGCCTGCGGTCACATGGCACAAAGGGGCCTTCCTCGCGGCGTAACATTGCGGGATAGTTTTAGATTTTTTATCTCGTTACTGTCGTTGGCCGTTATATTACGTCCGATTATCTGTGATGAAAAAAGGGGCCTGCCTCGCGGCGTAACGCCCCGTGGACAGCCCCCATCAATATGGTCTGACTGACTACAGCTTTACATTCAAACTGACAGCCTTCACAATTCCTCCCGAGCTTGCCGTGACCTTGACCGAGATCGCCTTGGTTACTTTTGCTGTCGTAGCCGTAAAGGTCGCAGACTTCTTACCCGCTGGTATCGTCACCGTTGCTGGAACCTGCACCGTCGCCGGCACGCCACTGGTCAGCTCAACCACTGTATCGGCGCTGCTTGCCGCTGCAATCGTGACCTGTCCCAACACAGACTGACCACCGGAAACGGCCGTCGGTGCAAGCGTGAATGTCGCAAGCGGTGTTCCAAGAACCGTCAACGTTCCCGATGCCGATAAACCATTCACTGTAGCGGTGATGGTTCCAATGGTCGTCTTGGTCACACCTGATGTCTGTGCGGTAAATGTAGCAACGGTTTTACCTGCCGGAATCACGACCGAAGTCGGGACAGTGACTACTGCCGCATTTGATGTAAGCTGCACCGTAAGGCCACCAACCGGGGCGGGCTCCGTAAGCGTTACTGTTCCTACTGCAGACTTTCCACCAGAGACTGCCACAGGAGCAATCTTCACAAGGGATGGACCAGTGGAGCGCACCGTAAGCGTACCGCTAACATCAGAGTCGAATAGCTTAGCAGTGACCTTGCCAGTGACTGCCTGCGTGACTGCCGATGTTGTCACCGTAAAGGTTCCAACCTTTGCCCCAGCCTTGATCGCGACGCTTGCAGGAACACTTGCGGCAGAGATGTCATCCGACAGCTGCACAACCAGGCCTTCCTTTGGAGCGACACCCGTAAGCGTAATCGTCCCAACCGCAGGCTTGCCACCAAGCACAACCGCTGGAGCAATAGAAACAGCTGCCACACGCGCAGCCTGAACCGTTACATCTTCATCAACAACAACACCGTTTACACTCGCCGTGACCGTTACATCCGTGTCTGCTCCGACCACAAGCGTCTTGGCCGCAATCACAACACTCGTCTTGCCCGCAGGAATCGTCGCAGTTGGAGGCACGACAAATGCCGGGTCATCGGAGAGCAGGAAGACCTTCATCCCCGAACTTGGTGCCGCAGCGGACATCGAAATCGTCACTGATGCCGCAAGTCCACCGGGGACTTTTCCTGGCGTAATGCTGATGTCAGAAAGAACACCCGGAAGCACCGTCAGCGTTCCATCCACGGAAATTGCATTCCCTGTTGCCGTGATGGTTACCGCTGTTGATGTCGCGACACCAAAGGTCGGTAAGCTAACTGTTATCCGGTCCTGGCCGGCTGGAATCAGCACGGATGCGAGTGGCTTGACCGCTGCAGATGATGATTTCAACGCGATGGCTAATCCACCAGTAGGTGCTGGACCCGACAGACGAATCTGACCCGTCGCTGTAGCGCCACCAAGGAGGCTCTGGGGCTGAATCTCAAAGGACACAGGACTCACTGGCAGAATCAGCGTCCGCTTGTCTTCGGTATTGCCAGCAACATCCTCCGACCAGAACACAATTGTGTGGCGCTTGCCATCCAAAACGAGAGGAGTGACATATGTCTTCTCTGCTCCGCCATCGATTGTGTACAGCGTTCGTGCAATGCCTGAGCGGTTGTCCGTCGCTGGAAGCGCAAGACTTGTCCCCTTGGCATTGGCGACCGGGGTCGTCACCGGATCGACCTGGTCCAGCTTAATGCTGCTGACCTTGGCCGTCTCCGTATTTCCAGCTTCATCAATCGCGTAGTAGGAAAGCGTGTGCGGGCCATCTTCATCGATTGCGATTCGGACATCCGCGCCGGCTGCGATGCGCTCGGTGCCACCATCGATGGTGTAACGGATTTCCCGTATACCGCTGCCGCCATCGTTGTCCGTCGCCTGAATCCTCCACTCCGTGAGGGACTTATTCCAACCCAGTGCATTCGGGTTTGGAGAAATGGTTACCTTGCTCGTTGGTTTTGTTGGATCGCCCACACTCACAACATTGGTGGTCTCTATATTGCCAGCCTTATCCTCCGAAAAGAAGGTAATCGTGTGCCGGTTGCCATCCAGGTTGACTTTGCCGATATACGGCTGAGACGCGGCGCCATCAATGGCGTACTTTGTGGTTGCAATACCGCTGGTGGCATCGGATGCATCCAGCGTAAACCATGTCCCCCGTGGCTCACTGATCAGGACTGTCGTGGGCTTAGCAGTATCAATCTTGATGGTCTCAGATTTTGTGTTTTCTGTGTTGCCGATGACATCGGTTGCGTAGTACGAAAGTGAGTGGATTCCATCTCCTGTGACAACAGGCGATGCGGTTGATCCTGCAACTGTAGATGGAGTGCCATCGACCGTGATGCGAATTTCCTTGACGCCGGAGCCCCCATTGTTGTCAGTTGCTTTCAACTTAACGGTGACACTGCTCTTAAACCAGCCATTCAGACCGGCAGTACCAGTTCGGGTCTCAACAATCGTCGTTGGAGCAAGCGTATCTGGCGCCTGAATAATGCGCGTATTGGCAAACTCAACATTTCCCGCATTGTCTGTAGCCCAGAATTTGACCTCGTGGCGAAGACCATCCACTTGAACCGTACCCGTATAGACCTTTGTGGTCCCGCCATCAATGCGGTACGAAATCCGCTCGATGCCAGCGCGGTCATCGGTTGCCGTGAGGGTAAATGACATCCCATCCGCGGCGTAGTTCAGCTGCGATAGAGGCTGAACGGTGTCCTTTTTGACCACAAATTGCTTTGTCGCTTCGGTGTTGCCGGCAAGGTCAACAGAATAGTACGTATATGTGTGGATGCCATCCGCTTCTACAGGCAGCTCGAGATAGTTCGTCTTGTATGTTGTTGGTGCATCCGCATTGATGGCTACAACCAGATCCCGGATACCCAGACCGACGGTGTCATCCTTGGCCGTGAGCTGGACGTTTACCGGAACGCGGAACCAGCCAAAGTCATTGGGATTTACACTCGTGGTTGCCGTTGTGGTTGGGACCGCTGTGTCATCCGTAATCCAAATGGCGATTCGGCCATTCCACATATCGCAGACGTAGACGCGACCATTGGCATCGAAGTCAACGCCATACGGATACCAGAGGTCGGTTTCTGTCGTGCCCTGTGTACCAAATTTCGCAAGGAAGACGCCTTCTGATGTGAATTTCTGGACGCGGTGGTTGTCGTTGTCACCGATATAGATGTTGCCGTTATGGTCGATGCCGATGCCTTTAGGGGATTTGAACTGGCCATCGAGGCTGCCATTACCACCAAATGACTTGACCCATGTGCCATCCAGGAGGAACTTCTGCACCCGATGGTTGCCTGTGTCTGCGACGTACAGGTGTCCGGTTTTCTTATCAACAATACAGCCATACGGACCATTGAACTGTCCGGCCGAGCTTCCCGGGCCGCCGATCTGCTGAATCCAGACGCCGTTTTTGTCGTACTTCTGAATGCGGTTGCCCCAGTTGTCGCTGACATAAATGTTGTCATCGGCATCAATGGCGATGTTCTCGGCAAACTTAATTTGCTGCTGGCCGTAGCCATCCACGCCAAAGGTCAGGAGGACATCTCCATTGGTGGAGTACTTGACCACGCGGTGATTCCACGTATCGGCGACGTAGAGATTGCCCTGCGAATCGAGGACGATGCCTTCCGGGTACTTGAGCTGCCCTACTGATGAGCCATTTGAGCCCCACTCTTTGATCGGGTTGCCGTTTTTGTCAAACTTTCGGATGCGTGAGTTGCCTGTGTCTGCCACATAGATATTGCCGGCTGCATCAAATGTAATGCCGCTTGGGTTATGTAGCCACATCGTGCCACGTGCCCCGATTTGGGTGTGGTAGCGATAGGTCTGAGCTGCTGACCGAGTTGGGAAGAAAGCAGCCGCAGTCATCACCATCGTCCAAATGGTCAGCAGCGTTACCCGGCGGAAGTGTGCAAACGTTGTCATGGCAGTCATCATCACCTGTATAGGAGTCCATCAAGTATATACGAGCATGAAACGTTGTACGAATTCCGGATGTAAATGGTGATTAGTCGGTGGCCGACGATGATTCATAGGCGGTGTTGATTACCCAAGCAAAAACAACCGGGCACCGCCATCCAGAAGCGGGAGCTGCACACCAGGCATTGCCGGGCTGGCATCGTGGAGCGGAACCTCGCGCCCGGATTCCGGGTCAATTTCGACCACACGCTGACCGGAGCGAACATCAAACTCCACCGTCGGCCACGCGCTGTAGGCAAAGCGATTGTTCATTAACATCACCGCGCGGCGCCCACTTGTGTGCTGAAACGTTCCGATCAAATAGTCATGTGGCGGATCGACTCTGTCACGTTTGATGTCCCGAATACCGCTCTGGCGGAGCTTCTCCGATGGGGTATCGCCCGGCATGATCTGAGCGACATCCGTGGATGTACAGTTCATCAGCACCTTTCCGTAATGCCTGAGGGTCTTGTTTATGCGCTGTGCCTGTGCGTAGTGGTGGGTTTTCAGACCATCCTGGCCGATGATCGCGCCGCCCTTTGGAAACTCATCCCCGCCGGGGGTGAAGTAGCAAAAATAAAGCAAGCCTTTAGCACCGTAGACCAGACTTGCATTCACCTGCCAGCGGACCTGTGCTTCCGTCGGGTCGGTGTGTGGCCCATAGGGCATGATGTTGAAGAAGTTCCAGAAGGGTATACCAGCGGCGAGTGACTGCTTTCGGAAGATTTCGAGGTTTTCGATGTACAACCCACGGGTGTCCCGATCGGGTTTGAAGATGGGATAGTTGTCCATGCAGAGGACATCCGGTTGGTAAATGCGGATGAAATCTGCGACGTGTGTAGCATAGTCGGGTGAGCCCAGCTGCGTTGGGGTTGCGTAGTTTGGGAAGAGATTGACGAATGGAAGCGTGCCGGGGCGCGCGGCGCGCACGGTATCCGCCAGGTTTTTGAGCTCTTTGAACCGTGTTGCCGCTGGTTCATCCACCAGGCCATATCCAATAATCCTCTTGTCGGCTGGCCAGGTTTCGGGGGAGCCCGCCGGGTGCATCAGGATGGCATCAAGGCCAAAGCGGTTTAATATGGGAAGAAATTTCTCTTTCTGAGCCCCTCCAAATCCGGAAAGCACGAGGTTTATGCCGCAGTCTGCGACCTCCCGGTAGCGGCGATGGGCATCTTTGTCAAATGGCGGCTCGACCCAATACCCAATCGCGAATTTTGTCTGGCGGTAGCGTCTTGTTTGCATTCGGTGAATCCTCAAGTCTTCAAAGATTGGTTACGGATTTTGAAAGCTTTGTCCTGCGCCGACACGCCACTTATCACCCCGCTAAAGCTACATTGCCGCCGCTAACCGAAAACCTATATTGTCTTCCCGCTTCTCGGGAAGCATCCGATAGCGGTACGTTGTACGGAACACATCCGGCCACTCGTTGTACCAGGAGCCTCCCCGAAGCGCGCGGCGCATGCCAGTTGATGGACCAACTGGATCTGTCAGGCTGTCTGCTGAGTAAGGCCCATTCCAGTCCTGGCACCATTCCCACACATTTCCGATGAGGTCCCGGATTCCGTACGCGTTGCTGTGAATCCGGTCTTTCCTCACCGTGGATGCCGTTTTTTGTGCATCTTTCCAAGCATCTTTGGAACACCACAGCTTGCTGCTATCAAAGGTCGGTCCCCATGGATAGTCAGCTGTGGAGCGTTTATTCTGCGCTGCAGCCTCCCATTGGGCCTCCGTCGGGAGCATCAATGGAACACCGGATGTCATCACAGCCCAGGCCAGAAATCCGGGTTTGCCGGATGCAAACATAGCTGCGGTGATGTCGGTGTACGAAATGTTTACGACCGGGTGGTCATCCAGCCAACCCCATGCCGGAGGCGCAGGCATTTCAAGCGCATTCGCCTTGGTATATTCCTTCCAGAGGGCAACAGATATTGGCGTCGCTCCAAGTCGGAAAGGTGACAGCGTTACCGCGTGTCGTGGACGCTCATTTTCGGCGTGGGTATCGTTGCCCAGCTGGTATCGTCCGCCCGGCACCCTGCGGAGCTCTCTGCAGTAGCGGGCCAGATTGGGATAACGGGTCATCCAGTCGTCTTGCGGCAGGAAGGTTAGCGGAACCGCAGTGGTGAGCGATAGCGAGAGAAGCCTGCGACGCGTTATCAATATTGGAAAATCCATTGTTTGTAACCTACCCTGTATCTTGTCGGTTTTCAGGCCTCATCAAGTTCATGGTTACGCATATGCCCGGTACAATTACTGGAATCATCCAAGTGGCTGTTGGCCCCGGTCCGATTATGAGTGACAATCATTCGGGACAATGATGTCCACAACAGGTCCGGGCAGGCGCTCCGAGGAGCAAAGCAGTGATCCAAATACGAATTCGTGCGGAGCGCATCACGCATCTTATTTCGCCAGGTGTTTACGGAGCAAGCTACGCGCAGGCTGGTGGCGCAGGTAGCAAGTGCCCTGTTGACCGCTGGGGGGGCAATAACACCAGCCGTTACAACCCGCAGCAAAATGCGGACAACAAAGGGGCGGACTGGTACTTCCAAAGCATTTCGATGGGCTCCGCCACCCCCGGTGCCTATACACGCGATTTTGCAGGCACTGCCGCTGCCGCGGGTGCCGATGCGATGCTGACGGTTCCGATGCTTGGCTGGGTTGCAAGGCTTGGCGCTGGACGTTCCAAGACATGGTCTTACTCCATTTCCAAATATGGGGCACAGCAGGCGAATGACTGGCAGTGGTGTCCGGATGCCGGTAATGGCACCCGAACCAACGGGCAGCTGGTCACGGGAAATGACCCAAACGATGCCAATGTGCCAGCAACACCTGCGAGCTTTGCAACTTGGATCGCATCCACGACAACGGAGAGTCCAAATGTCAAGTACTGGCTGCTCGATAATGAGCCCGGGCTTTGGGCATTCACGCACCGTGATGTGGTTCCGGTTGCTCCAACATCGGCAGAGCTTTTTACCAAATCTCTGCAAACGGCCAAGGTTATCCGGGTCAATGCGCCAAATGCGGCGATTTGTGGTCCTGAAGAATGGGGCTGGTCAGGCTACTTTTATAGCCCCCGCGATTTCCAAATAGGACAAACGCTTGGCTGGGGGAGCCCGATGCCTGACCGTAGTCGCTACGGCGGTCGTGACCCGCTGACGGTTTACCTCCAGCAGTTCCGCAGCCATCATTTGTCGACAGGACAACGGATGTTGGATTACTTCACACTCCACTACTATCCTCAGGGTGGGGAGTTTTCGAATGACACAAGTCCGGCGATGTGCCTCCGTAGAAACCGCTCAACACGCGCGTTATGGGATCTGAGCTACAGGGATGAATCGTGGATCAGTGATACCGTTCGGCTTATCCCCCGGATGAAGGATTTGGTTAGGAGAAACTATCCGGGGACAAAAACGGGAATAACCGAATACTCCTGGGGTGCGGATAACCACATAAATGGCGCGACAACACAAGCCGACATTCTCGGCATTTTTGGCCGTGAAGCACTGGATCTCGCCTGTCGGTGGGTCGCTCCTGCTGAGGGATCGATTACTTGGAAGGCGATGCAGCTGTATCGAAATGCGGGCGGAACCGGCCTCGGATTTGGGGATGGCAGCGTGTCGACAAGTGTTCCAAACCCGGATGAACTTTCAGCATTCACTGCAATCGATCGGTCATCGGGGCACCTGACGGTGATGGTGATAAACAAGACTGCCGGGGACAAGCAGGTGCGCTTTATTGTGTCCGGGTTTAGGCCCGGAATCGTGCGTAGGTGGACATTGCGCAGCGATAGCTCTGTTGTGGAAGAGTCGCTCGGGCAGATGGCAGGTTTGATGCTGAGCCCCGGGACAAGTGTGCAACTTTATCGGATCAGTCCGCGGTTTTAGTCATTTGCAACCATAAATGTACAAATTACACACGTGTTGATTAAGCGGTATAGTTTCGATTGCGGATGAGTAGTAACGGCAATAGATTGCATGCTGTGCCACGACTTATGGATGTTTCCATCAGTTTGAGACTCATCGTAATCGCATTTATCCTTTTGTTCCGGGGATGTATTGTCCCGCATTCTCCTAGTCAGCCGATACAGAGCTGGGCTGAAAGTCAGCTTCATCGGGTCTTCACGCAGATACATGTGGAGCTACCCGCGCAGGGGCGACGGAGCGGCTCACGCAAAAATCTCAGGGCGTTGATTCGTCGGCGCGTCCGCCGCGCTGTTCGTTTCGGCAAGCTGTTTTGTGGTTTCACGCGTGAACGCATCGACAGAACATTAGGCTGTTTTGATTATTTTTCACATTGTCATTCGAGGGACACTTTCTGCACCAGTGGCACCAGTCCGTGATGAACCTGATTTTTCTCTGCGTCAATGTCCATCCTGAGCACTCATTTCAGGTTGTAGCTACGGATGTGTTTGCGTGCGTCCACCACGTGGTGATGGTGTGCGCCTGACATCCGGTCGTCCGAATCAGGTTGTTGAATGAATAAGAAAGTAAAGTCGTGGCTATTGGATGGCTACGTCATTCCCGAAGGTTATTTCGAGTCCGAAAAGGCGGTTAAGACCGAACACCAGCACACTCACCCTTGGTGGCAGGTGATGTGCCTAACTGGTGTCGATTACTTTTCGACGCTGGGCTATCAGCCAAGTATTGCGTTTATCGCTGCAGGCGCGCTCTCGCCCGTCGCCACGCTTGTTCTCGTCCTCCTTACGCTGTTCGGCGCACTCCCGATTTATTCGCAGATTGCGAAAGAAAGTCCGCACGGAGAAGGCTCCATCAGTATGCTGAAAGGCCTGCTGTCGCGCTGGAATGCACGCCTCTTCGTGCTGGTCCTCCTTGGGTTTGTGGCCACAGACTTTGTTATCACAATCACGCTGTCGGCAGCGGATGCCGCGACGCACGTCCGGGAGAACCCGCTGTTCCAAGCGGTTATGGAACACAATCCTGAAGCATGGCAGATTAGCATTACGCTCATTCTGATTGCCCTCCTTGGCGGCGTTTTCCTAAAGGGCTTTAAGGAAGCGATTGGTATCGCCGTTGTCCTTGTCATCGCCTACCTAGGCATGAATGCTGCCGTTATCGGCAAGGGCATCTCGTTGCTGGCATCCAACCCGGACCTGTGGACGAACTGGGGAAATGCGCTCGAACTGAAGACCAATGGCAATCACCTTGCCCTCGTGGGTCTCTCGCTGCTTTACTTCCCTAAGCTCGCGCTTGGCCTCTCAGGGTTCGAGACTGGCGTTGCTGTGATGCCGCTTGTCACAGGCGACAAAGGCGATACCGAGGAAGTTCCGACGGGGCGTATTCGTAGTACGAAAAAGCTGCTTGTTGGTGCGGCATTGGTGATGAGCGTCTACTTGATCGCCAGCAGCCTTGTGACAACAATGCTGATTCCGGCAGAGGCATTCAAGCCACACGAACCCGCGAATGGCCGTGCGCTTGCATATCTTGCGTATGAGTTTTATGGCAAAGGCTTCGGGACGTTTTACGACATCTCGACGATTGCGATTCTTTGGTTTGCCGGTGCCAGCGCGATGGCTGGTCTTCTCAATATCGTTCCACGGTACCTGCCGGGCTATGGTATGGCGCCTGAGTGGACCCGTGCGACGCGGCCATTGGTGATGGTCTTTATGGCCATTGCTGTCATCGTCACCATTGTCTTCAAGGCAAATGTGGATGCACAGGGCGGCGCTTATGCGACTGGTGTTCTGGTTCTTATGACCAGCGCTGCAGCTGCAGTCACGATTTCGATGTTCAGTCGATATGGGATCGCCCGGGCTATCCCATACGGTGTCATCGCATTGGTGTTTCTCTACACGACCATTGTCAACGTGGTCGAGCGCCCCGATGGCGTTAAGATTGCATCCTTCTTCATTTTCGCCATCCTTGCGATTGCATTTGTTAGTCGGATGTGGCGTGTTACGGAGCTCCGCGTCAAGGATGTCGTTCTGGATGATAAAGCACAGTGGATGATTGAGCA
The DNA here is from genome assembly GCA_964606305.1 of uncultured Armatimonadia bacterium. Lineage (GTDB taxonomy): Bacteria > Armatimonadota > Armatimonadia > Armatimonadales > Armatimonadaceae > CAIRTT01. The sequence continues at coordinate 20,591 of CAZSGJ010000022.1, forward strand.
GATGGCGAAGACGGGTGAAATGCGGTTCATCGCAAATCATCCGGATGAAGGTGATGCTCACGAGTATTCCGCAGGTGAGCGTGAGGCCAGCTGGCTGCACCATTTTTCTCAGGAAGTGCAAACAGCCTTTATCGAGGTCTATGTGGCAGACAGCTCAGAGTTCAGCTCAACCTTGATGGTCACCGGGCATGAGGTGGGTGGTTTTTGGGTCTTGCGATGTAAGGGTGTGGCCGTACCAAACGGGATTGCTGCGTTATTGATAAAGATTGCGACCATCACGAACCGCCGTCCTCACGTTTACTTCCATTGGATTGAATCCAGCCCATTGGTTTTCTTGGCGAAATTCTTCCTCTCAGGTCAGGGGGATGTGGCTCCGCTTACGCACGAAATTTTGCGCAGGGCTGTTGTTGATGCAAACGAGCGGCCGGTGGTCCATGTGGCCGGATAGTCTGTCCGCGTTTTGAAACGAAATGAATCCCCACACGTCAACCTGACAAGTGGGGATTTTTTCCTCTGGCACCTGAGTTATTTAGCCGAATGCGCTTAGGGTTTCAGGTCATGATCGTGCAGAAACATTTCGTTGAGGAGACAAGCTTCACCCCGCGTTTCGCAGGACAACATTGTGGAAGTCACCGAGTCCAAACCACTTTGGCCACTTGTAAATCGCATAGCGAAGCCAAGTTTTTGGATTTGGTGACAGCTTCCCGGCAAAATCCGAGCAGCCACGGTTGTAATCAAGGACCGTTAAGTTTGCTCTCTTGAGGAGTACCATCAGGTTGGGCTGACTAAATTGCCAGATATGTTCCTCTGGAAGAAGGGAGTACCAGCTGTCGCGCTTCAACAGAACCGGATAGGGGCTCCAATAGCATGGCAGGCTAAGGAAGATAATCCCGCCGGGCTTCACAACCCGTTTGGCCGCTTCCAAAAATGCCAGAGGATCCGGGACATGCTCAAGGACCTGATTTGCCACAAGGACATCGTAGGTCGCTGGTTCAATGTCAGCCGTTTCAAGAAACGTATCGTGAACCGTAAAGCCGTGACTGCGCAGCGTTGGAATGAGACCTTGATTGATTTCGAGCCCATCCGCTGTCCACCCAGCATTGCGCGCTGCAAAGAGCAAATGCCCCATATTGCACCCAACATCGAGTAAACGCGGAGCCACCGGAACAAGAGGTGTCAGCTTACGTATGATGTCAGCGCCAAAGCCAGAAAACAATGCATCGCGGTCGGCATCGAATCCGTCCTCGGAATACTTCACCGTTGCTGGAGAGTAAATTACTTCCAGAGATTCAGCGCTTGGTTCTGGAAATGTTCTCAGCTGTCCGCAGTTAACGCACCGAATCACCGTACATGCTTTGTACTTGCCAAATGCGTTATCTACAAAAGCGGTTCCACCACACCAGCATGGATGAAAAAGTTGCTTTCCATCCACCACATAGTTTGTCTGCACGGTAATCGTGCCTCCACGACAGTAGTTATTGGGACGCTCTGTCCGTGCGACATTATCACTTAATTTGCGCGATGCGAGTTCCTTGCATGATGTATGTCACAATCGAGCCAGATTATTCCCGACGCTTGAACGGATAATCGGTGTCATCGGTTCGCTCTCGCGCAAATGCCCGCTTTGCTGCATTGACCAGGTCGGGACGCTCCCGCGCGATGTCACGCTCCTCGGATGGATCAAGCCGCGTATCGTAAACTTCCACATCGCCCGCCTTAGCAGCATTCACCCCGTATTGAATGGCCTTCCAGCGGCCATCCAGAAGGACGCCACGCCGCCCACCCAGCTCGTGAAACTCCCAATAGAGGACATCGTGTATGACCTGCCTGCCGTATCGCTTGTGGAGTGTTGGTGCATAGCTGATGCCATCAAGTCCCGCGGGAGTCTTCGCGCCCGCAAGGTCACAAACAGTCGGGAGGAAATCCCAGAAGGCTGTCGGAAGCTCGGTTCGGCTTCCTGCGGGAATCACCCCTGGCCACCAGGCGAGCTGGGCTGTACGAATTCCGCCATCATAAATGTCGCGCTTGCCACCGCGTAGAGCGCCGCTCGACTGAAACCACTTTCGCAGGTAGCCACCCTCCTGCATTGCGCCGTTATCACTCGCAAACACGACCAGAGTGTTCCGGGCAATTCCCGCATCACGGATCGTGGCCAAGACCTCCCCGACCATATGGTCAAGGTACGAGACCATCGCTGCATAGGTTGCCTTTGGCTCAGCTGTCTTCCGATAGGCTCCTGATGCCGCCTGCTCTTCGGTGAATTTGCCACGGTACAGATTGATGAACTGTTCGGGCGCGGCAAGGTCGGCGTGTGGAATCGTCGGAGCGATATGGAGAAAGAACGGCTTTGCTGCATTTTCACGAATGAAGCGCAGCGACTCCTTCAGGAAAACCGTGTTGTCGTACGTCGCACCGTCCTTGCCCTGATTACCGGGCATCGGGAGCGGTTTGCCGTTCTCGTACATCGTCACCGGGTAGTGCCGATGAGCCGCGGCATGGCTGACAAACCCGACAAAGTGGTCAAAGCCTTTACGGTTTGGATGACCACCATCATCAATATTGCCCGAAAGGCCACTTTTACCGATCAGGGCTGTTGTGTACCCGGCGGCCTTCAGAACATCTCCAATGCAAATGTCATCCGGGGACTCACGCAGCTGGTAGACGCCATTTCCACGGATACGTGCATGGCCGGTGTGCTTTCCGGTAAGGAGAGTACAGCGACTCGGGGCACACACTGGCGCACCCGTGTAGGCACGGGTGAACTGGATGCCATCACGCGCCATTGCATCCAGGTTTGGTGTCCGGATATCCCGCTGTCCTGTATAGCCGGTGTCTCCGTAGCCGAGGTCATCCGCGAGAATGAAGACGATGTTTGGTTTGTCAAAAGGTGCACGCATCTTGCCTCCGATTCTATCCTTGGGGCCGAGTCGATTACCCGGGTGCCCGAAGTGGTGTTTCTCTCTGGAAGGGATGTAGATCAGACCGATAGACTGATGGAACATTTATGAGAACTGTTCCTGCTTCATCTGTTGCATTGTCCCGTGAAATGCTGTCCACCAGGCGTCAGTTTCTTCAATCCACGCTGTCGGTTACGGTGGCGGCGACGCTTGCGGGGTGCGGAGGCGGGAAAGCTCCGACATCGAGGTTGACCCTTGAAACGTATGTCACCCGTCTGCGGTCCATTCCCGCTGGGACCTTTCAAATGGGTGGCGACTCTCTCTCGTACCTTGCGACGCCAGTACATTCGGTCACGCTCAGCGCCTACCGCATGGGCGAGACGCCGGTGACGGTCGGGATGTGGCGGGATTACTGTGATGCAACCGGTAAGCAAATGCCGGATACCCCCACGTGGGGCTGGGCGGATGACCATCCAATTGTGGGTCCCAGCTGGATTGAAATCGCGGGAGATGATGGCACCGGCGGGTATTGTGGCTGGGCAACCGCCCGAACCGGTATCGCGTTGCGCCTCCCGACCGAGGCACAGTGGGAGTTTGCGGCACGCGGAGCAAGTCAGGGCAAGGTCTATCCATGGGGAGATGACTTCACTCCGGAGAATCTGTGGTGCTCCGGTGCAGTGGGCTGGGATGCGGGCGGCACGGCATCGGTGACGCGCACTGAGCGTAATTTTGTGACTGCTCAAGGTGTGAAGGATTTGGTGGGCAACACGTGGGAATGGTGCTCTGACTGGGCAGATTTCTTCACTGAGGCGCCGGTCAGTGACCCTGTTGGTCCAGCGACTGGGCAGCACAAGCAGGTGCGTGGTGGGTGCTTCGCAGACAATTTTGAGCGTTGGTTTCAGGTCCATACACGCCACGTGATGCCACCGACATACAACAGCGGAACTATCGGATTCCGGTTGGTCGCACCCGCCGGTTAGGGCGCTTTAGGAGGTCCATTAATGCGGATGTCCTCACATGTAGTTGCGGGATCGACCCGCTTTGCTGCGGCGAGCACGCTGGTCTTTTCGACGGTGGCTTTTGCTGAGCGCTGGATGTATGCAAACCTTACGCTTGCGGGTGCATATGTGGTCTGGACGCTACTGTTTTTGGTTGTTTCGCCACTCGCGTTTATTCAGCAGGTTAGCGAGCGTTCTCAGCGACGGGCGTTTCCGCTGTGGTTCAACATCGCGTTTTTGGCCTACTGCGCGCTTTGGTGCGCGGGCTGGTTTGTGTCGCCGAACACGCTGGGGGAAGTCGTTGGCTGTGTTGCGGGTTCACTGGCTCTGGTGGGTGTCCTTGGTAGCCGAAGGTTTGTGAGGAAGCCATTTGTAACAGCAGGGTTAGTGCTTGCTGGCTGCAATTTGGTTGGCTACTTCGTGGGTGGTTTTTTGAATGCGAGAATCGGAGGTCCCATTGGGATGCTGGCGTGGGGGATGCTTTTCGGGGCCGGGACGGGCGCCGGGATTGGCGCATTATTGACGTCAAAAACAGAAGAAGCTCCGGCAGGTGCCTGAGCTTCATTGGCGCATCTGAACAGATGAGTGTGATGTCTAGCGGCAACCGTACCGGGACATGTCATCTTGAATGCGTCCCATGTCACGCTCTGCGGAATCCAGCTGGCGGGTATGATTCTCCACAATATTCCCGTAGTGCCGAATCCAGTTTTGAGCAGATTCCATCGCAGATTCTGCGGAGCGGCGTTCAGAGTCGGTTTTGGCACGGGATGCGCGCAGCTGAGCCTGCCTAAAATCTGATTCGTAGCGTGAGACGGATTGCTGTGCACTACGCAAATCACGTGTAATGCTCGATACTTGTGATCTTACACTTGAAAGACGGGAGCGTAGTCCGCTACATGCCGGGTTTTCGCTGCGACCCTGCTGCGGTGCACTGCTTGCTGCAAGAGGGAGCATGGTCACGATAAGGCTAACAACGACGAGTGATTTCAGTAGCATAGTGTTCTCCATCGAACGATTGCTTGGTAGATATTGGTTGAACATACCCAGCATGGTTTACAGTGAAAACACAGATTGGTTTTGTCATCAAAACAACCGAACACTGGACTGCATCTGTTACAGTTGGGAAAAGAGTTTCTAAGGATTAGGCAACACAATGGAAATATTCATCCCGCGCTTTACTCGCAGGCAGCTGATGCAGCTTGCCCTCGGTGGTGCCAGTGCCTTAACGGCAAATGGTTCGTTCGCTGAATATTTAGCCAAGCCACCGGTCCTTACACCCGCGCAGACCGAAGGACCGTTTTATCCGGATAAGCTGCCACTTGATACGGATAATGACCTGATTGTGCTGAATGATTCGCTGACATCTGCGGTTGGTGAAGTCACATACCTTTCGGGACGTGTGCTGGATGCCCGCGGCGAGCCGGTTCGCGGAGCTCTTGTCGAGATTTGGCAATGTGATGCCTATGGAAACTACCGCCATACACGCGGTGCAAATCCGCAGGGTGGTCATGCACCTGATAGTAACTTCCAGAGCTTCGGACGCTTCCTGACGGGAAGTAAAGGTGAGTACCTCTTCCGAACCATCAAGCCCGTACCGTATCCAGGCCGCGCTCCCCATATTCACATGGCAATCAAGCGAAAGGGTGAGCCTAAGTTTGTAACACAGTGCTACGTCAAGGGACATCCGCAGAACGACACCGATGGTGTCATCAAAGGCATCAAGGACAAAGATCAGCGGAATGCCGTAATGGTCGCTTTTGATCGTCTTAAAGGCAGCGATATTGGCGAACTGCGGGCGAATTTTGATGTTGTTTTGGGTTGGACCCCCGAGGAGTAAACTTGCAACACGTAAATGTCCCGAACGGAATGCTTATAGCTGCCTTACCAAAGATGGACCCTAATGCGTTTTGCAAATTACTTAACAAGATATAACATAAAAGGCTATTTATTGCTGAAATATGTCAATTTATTAATGTAATAGGCGGAATCAGTAAATTTCATAAGGTTTTTGTTCACTGATCTGCGTGAACATTTTGAACATCTGTTGTTCTCCAGTTAGTAAACTCTAGGCGGTAATGCCAGCGATGTCGCTGGTGCCTGCTAGGAGTAATCAATCAGTGTTTCATTCCAATCATCGTGAAACCAGAAGCGGTTTCACACTCATTGAACTTCTCGTCGTTATCGCCATCATTGCAATTCTTGCGGCGATTCTCTTCCCGGTGTTTGCACAGGCACGTGCTAAAGCACGTCAGACTCAGTGTCTGTCGAACTGCAAACAAATTGGTCTTGCGATGATGCAATACATCCAGGACTACGATGAAGTCTTCCCGGTTAACAACTTCTCGTATGGACGTGGCACATCTGTTTACCTTTCATCCTGGATGATCCATTTGGATCCATATATGAAGAATCTGGATGTCTATCAATGTCCGGAATCCCGTGTTCCTAACAGCCGCACAACGATTGTGACGGGTGGACGTACTTTCCGTCTTCCAGACCGTTCCCTCGGCGCGAATGAGTGGATTGTTGGGCGTGTCGGCTTCACGGCTCATAACAACGGTGCAGAGCTGAACCCGGTTTCACAGGCATCCCTGTCACGTGTCGCCGATGTTCCTCTGGTTGCGGACAGTGTTTACTTGTTGTTCAACGATCCACGACGTATCGCGCAGGCCGGCTTCGCAGGCTCGCCCTGGTTCAATTACCCAACAAGTCAGACGGAAGTCTTAAGTGACAGACACGCCCGCCACAATGGCGGCTCGACGATTGTCTGGTCAGATGGCCATGCATCGTGGAAGCATAAACGGGCTACTGGCAACATTCTGGCTCCGCGCCAGACATTGCCAAACTGGTGGACCTGGTTTGGTTTGCCGGTCGATCCAATATCGGATGACCGCCTGCTGTAATACAGTAATCGCTGCTTCGGGTAAGTATTATCCGGAGCAGCGATCTGCCGGAACAAGGTTGGGATGGTGCGAATTTCCGCGAGGTGCATATGCAAGTAAGCTCCGAAACTCAATGTGAAACTGTTGTCGGGATCATCAGTACAGAGGATGGTCGTAAACGGTTCGCACCACATCCGGTGTCGTCTCCGATATCGGATGTTCGTAACTCCGCATTGTCCATTGAGATAGATTTGTCGAAGCGGAGTCAGGAGCTTCTCGGTATGGGAGCATCCCTCGACCACGCAACATGTTTCAATCTTGGCAGGCTGTCTGCTAAAGAACGTGAGCGTGTGGTTGACACGATTGTGAATCCCAAAAGTGGCATCGGGATGAATCTGATGCGCCTGTGTATCGGTACAAGCGATTTTACCGGAGAGCCATATTACACCTATAACGATATCCCGGATAGCACAACAGACTTTGAGCTGAAGCAGTTCTCGATTGCCAAGGACCGCGTCAACGTCCTGCCAATCATTAAGCTTGCACAGAAAAAGAACAAGGATCTTTTGTTCTTTGCATCCCCGTGGAGCCCACCCGCCTGGATGAAAACATCCGGCAATCTTGGAACCGGCACCCTGCGCCACGAGTGTTTTGATGTTTATGCACGGTATCTATACAAATTTTTGGATGCATACGAAGCTGAGGGCATTTCGATTCATGCGTTGACACTCCAGAATGAGCCTCAACATCAGGACCGTCGGTATCCGACAACGATCATGTCCGCTACCGATCAACGTGACCTGATCAAGAATCATGTGGGTCCACTCTTCAAACAAAAACGCATCAAAACAAAGCTTTGGTGCTGGGACCACAACTGGAACATGCCTGGTTATCCAAGCACAATTCTGTCAGATCCGGCAGCGGCGCAGTACGTGGATGGTACGGCTTTTCATCACTATGAAGGCACGGTGGATGCGCAGTCTACGCTGAAAAAGCAGTTCCCTGACAAACACATTTATTTTACGGAAGGATCGCTCTTTGGAACTGAGGGCGCTCTGAGGTTGGTTGATATTTTGAGGCACGATGCCCGGACATACAATGCGTGGGTTATCCTGCTCGATGAGCACCGCAAGCCGAACCGTGGACCCCATGATGCCAGTGCAACGTGTATTGAGCTGCTCGATGATGGCAGTATCCGCACGAACTTTGACTACTACATGCAAGGTCAGTTTATGAAGTTCCTAAAGCGTGGTGCCGTTCGTGTGGCATCTACGGAGGGGACGAAGCTATGCCGCAATGTTGCCTTTTTGGCGAAGGATGGCACGCTTACCTTGGTTGTAGCAAATGATGCTGCAGAAGGCACACAGATGACGGTGATGTGTGGGACTCAATCGTTTTCCGCTGAACTTCCACCCAAAAGCGTCTCAACCTATTATTGGACCACTTGACGTTCTACTTTTGTAGAGGAACCGGGAGAGGCAGGCGGGGCCAGGTTCTCCCGGTGTGATCCTATTTCGGATTTAGCGCCCGCCAGTCAGCAAAGTCATCCCAGATTTGGTTTTGCAATTTGTCGTCCAGCTCAAAGGAGATCCACTCATTTGGTTTGGATGCAGTAAGGATCTTTACCGTTATCTTCTCAGCAGGATCAAATCCACGAGGGTCGTACATCACCACCGCCGACATCGTGTTGTACTCGTCTCCTTTTGCGGCACCCTTCCGGCTGTATTTGGGGTGTTCAAATCGGTGAAATCTCACCGGGAGAAGCTCGTCTTTTCCATGCATCACTTTGATGTCAAGAAAGCCATTTCGATATTCGAATGCATTGTCAATGGTAACTTTTCGACCCAGACGGTCCATCCGCACAGGCTTATCAAATAGTGGCACTGTCATTTCGAAAATGACAATGGGAAGGTCATCCGTTCCGACTGACGATTTGATGATGTCTGTCGGAGTTTGAAGGTCAGGATTATCTGTCCTGATCTCATCCAGCGTCTTACCCTTGTATTTCTTCAACAGGTTGGTATCCATTTTGCGCTCCATTCTCTGAATCGCAAATGGTGTAAATACCGCGACGTTCAAACCAGGGATGTTTATATTCGGTTTCTCGACATCAGTGGATGAATCGTATACCTTTTGTAATGATGCACGCGGAATACTCGTGCTGCTGATGGATGGTAATGGATTCGCGCTTAGCGTAACCACCGATTGAGCTTTTGCTGCGATCAGGGCAGCTGAAATATGCCGGATGGAAATCACAGGTAATGGACTTGATGCAGGATCTTTTAACTTCATGACATCACTTGCCATTCCGACAAGTTGACCTTTATCTCCGAATAATGGGGAGCCACCAATGAAACCATCTCTCTTAATGTCAAGGCATGCCAGACCGTTCTCAAGCATGGAAACAATGCCTACAACACCCTTTAGTCCCTTGATTGGATTGTTCTCGATCCCTTTTACGGTATCGCCAATGCCGAGGGACACTGTTCCGTCATTAGGGATTGGTATTGGTGTCAGATGCTTCACTGCATCCGTATGCACTTTGATAACAGCAACCCCCGTCGTCAGATCATTTTGGATAACTTGGACGGCAAAGCGTTTGTTGTCAGGCAAGCGCAATGCAGGTTGAGCAGTAGTACCAAGGGTCTTTGAGGCGGATGTAACCAGAGTGCCATCCCGGTCTGCCAGAAAAGCCGAACAGCCAAAGTCATCCAGTTCGAGAACGACAACAGACGTTTTCCACAAATCGAAGATGTTTGTTTGCATCTTGGCGGAGTAAAACTTTGGGGCGGGTGTCGTTGATACAGGAGTCGCACTCAGAGTAGCCAAACCAATCAACGGTAGAACGACGTTTAACACTATTCACCTCCGGGCTGTCTCAGTAGAATGCTGATTAGGCAATGGTGACGTCAGTCGACTATCAGCATCCTTAACTGAGTGTTACGCCCCCGGGTGCAATGTAACAGTGCCGATTGGCTGATTTATGGTCACTTCCTGCCGGACGCAGACCCGACGGATATCCACGCATCCTCGATAAGTTCGCGGAGCAATGCTTCATCCAAATGCGCAAGCCGGATGACGACCGCCGGGTAGGCATTGTAGTGAGGGTCATCCACATACAGCTCGGGTGGACCGGTGGCGATAAGGGCATCCTTTTTAGCTAGACCTGGGACGAGGAAAGCCCAGATATCAGGATTTGGGACCTTTGGTCTTTTCGGTTCGACGCGCTCCATCCATTCCCAGCAAATACCTTTGCTCCGACCACGGACAGGGACGCCAAATGCGCGTTGCGGGCCATCCCCTTCGACAACACCCGGTAAAGAAAGCGCGATGCGGCGAATATCGTCAATGGTTACCATTCGTGGTGATGCTATCGCAATCGATGAGTGACAGAGATTGCCCGGATTGATTCTCATGTAGCGGAGGAAATGTAATACTTACGAATGGTGTTAAATCCTTCTCAAACGCGATCGACAAATACGCCTCCCCTTTGGCTTACGTTGCTCGCAGGCGCCGCTGCCGGCGGAATGGGCTGGGGAATCCGCGGCCAATACGGACATGAGACCGGTGCAATGTTGGCGGGTGTGCTGGTTGGATTTACCCTCCTCTTGCTCTTCGGTCGGCGGCTCAACCCAAGGACTGCTATCACTGCGATTGCGATGCTAACGGTTGGTATCGGAATTGGTGGCCTTGAGACCTACGGCCAGACGATTGGCCTCACGCAGAACAAGGGGATGGTCGGAAATTCCGCAGCATTTCTCTGGGGTGAGCTTGGCCTCTTTACAAAGGGCGGGCTTTGGATCGCGATTGGGGCGACCTTTTTCGGCAGTGCGCTTAGCGGGCGAGGCTGGACGCTGAAACACATTTTGAGTGTGTTAGGCATCATGATGGCGACATTCCTCATCGGTCAACGGTTGCTGAACATGCCCTTTGACCCGGAAGCGCACCGTCTGCCACTGCTCAATTTTTCGGCTGATTGGCGCTGGACACCGGATGCCACACTCGATGTTCTGAAGCCCCGGCAGGAGCGTTGGGGTGGTTTGCTGTTCGCCTGGCTTGCCTTGATGAGCTATCGTGGCTACGTTCAGCAGGATCGCCTTGCGGTGGTTTTTGGATGTGTTGGATTTATCGCAGGAGGCATCGGGTTTGCCGGAGGCCAGCTATGGCAGGCAGGGCATGCGTGGTTCCCGGATGTCTACAAGCAGGTGTTTGGCCAGGTCGATGCGTTGGTGAACTGGTGGAACATCATGGAGATGACATTTGGGAGCGTCTGGGGAGCGGCGCTCGCCGGAGTGATGTACCGCTATAGGGGCGAGCTGCGCGATTATCCGGTCACGGATGCAAAGGAAGTTCCAGCGGGTTTGGTTTACGTCCTGGTGGGAGTGCATTGCGCTCTCCTGTATGTCTGGACCTTTTGCAGCTTCCCTTGGTTTGATGCGGTGGCAGACCTTGGAATTCCGATGACAGTGATTCCCTTGGTGATGGTTATCGCTGGTGGACTGCGCGGCGCGGCGCTGGTTGCATTGCCGGTTACCGGGCTACCGATAATGGCAAAGACGTATGTTGCGCTGTGTGTCGATGCATCCAAGTTCCCGCAGCTATCCGGCTTCGCTTGGATGATAATTCTGCCTTTGGTGTTGCTGACCGGCGCAATATCCACGCGTCAAGGAAAGTCATCCCCGCTTCTTGCAACCGGCCTCACGGTAGTGACGCTTGTCTACTACTGGCTGAACTTCGCATTCTTCGACTTCCCGTGGCCCTGGCAGCCTGCAACGGGTCGGACTCCGAGTGTGCTACTGATGACAATCGACAGTGTCTTTCTACTTCAGTGTGTTCTCATGGTGACTGGTAAGCGAAAGCAGCCAGTCGGGCCAATATCTGAGGAGGCTATAGGATGAGCTTGATGCCATTTTTACCTTACATCGCAACCTTTGTTGCTCCTATCGGGCTGTCTACCATTCAGCAGACACGAACCAATACAGTGCAACCGACCGAGTCACGCGTTTACAAAAACGATTTAAAGGCGCACTTTTTCTTCCCAAAAGGCTGGAAAGCATCCGATAAGCGTCCGGCAATTGTTCTCTTTCATGGAGGTGGCTGGACTGGAGGAAACCCTGGGACGTTATATTCTCAGGCCGCCGCTGCTGCATCGAGGGGGATGGTCGGTGTCAGTGTTCAGTACCGTCTGGCAAAACCGGGGATGGCACCGGAAGAAGCAGTGATGGATGCCCGGTCGGCGATGCGCTATGTGAGAGCTAACGCGGGTGTGTTGGGGATTGACCCGATGCGTATTGCGGCTGGCGGCGGTTCTGCAGGTGGGCATCTGGCAGCACACTGTGGATTGGTGGATGCGTTGAATGACCCAGCGGATGACAAGCTTGTCTCCTGTGTTCCGAATGCGCTTGTCTTGTTCAACCCCGTCTATGCGAATGGACCTGGCGAGTATGGAGCCGACCGCATCGGTGCCCGGTTCAAGGAGTTTTCACCAGCCGACAATATTCGAATTGGATGCCCTCCGACATTGGTGATGTTGGGTGAGAAGGACGCATTGATTTCCGTGGCGACTGCCGAGAAGTTCCGTGATGCCCAAAAGGCTGTCGGTGCCCGTTCTGAGCTGACGGTTTACAAGGGGCAGCCCCACGGGTTTTACAATCGGGAGCCGTATCGTCAGCTGACGACATCCGCGATGTTGACATTTATAGAGTCCATCGGCTGGTTGCGTAAAACGGATCCTGCGTTGCTGCCGATTTTGGAGACGCCTGGCTTGCCACGGGTGCTTCTCATTGGCGATTCGATTTCGATGGGCTATACATTGCCGCTGCGTAAGCTATTGGATGGCAAAGCGAATGTGGTGCACCCGCCGGTCAACTGCTCAAGCACGGCATTTGGTTTGAAGGAGCTTGACAGCTGGCTTGGCTCAAAGCCATGGGATGTTATTCATGTCAACTTTGGGCTGCATGATTTGAAATATCTCAATGCGGAGGGCCAGCTGGTGTCTCCTGAAAAAGGGACTTTGATTGCGGATCCTGCCACCTATGAGGCCAATTTACGCTTGTTGATTCAGCGCCTCAAGGCGACGAAGGCGAAGATTGTGTGGGGGCAGACAACGCCTGTGCCATCGGGTGCAACCGGGCGCGTCGCCGGCTCTGACACGGTCTACAACGCCGTTGCCCGAAAGGTGATGACAGAGCTGGACATCCCGATTAATGACCTCAATGCGGTTGTAACAAGTGCACCGTCCGGATTGCAGCAACCGCGTAATGTTCACTTCACGCCTGCCGGCTACGATGTGCTGGCGGCTGCGGTTCAGAAAGTTGTGCTTCCTTTGCTTCCTGTCGTGAGGTAGGTGGGAAAGCGGAACGACCAGCTAGACGGTAACGCTGAGCGTGACGCGGTAGTTTCAGGTTGGTACGGAGTAGTGGCTCAAAGCCTTTCTGACTCCGATGGCCAGGCAGTTATAGAGAAGCCCTTTGGGAAACCGGGGGGCTTTTTTGTGAAAATGATCCAACCTCACCGATAGATTGCAGGCAGTTGTGCGTACTTATATGCAGTGAACGTTATTACTCCTGCACTTAGTGTGATCAAGCGGCTACGCAATCGCGAGCTTGCTGAAACATCACCGTCGCAGGTCCAGCAAATCTGTGCGAAGGACATCTATCGGTATGCGC
>CAZSGJ010000023.1:0-29403 GCA_964606305.1 uncultured Armatimonadia bacterium
TCGATACTTAACTCAGTCCCTGCCTTAGGCCATAGGGTGAATTCCTTGTCGCTCGACAGAATCATGAGGGCAATGCGTTTACCTGCCGGGATAATCTGGTCATCCGGTTGGAGGTCAAATGTAACATTGACAAACTGTCCCTTTTTGAGAGGAACGCCACGCTCCATCGCATGATAATCGCCACCTCCAACCAATGACTTCGCATTCTGCGGGTCAGCCCATCCCCGGGTGATGAGGTTCGATGTTCCAATCGGGCCATCAGCGAACGGCAGCTGAACAAGGTAGACCGAGAGGTTGGCTGCGGCTGCACTGGATGATAGACGCAAGGTAACGCGCGCCGTACCGGAAATATGAACGGGTGCGAGCAGCTCCGGTGTTGCATAGAGGAGACGGTTTGCAGATGCCGGGGATTTCGCAAGCGTCGGTGCATCAAATGCGACATCGTCGATTAGCTTTTCGATGGCCTGGCCGCCGACCGGTGAGAACGACAGGCCGCCAAGCGCGGAGCCGCCCTTGCTTGGGTAAAGCGTAACATTGGACGCATCCGGATGTGGATAATCGGCATACGGAGTCGGCGCCATCCCGTTACCACGCGGAGCACCCGCAGGCCGCTCGCGCACAACGTAGGACTTTGGACCATTCTCGATGCCATTTTCTACGCCATAAAGAAATCGGCTGAACCACTTATTCATCAGCTCAAGTGGCGGATCACCACCATGTCCACCTTGATGGAAGTACTGAACCAGGGGCACTCTTCCGCGCACCGCGTTGCTGATACGGACACTGTGCTCCGGAACCACATTCCAGTCGTTGAAAGCGTGCGCCATAAGAACAGCACACTTTATACCTCCAGTGAACTTCAGAAGATCACGGTCCGCCCAGAAAGCATTGTAATCACCCGTCAAACGATCTTGATTTTGCGCAAAGAGACCATCGCGGTAGAGCTTGTCGTTCTGGGGGCGGTTTGCAGGATTTCCACTGTGGATGAAGTCATAGAGCGAGTCGATGTCTTCTCCCAGCCAACCACCCGGATGACGAACCAGTCCATTCGAGCGATAGTAATGATAGTAACTTGTGTTCGGTGCAACCGGAATGATCGCCTCGAGACCCTTTACACCTGTTGTCGCTGCCGCCACCGGAATCGTCCCGTTATAAGACGTCCCTGTCATCCCAACCTTACCCGTACACCAGGTGGCTTTGACTTCGGTTGTGCCATCAATGGTTGTAAAGCCCTTTGCACGCCCATTCAACCAATCAATAACCGCTTTCGGAGCCAGACGTTCAGGAGCTCCTCCAACGGTTGGGCTGCCTTCGGACAAGCCAGTGCCAGGCGCTTCAGAATGCACCACCGCAAAGCCCCGTGGAACCCAGGTCCCTACCAAAGAGCTGGAAATCATCGTGCGATTTGGCTCAAAGCGGACCTGCGGATGACCACCACGCGCCGGCGGAACCGCACCAAGCTCGTGCCGGACATCCCACAAAATGGAATTGCCGCTGGCGGTACCAGCAAAGTAAGGGCTTGACTCGTAAATGACAGGCACCTTGAGCCCCGATGTCGCCGTTTGCTTTTGGCGCGTGACATCCACATGGACACGGTCCAACTTGCCATTCTTGTCCGAGTCAAACTCAGTCTCAACCCAGAGGTGCTCACGGATCCACTCCCCGGATGTATTGAACGCTGGGACAACCTGCGCCTGGCCATCCACAAACACTGGGCCAACTCCCTGGCTCTGCGCCTGACTATGCCCCGAAAGAAAGGAAAGCGAGAGGACGAGAGAGAGAGCAGCGGTGTATCGCAGGGCTGTGGTTGTCATAACCGCGATTGTACTGGATGCAGGCGCCTCCTGTGGTTAGTCTACTTTTTCTCCAAGTGAAAGGAGGGCACTCCGCGCCGGTCCGTTAGGCTTTCGCTTTACTGCTTCACGATAGGCTTTTATCGCCGCTGGTTTATCACCCAAATCCTGCTGCAGACGACCAAGCTGGAACCAAATCTCATCATCCTGTGGCGTCGTCACGGATGCCGCTGTCAAGACAGAAACTGCCAGACGCTTTTGCTCAGACGTCGCACCAGGGCGCGTCAAGTTTCTCGCATAGGTCCTTTGGATTCCAGCATCGGACTTAAACTTTTCCGCCGCAGCTGCAATCAATGCTGACCATTCAGTGCTCTGATTCTGATCAAGTAGCGCACGTTCGGTCGATATCAAAAGCACAGCGGGCGGGGCAGTGGCTGGACCTAGAACAAGCGACCTGATGAACTCGAGTAACTTGCCGGATTCTCCTGCCGCCTTTCGGGTACGGGCAAGGCCATCAAAGGCGACCTTGATGCCAGGGTCTGCCGTAATGATGTCTTCATAAATCGTTGCCGCTTCACCAAAGCGCTTGGAACGCTCATACATTCCAGCGAGAGCAAGCGTGAGTTGTCCCTTTTCCTTGGCCTTACTCAACTGGCTTTTTAGCATCCGCTCGGCATCCGGAAGCTGTCCATTGCGCTCGAGGGCGTATGCAAGGCGCTGGGCCAAGCTATCTGATGGCTCAGTACTCCAAATCGTTTGCAGCTCCTTGACGGCATCCTGCCAGCGGTCACGCTGTTCGTACAATCCCGCCGCGGCAAAACGGTATGTACTTCTCATCGAATCGCCGGAACGCAGTGTCAACTTTGCAATTTCCGTTAGCGCTTCATCATCCTGCTTGAGGCGAATCAACTGCTGTATGAGAGACCATCGGGCATCGTTGGATATTGGATCTGCCTGTAACCACTTACGCCGATGCGCTAATCCCGCATCCGGACGCGAGTCACGGTCCAACAAAGTGAGAAGAGCCTGGTTGGCGGTTACCAGCTTCGGATCAATGTCAATTGCGGCAAGGTACTCTGCCTTGGCATCTGTTAGCTTTCCTTGCTTTTCAAGCACCAAACCAAGTGTTACGTGGATATCTGCATCTCTTGATGCACGCTTCACAGCATTACCCAGAACTTCAACTGCTTTGTCGAACTGGCCATCCTGCTCCAACGCAATGCCAAGCTCCTTGGCCGCACGGATATCTTTGGGGAATGAGGTCTCCATTGACTTCAACTGGTCCAGATAAGCCTGTCTCTTCCCAAGAGTCTGGTACATCGCTGCTAATCGATGCGCTGCATCCCAGTCGGTTGGAATGGACTTCGCGAGACTTACCTGTTGAATAAGGGCTGCATCACGCTGGTCACTACGCCAGAGCGCATCGATATAGCCCATCCTGGCACGGACATCATCTGGACGAAGCGACAATGCCGCCTTAAATGTCTGTGCTGCTTTCGTGTACTCCGGTGCCGCGGGATAAAGGTAGCTGTATGCAAGTGTTGTCAGGTACTCAGGTTGCTTTGGCTCCAAGGCGACGGCTTTTTCCAGTTCAACTCTTGCCTGTCTTATCCGCTCCGTTTCACTCAGCGTTGCATCCTGTAATAAACAGCGTCCTAGTCCATGGCGCGCAGCGGCAATATTGGGAGCCTTCTTCAAAACTTGCTGATACAAAGCCTTGGCTTCGAGTGGTGCACCGGCCATTTCTGCCGACAATCCAGCATTCACACCCGCCCTTGTCATCTGTGGACTTTGTTTATAGGCTGTTTGGTAGGCAATTCTGGCCTCCGTTAGCAGGTCTTTATCCTTCTTATCAAAGCCAAGCTGGCCTGCAAGATCACCGCGCATCACCTGGAGTGCCGTAACTTTTGGCGATTTACCAATCTGCGACCGCACCACGGCGAGTGCCTGTTGCAGCTGCCCGGTGGATGACAATGCGATGGCGTAGCGAATGGCAGACTCTGGGTCTGTCCCGCGGCCTGTTTCGTAGAGCAACTTCAAGGGCGGGATTGCGTCGACTGGCCTTTGCTGCGCGAGGAGCGCTGCACCGAGTGCGAGGAGTGCCGGACGATGGTTTGGTGCGATACGGAGCGCTGCTTTTGCATCCTGTATGGCATCCGGGAAGCGGTTTGCCTTGAGAGCAATCAACGCAGCCTGTCCGGGGAACTCGGGCTGGTCCGGCTCAAGGGATGCAGCTCTTCTAAGCGCCGTAATTGCATCTGTGATGCGGCCAAGCTGAACATAAACCAGGCCAAGATTTGCTTGTGCCGCCACATTCTTAGGCTCTTTTGCGAGCACCGTCAAGTAAAGTCTCTCAGCCCGTTTGAAGTCGCGCTGCTTTGTTGCATCGATGGCGAGGCGGATAGTGGAAAGCGATGTCGCACTGGCTTGCGCCTTCGGGCGGGACGCAGGCGGAGTTTGACCAGCTACACCATAACTAACAACGGTGGCGGCGATCAGCACAGGAAGGACAGATGGCATGTCAGCATTACACCGCACAGGCATCCATCCTGTAAATGTCACCCCCGATGCGTACACCAGATGAAGCGAGTAAACTTTCACTATGCAAAACGCCGAAACAAGTCTTCCTTGGATGTCAGATGATGCGATTCCAGGACTGGTCGTAAAAGTCGCACAGCCGGAAGGATCCGATGAGCAATCCATTCGGACGTACGTCTATCTGCATGGTGCGGGTGCTAATGAGGATGACCTGCTGGGTCTCTCACACTACATCGACCCAACTGCTCGGCATATAGCCTTGCGTGCACCAATCAGCTACGGGGATGGCTGGTGTTGGTATCCATTAGGCTGGGATGGGACGCGGATTCAGGTTGATCAAACGGTTGCTCCGCATTCGCGCGATCGCATCGCTCGTCAGCTTACCGATGTCCTCACCGCACTGGGAGCCGATCCTGAGAGGGTAACCATCATTGGGTTCAGCCAAGGGGCTGCGATGGCCCTTGTGACAGCGATGACACATCCAGGGATTGCGAGCGAGCTCGTGCTACTGAGCGGGCTTCGGATTCCACTGATGCTGGATGAAATTCCTGCTGAGATGCCTCTCCCACGGACGTTGATTCACCATGGTTCGGACGATAACGTCGTGCCGATAACGGAGGGGCGTGCGCTGCGGGACTGGTGTCTAAAGCGTAATCCTGACCGTGTCACCTACGGCGAGTACGCAATCGGCCACACTATAACGCAGGAGACGCTTGAGGATGTCATCGCGTGGCTTGCCGCAAGGCCCGAGTGAATCCCCGTATCCTACACGTTGTTCGCCCAAGTGCGGGTGGCATCGTAAGTAGTCTTTGCACATTATTAGCAGATAATGACCATTATGCAGAGGTTGTGGCGAGTGCCGAGACGTGTGCGAAAGTTAGGTCCCGCTGGTCTGGCACGTGTCATGTACTCCCTGATAACGCATTTTCTATCCGGCAAAGCCTTCTGACGGCGGGGCGCATTTCGCACTTGGCAAAGGCGACAAAAACCGATGTCATCCACGGACATGGCATTTCTGTCTTACCGGCTCTTGCGCTAGCCGGGATGCTGTCTGGACTTCCGGTTGTGCTTACGCTCCACAATATATTTAGAGCATCAAGAGTACAGACGCTGATTCTAAAGCTTCTTTGCATGCGGGTTCATCTGATTGCTGTCTCCGATGCGATTCTTGCATCGGCTGGGGTGCTAGGAGGCTTGTCGGCGCAGCGGATTTACAATGGCGTGATGCCGCATGATGAGATTGTGTCGAAGGGGGATGCCCGTGAGGCACTTGGATTACAGAAAGAGGGCGCAATCGTCATCAGTGTAGCCCGCCTCGCACCAGAGAAAGGACTTAGCATCCTCGCGGACGGGGCAAACGACATTCCCGCAAGCGTTTTCATCGTCGGGGATGGACCTGAGCGGCAGGCTCTTTCCGCGTACGATGCGCTTCACCTCGTCGGCCATGTGGATAATCCATGGCTGTGGTACTGCGCAGCGGATGTCGTAGCGGTGCCATCCCTGACCGAAGGCCTCGGACTGTCAGCTATCGAAGCGCTCGCGACAGGCTGCCCCGTCATCGCTAGCAATGTCGGCGGTCTCCCTGAGGTCATCACGGATGATTTTCTCGGGACGTGTGTACCCGCGGGTGATGTGACAGCACTGGTATCGGCAATCAAACTCCAGCTCACCGCTGGGCGAGGTTGCGCCGTGGATGAAGAGAAACGCCGCGCCTACGTGGCATCCAGGTTTTCTGTCAAGGGAATGCTTGAGGAGACCGGCTTGCTTTACGGCAGAATTCTGGGCCGTTAAGTGACTAAAAAGTGGATTCTCCCGCTAGTTGTCTTCCTGCTGTGCACTGGTGCTGGCTATCGCATTAGGCAATACAACGTCCCCAGTGCAGGCACAGCAATACCGGTTCCAACACAGGTCGTTCTCACATTGGTTACTGACACCACCCGCGACCGTCCGGCACGTCTCGAGCAGGACGGTGTATTCCTCATGTCTGCAAATGCGTGGAGACGCGGGCTTACGGGCATCAAAACTAAACTTTCTTCTACGCTGCAAGCAGGTGGGCGAGTTCGCTGCGTTGACTCTGTTGCCTGTGAATGGCTTGGGCAAGTCGGGGATGTTGCCGGACCGGAGAATGCGGATGTTATCGTTGCATCTGCACAATACTGGCCAGACGAATCTACCCCGGATGCATCGGATGTGGCACCCTCAGAAGGGGAGATGCGCATCGTCTTGCCGCTTGTCTCGTCGCGAACACATGGCCTCATTGCAGGGCAGGTAATGGTTGGTGGTAATCCAATAAACCTGACATCGGGGAGCACACGTCGTGATTGCTTGCTGGCATCCAATGATTTGGAAGACCTCGTGCGTGCCCCTCTTACTAAAAACATACGCCAAGTCAGACAGATTACAGGACCGACTAAGAGGCGTGCTGATCAGTTAGCTGTGGACCTTGAGTACTCCGATGCGAGCTCAGTTTTTCTATCAGTTCTGAAATACGCCGGATTGGCGTGTATCGTTTTCTCGTTTCTTGGATGGACTATCCCGTCACGAATCCTGCTGCTGGCCGTCAGTGGCGTTCTGATTTCTGCCGCTACATCCACACTAAGTTTTGAGGTAGTACCAAACTATGCGGGTTACATTTTCGGACCAATTCTTGGGCTCGCTATTTGTGCCATCGGATGGAGGTCTGTATCCAAAAATGAAATCGGGTTACTCCTCGGATGCCTGTTGGCAGACCTCTTGACCGGAGGATATCTCGGCACGTTTGCAGGATTAGGGGCAAACCCAGTCGTTGGTGCACGTTACTACGGTCTAGGGAATGAGCTTTCAGCATTGCTTTTAGGTGCCGCATCGACGTTACCAACGATCAAACCATCGCAACGGGCAATCGTCGTCGGAATCGGTGCTCTGGTAATTGGGCATCCCGGGCTCGGCGCAAATGGTGGCGATATGGTCGCCATACTCATCGGAATACTTATCTTTGCAGCCCTGAACGGTGGCAAATCCGCGGTTATGACGGCTTGTGCCGTACTCACCGCAGTGGTAGCGGTAGTTGTCTGGGATGCCTTCTTCGTGCCATCCACGATGCAATCACACATTGGGCGTCTGGTCACAACCGCGGGCTCAGGGATCTATGAGCTTGTTGCCAGTAAAGCGTTAGCCCACATCAGACTCATGTCCACATCGGCTTGGGGAATCACAGCATTGCTCAGTCTGGCCTGGTGGATGATCCGGTATCGATATCGACAAGGCAGTAAACCAGATCTCGGAGAATGCCTTGCTCTGCCTCTGTTCTTCCTGAACGACAGCGGACCAGTATCGCTGACACTTTTTACCCTCATGAAGATGTCCTGCGACAGATCGATGCCATCTGTAAGTGCATGGTCCTGGGTAAAACAGTACGTAGTGGGCTTTAGGAAGAAATAACAAAAGCCCTTCGCTCGAAGTGGCGAAGGGCTTGAGGGTAGACCCGTATGGTTGTTAGAAACGGATTCCGTAGGAGATGTTCAATCCCGATGGGTTGATGGTCTCGTAGTGCCCTGCAAAGTGATAGCGAGCCTCAACGAAGGAGCGCTGCGTGAGGTTTAGTCCAACAGTAAAGTGCATTCCAGGCATCACTTTTGTGTTTCCGGATGTGTTGCCATTATCGATACGGATTGCATACAGGCCGACACCGTAGCCACTGAACCAGTCATAGCCGGATGTGCGCTTGTTGTCACGCGTGATTTGACTGAGTGTCATCGGGATCATGCGCATGTCGCCACGCTCAATCATACCGATGCTGAATGTGCTGATCTCATTGCGTTCCGGGACACTTTGAAGCGTTGTCTCGTATTCAAAGTTGAAGATATTCTTGCCTGCTCCGCTTCGAACGACAGGTTTGTCCGGATTGTAGGAGCCAAACTTCAAAGACGACGACCCGACTTTTTGGGCCAGATCAGAGACCTGTGCGTTTGCAGTAGACGTCATAGCGACGGCTCCGACGAGTCCAGCAGCAATCAACAAATGCTTCATAGAGTCCATTCTCCTATAGAACCATGACCCGCGTTGGTCGCGGGAAGTGTGTTAGAACTTCCGACCAATCATGAGCCCAACACCATTCGGTGAGTACCCATTTACGGACCGGTTCGTGTAGTGGTACTGCGTCTCGGCAAAGATGCCACCCGGCAGCTTCAATCCAACCATCGCGTACCCGCCCCACAGTGTTTTCATGTTCGATCCTGGTGTATCAAACAGATAGGCACCTATACCTGTGCCAGTATACAACCCGCCTAGTCCCGGAACAGCAGATGTTGAATCCGAGACCTTCGAAAACATCACTGGAACCGTCTTCACCATTCCGGCACCGGAGCCACCCTGGAAGTAACCGACAGTCAATGTGGAACCATCGGCGGACTTACTGCTCAGGAAGTCAATCATGACACCCGGATGTCGCTCTGCAACCGTTTTCATGGAAGCTGAGGATGGCTGCAACGCGCCAAGACGAATGCGCATACCTGTTTGACCCTGTTGCGCAAGTACAGATGATGATGCCAGCGCAAATATTGCAACCAAGTGAAGGATTCTCATTTCGCCGATTATAAATCCGATGAGTATCTGGTGTCAATGTATCTGAATTGCCTGCATATCCTTCGTCATGCTAGAATTGCACCATATGAACGTGACGCGACGACGGTATACCAAAGTTGATGGTTCGACCACTTATATAGTAGCGGTTGCACAGGACCCAACGGCACTTGCTAGGAAGCACTGGTTCGAAGCGCAGATCACGGTCACAGATGAGAGAACCGGCAAAGCACTCGACCTCCCGGCATTCATACAAACGTATCGAATCGGAGAACCGGAGCGTCCATTCCGCGATGTCATCAAGACGGATTTTGATGGCGATCAGGAAGCCGCACTGTCGCATCAGTTTGACACCATCTTTCGCCGGGTGTACCAGTATATAGAGCGTGGTCACTAGCTTTCGCTACCTTTGACATCAACAAGAAGGTCAAGAGCCGCAAAGACGCTCTGTGCTCACGAAGTGGAGCTGAACGTGCATCACTCCAACGTAAGTTTGCATCTCAAGTTTTAGATGGGCGTGTTGGCCATTCTGCATACGCCACGAATCCAGATGCATCATCGTTATTCGACCTCGACGACTCGTTCGCGCGGTGGTGCTGGATGATGCATGAAATAATCGTCCGCCTCTTATCTCACATTGACTCGGTGCACACGGCATTATTGCTTGACACCCTCAAATGCTGACCCGTATAATCGCCCGTACGCTGGACTATTGTCCGTGTGCATTGGCATTCGTATAGCCGACACACAAAGTCCGTGATGTAGGTTGTACGGAACAGGATGTGAAATGCATTCTGCCTTCAGTAGGGAGCTCTACAGGCGGCGGTAACTTTTGGTCAGAATAAACACTGGTTCTTTATCGTCGTTGTTGGATTACTGGATGGAATGCAGATCGAGGAGGTTGACCCCACGTTGAAGTTCGAACGAACACCGCGGCAAGGTGCCGCGATATCGGTCTTCGTGGCCGCAGTGGTCGCACTGTCGACACATGCGAGTGCACAGCGTACTCAGAAGTCGTCGGGTGCGTTTGCAGTGCCACAGACAAAGTTTCCGGGGTTGGGCGATGCTCGCTTCCTCCCATCGGACGTTACAAAGCGTCGATTGGAAGTACCATCAGACCAAGCTGGCAAAACGCGTCGTCAAATCGGCGGACCAAATGGTGCTAACGTAGCCGAGCAGGTCGTGGATGCGTATCCAACACCTGCCATTGACCAACGCACACCATTTGTCACGGAAGATGAGCAGTTCATTTACTTTGCAGGAGCATCTGCAACGTCGGGTGTACATCAGCTCTTCCGCCTCACCGCTGGATCGGTCAACAATCCATCGCAGCCGGGTACGACAGTTCCGGTCGCACTTACCGCTGAAGCTGGAACGGATCACCAGTTCCCTGTAGTCAACCCTGCTGGAAACCGGATCATCTTCTCTAAATCCACCGATGGTCTGTCTGTGGATGACCCAAACAAGGTCTGGAATCTCTACGCATCCAACATTCCGTCATCGGGTACGTTGTCTACAACACCTCCAGGGGCAACCAACCTGATTTCTTTGTCTGCCGGTCGTACATTCCGCGGACGCACGTTCGCTTCCGTGGGACGCGCCTGCTGGATCGGCTCGAACGATATCGTCTTCTCGGCCAAGCTAACGGGTGATGCGAACTTTCACCTGTTTTCCATCAATACGACAACGCTGACAATCTTTCAGATCACAACCGGAAACGCTGACGAGCGCAACCCATCGGCAAGCCCGGATGGACGCTGGATTGCGTTTGATTCAAACGCCGCGCCGTCTGTAGCCGGAACCGGATATACGGGTGGTTCAAACCCTGTTACCGAAACGGTCAATGGTGATCCTGCTACGGCAGCCAACGTAAATGCCTCCGGCAAGCGTAACATCTTCATCTGTGGCATCTATGGAGCGTCTCCCCGCCAGTTCACAAGCCGCTATGCGGGAGCTGCTGATACCGACAACGTGCAGCCATCCTGGTCAAGCCTCCGTGCGAACCCGTACACAAACGCCGCTGGAACCAACTTGTATCTGGTATGGGCATCAACCCGGCAGCCGGATGTCGTCGGGAACCCGACCGCATACACCGATGGTGAAACGCATGACGTTTATATGGCACAGGTTTCGGCTAACAGTGGCAACTCGCTGCTGACCGAACTGGCTCCAACGGTCGCGCAAAGTGCAAAGCAGGTCACAACAGTCGACCCGACATATGCATACGATGACACGTATCCAGTCTGGTCTCCTGTAATCACGATGAACCGTGTCGCGTTCCAATCCGACCGCTCGGGTAACCTGAACGTCAACAACTTTGGTGAAGGCTTTACGGCCACACCTGGCAAGCGCGACTTGTTCCTCGCGAGTGCGCTGGATGTATCTGCACCTACATTGCTGAGATACGACACGAACTCATCAACGGGCGAAATCGTACATATCAATCAAGGTACGACCTACAATCCTAACGTTTCCATCCGAAACCGTGATCAGGGGCTCTTGCCTGGGCAGGATGTCTTCTTTACGGTTCGTGCTGATGACCGTGAGGCTGGAATAAAGTCGATTTATCTCCAGTTTAAAAACCCAAACTCCTACTTCCAAGCAGCAGTTCAGGGCGGTACGTCACGGGAACACAAGGAATATAGAACTGGCACTGCAGCCAAGTATTTGTTCCAGGAAAGCAACTCGCCATTGTTTTGGCGCAATGCATCCACCGGTAGCACGGTTGGGACAGAGTATGAAGCTGAAATCGTGACGTTGGATGGAGCATCGTATGTTCGGCACCGCTTCAACGGTGGTCCCGCGTATGAAGCAGGAAACGATGACCAGCTCGCCTTTAGTGGGACTGCATTCCCACCACTCGATGGACAGGGTGGTCGGCCAAATATCTGGCTGGAGCTGAAGCCTCTCGTAGACGTGGATGGCAATCCAGTGTTGCCAGCTGATGGTCGCGGTGGTGTCCTGTACGGAGCCACTTGGAAACTGCCTGCTGAAGCTTCTGACTGGTATCTCGATGTCGTCATGTATGACAACGCGGTAAGTCCATTCGGTAGTGGATCATCCAACTGGATCATCTACGACAATGTCTGGGGTTTCTCTACTGCGTTACCACCGAATGCCACCGAGAAAGACATTCTCTTTGTTTCTGACTACACATTAGGACAAAAGTTCTTTATCTCCCGGTCTGGACAGCTTGTTGGTTCACCAGACAACCGCCTGCCGATCCAGTTTGGAGCAGAGTCATACTTAACAGACTCGGACATGGCCCGCTATCCAAGCGAACAAGCAGGTAGCACGGCACCTCCAGCACCTGGAGCTACTGACTTACGTGCATGGTCCGGAGTTGGCCCATGGACAGTGAGCGGCGGAACAGCAAATGGATTCCGTCGCGTCCGCGGTGGAACAGTCGTCAACCCCGGGACTCCGCATCCACTAGGAGTCGGATCGTATTACGATGAGCTTCTTGAGTTTCAGCCACGTGCGGGCTCAAACGGAACTACGTATGCGCTCCCTGAACAAGGGCGATACTCAATATGGCGTGTACTGTCCCGCGGGCCGGTACCATCTGAGCTCCTTCAGGCCTATCTACCAGCAACGGGTACACAGCCTGCTGACACACGTGTAGGTGAACGAACATCCCGGTCGACTAAGATCTACAACCGGTTGGTGATCTGGTCATCTCCTTTCTCCGGTAACTTGTTTGTCGGACCTGGATCGGTCACAGACCTCAAAACACAGACACTGCTGGGTACGTATGTATCGAATGGCGGACGTCTGATGATCAGCGGTCAGGATATCGGTTTTGCACTTGCTGGAAACGGTCAAGCAAACGACTTCTTCACAAATACGCTTAAAGCCACGTACACGACCGATAATTCCGGTGGTCAAACGTTGGCGGCTGCAAGCGCAAACCGCTTGACCGCGGATTCGTGGGCCGGCAGTGGTGCAACGAGTGCGTACGGTGAAACAACCGATGGTGCAACCTACAACTACCTTGCACTTAACGGTCGTCCATTGCTCTTGAACACCTACTTTGTGTCAGGCAGCGGTGTAGGTGATGCAAGCCGAACAGCAGATCCATCCGGTTTGGGTAAGAACGATGTCGTCGCTCCAATCGCGGGCGCTGTGGCGGACTTCAACTACAACACGGGTGGCGCAGGAATCATCACATCGACTAACACCAATGGTGGAATGGTCGCCTACGCATCATTCGGCATCGAATCGATAAGTAACGATTGGTACACATGGACCCCAGCCGGTGGCGGCCCGGTCAACATAGCTACGCGTGGACAGCGCGCTAAGTTGATTGCCAACTACTCGATGGGCTTTCGTACAGCCACGCTCACAGGTCGTCTTGTCGATGAGCAGGGATCTCCTGTTGCTGATGCACTCGTTCGTGCTATCACTGGGGCAGAAACCGCACCTGCTGCAGGCACCGCAATAACGGATGCCGGTGGATTCTTCCAAATCGATGGTTTGGATGGCGGTGTCTACGGTGTCTATGGCTACAAACCTGGTTATTACACACAGCACACAGCTGGTGAAGTGATTCATGGCACGGGTCGACGAAACATTTCGCTTGTAATGAAGCGTGCAAACCCAGGAAAGCTTACGAGTATCGCGACGACAGCTCCAACACCTGGTGGTGTATTGGCTCTGGATAAGGTAACCGCCATACCTAACATCGAAGTTCAGGCACGTAGACTAAACCCTGATGGCAAGACATCTGTGTTCTCGGCGATTAGCCGGGATGCATCAGATGCTCGCATACCTGCGGGATCCTACGAAATGAAGGACCTGTTGATTGGTGAGTACGCCATTCTGTGCAACGCTCAGGATACGTACGATACCGATGGCAACCTCATTCCAAATCCGAACTATAACCCTGCATACGGAACGGTACTGGTAACAGCCGCAGCCCAGGCAGATCGTTTCAAGCTCGGACCTCAGACGACCATAACGACTGTCAATGGACGTGACGTGCTTACCGTAGGAGAAGATAAGAATCCTCAAATCGACTTCTACCTACCAAGTGCGCCACAGCCTATCAGCGGTCGCGTAATCAACCGCACAACAGGTAATCCTATTCAGGGTGCTTTTGTAAGTGCCGTTTCAACAGAAACTGGAGCAGTTGTTGCAACCGCTACAACGGACACCGATGGACGCTATGCGTTGACGACAACATCAACGCCTTCATCGAATCTCCTCCCAGCTGGTGGCTACACCCTGACGGGTTCCGCTCTCGGCTTTGGCAACGACACTGTTCAGGTTTCTGTTCAGGGAAATACTCCGATTGTCGCTCCTGATCTCCGTCTGGTTCCACAGGCACCAGGGTCAATGAGTGGCAATGTTACAGGAATTCTTGGAAACGCCATCGATGGTGCATCTGTAAAGCTGTTCCTTGATCGTGGCGGTGTTGTTGAAACGACTCCGACATACACAACGACTACTGGTGTCGCTTCATCGGCGAACGGATACGTGTCAAACTTCCGAGTGGACACAGTATCACCTGGAAAATATGTGGTTGTTGTTGAGAAGAATGGACTGGTGTCAGATCCGGTTCAGCTGGTTGCCACAGTCGTAACTGGTGTGGAAACTAAGTCTGTAAACTTCCGTCTCTTGCCACCACGTGTCTACGGCGATGGACTCCAACTGGTTTCTGTTCCCTATCAGTACACCGGTACAACGGCCCGTGACATCTATGGATTGACGGCTACAGGCGATAACGACGGTGATGGCACCGCCGGAACAGCTTCCGACATCGCTATCTACAACACGTTCAACATCGCCGACTGGACAGGCGTTGAGTACAACACTGGTGCGAATGTGCCATTGAACACTGGTAAGGGTTACTTCGTAAAGTTCGGAGCAATCACAAGCGTTGCGAAAACCGGTACCCCAATCCCTGGCAATGAGTTCGTAGTCAGTCTTGCACCAGGCTGGAACCTTATTGGTCATCCGTTTACGAACCCATCGAATCCAAGTGCTGCTGGTGTTGATCTTGATCTGTACCAAAATGCATCCGTACAGGACGATGCAGGTAATGTCTACTCGATGACGCAGGCTGTTCAGCTCAATCTGGTGTCGGGTGTGCTCTTCGGCTATACCGGTAGCAACAGTGGTGGACAGTACTTCGAGACACGTGTACTCAAGCCATGGGCAGGTTATTGGTTCAGAAATGCAACCAACCAACCGCTGAAGCTCGTGCTTACGTACCCGACGAGTCGAAGTGTACGACCAATGCCAGCTAAGACGGTTCGCCGTGATGAGTTGACTAGCGTTGTAACCCGTAAGATCGAGTCCAAGAACTCGACTGACTGGAGACTTCAGCTTGCAGTGGTTCAGGGCAATCTCCGTGACACAGACAATACGATTGGTGTGGCTCCTGGAGCCACGGATACCTTCGACAACAAGGTTGATGCTGTAAAGCCTCCGATGGTCGTGGGTGTTGATTCGGTCTACCTCACGGTCGAAGGCCAGGTTTCGGGTCGCTCTATGGGATTGGCTGATTCCGTCGTCGGGTCAAAAGATGATCTGCGCTGGTCAGTGAATGTCAAGACATCCCGTTCTGGATCGACCCTACTGCAATGGCCATCTGCAGGGCAGCTTCCGCGAAACATTGACCTTTTCGTTACCGACACAGTGACTGGCAAGAGGCTTAGTGTGAAGTCGGCTGGTGCGTACCAGTTTGATGCAACTGCCGGAGGATCACGACGGTTTGTCTTTGAAGCTAAGACACAGGCATCGGGTGCACTTGCGGTATCCAGAGTACGTACTATTCCAGGTGCAACACGGTCTGCGGGATATCGGTTTGGTATCACAACGACAGTTGCTACCGACATTACGGTTGATATCCAAACGATTGGTGGTCGGTCTATCAGATCACTGGTGACCCGTTCTGCTGGAATGAAGGAATCAACGGTTGCGTGGGATGGCCGAGATGCTGACGGCAGGGATATTCCTGCGGGAGCATACGTGGTCCTCATACGCGCCACAGACTCGGATGGACGGGTTGTTACGCATCGGGTTCCGATGACGACGATTCGCTAATCCGAAATAATGTCCCCTGCTGGAGAAATACCAGCAGGGGAATGAGAGCCGGTTGTTGAATATGGGTTCCGCACAAGGGGCGTAACCCGAGAGCAGCGTTAGGTAGATCTACCCAGGAAATGGGAGAATCTGCCGACGGACGGAGGAACATCGCGTTGAAGCAAATAGCGCTTGGG
Source organism: uncultured Armatimonadia bacterium (assembly GCA_964606305.1). Taxonomy (GTDB): domain Bacteria; phylum Armatimonadota; class Armatimonadia; order Armatimonadales; family Armatimonadaceae; genus CAIRTT01. The sequence goes on from CAZSGJ010000023.1 coordinate 16,118, forward strand.
AGTATAGGACGTCGGGTCAGCTGGACGCTGATCTGTACAATGATGCTCCAATTGCTTATCCTAGCGGTACCTCGCCCCGTGCGAGCACAGGTAACCGCATTGCCATCTGTTGCAATCCTTGACTTCGGGGTAAATCCTGGCGTCCGGGTGAGTGCTATTCAGTCGCGTAATGCGACCGATGCTGTGTGGCTTGAAATGTCGCGCGGCGGTGGCTATGACATCACTCCACGGTCGACCGTGGTTGAAGAGCTGTCCAAGCTCGACATTACGCTGCCTACCAATAACATTGGCTTGCTACGATTGGGCCAGTCCCTCGGAGTTAAGTACATCGTTACTGGCGACATCACTGATGTGAAGTTTACGGAAGCTCCTCGTCGTGCAAAGGCGACATTGAGTGTTCGTATGACGGATACGTCCTCAGGCGAATTTGTCAATGGTGCAATGCAGGTTGGATTGTCACAGATTCCAGCAGCTGGCGTTACACCAGATGATGAGCAACTTGTCAGCCAGGCGATCACGGCTGCAGCGTTCTCCGCAGTAAAGCAGATACGCGACTACACACTCCCTGAAGCTACAGTTCTCATCAACCGTGGCAACACCGAGGTCCGACTGAACAAGGGTGCTCGTGACGGCATTGCTGCCGGGCTAGAGATGATTGTTCTTCGTGGCAGTGAAAAAGTGGGTCGAGTCCGTGTGACATCCGTCAACGCAACTGATGCTGAGGCAGTCATTGTTGACGCCGGTAAGGGTATTCGCCCTGAAGACAAGCTTGTCTCGGTGTTTTCATTGCCAGGCATATCAGTCACCAGTGCTGGTGAGTTTGTCAAAACCCCAGTAGCTGAAGCGGATAACTTCCGGATTCGACAGCGCAAGCAAAAGAGTCCTGTCCAGACTGTGATTGGTGTTGTGGCTGCGGTGGCACTCGGTGCATTCGTTACCCGTACAACATCGTCGAACAATGGCGCAGGTATCGTTGGCGTGCAAGCGCGCGCTTATGCTGAAGCATCCATTGTTACAAGCGGTGATCCTACGGCTGCCCGCGTCGAAGTTCGCTGGAAACCAGCTCCTGATGTTCCGTTCAACAACATCATTGAGTACCACATCTATCGTAACGAAGATCTGGTCGGTGTTTCTCCTCGTAACCAGATGTACTTCATTGACTCCCCGCTTCGTCAGGGAACCCTCACGTACAACCGTATTCAATATGCGGGTGGTGGATTCCAACCAACGACTGCAGGTGGAACAACTACGGGCGGTACGACTACTGCTGGTGGCACCAACAATGGTGGTACCAATGGCGGTAACAACAACAACGGTGGTGGTAATGGCGGAAACGGAAACGACCCATCCATTCCATCCAGCTTGGCACAGGCAACTGTTGATGTAGCTCCTCTTACCGTTGCTGCAACGCATCGCTACCGTGTAGCAGTTCTTTACAAGCAACTGCAGGCAGCCGATCTTTCCGGCGGTAATAACGGCGGTGGTGCTGGCGGTATTGGCGGTGGCGGTATCGGCGGTGGCGGCATCGGCGGCGGTGGTATCGGCGGTGGCGGTATCGGCGGCGGTGGTATCGGCGGCGGCGGCATCGGCGGTGGTGGTATTGGCGGCGGCGGTGGTGGAAACATCGGCGGTGGCGGCGGTGGAAACATCGGTGGCGGCGGCGGTGGAAACAACGGCGGTACGCAGATTCTGTATCGCGAGTCCAATGTTGAGGCTACCAGTGGTGCTGTAACACCAATTGCTCGTCCTGGCGTTACCGGACCGACTGTTGATCAGGATCTCCGTCGTGTAACGGTGTCGTTTAGAACTACACCAGGTGCTAACGAGTACGTTGCCGAGTTCTCCTCACGACCTGATTTCAGGAACAAGGTTCAGAAGGGTCCGTTTACGGCACCTTACTTGGCAGGTATTGATTCACGTACCGAGACATTTGACATCTCCAATGAGTTCAGAAGTCTTCGCTCTGGTGATCGTGTGTACTTCCGCATTGGTGGAAGAAATGCCGGGGACCTACCGGGTCCAGTCGGCAAGGACACACCTAATGCTGGTGACTTCGTCTACAGTCAGGATGGATCTGCGTTTGGCAAGCTGCCGACGCCTCCTGGTCCACCTAGCAACTAGTTGAATATGCCGGAGAGGCCAATCTTCTCCGGCGGTTCACTTGACTTCGTAAGTTTGATAATTGTGTAAGCGAGAAGACCCTATGTCACTACTCAAGCTACTTGCAGGAACTATTGTCGTCGGTGCGCTTTCGAGCGCTACGTTGGCGCAGCAGGCAAAATCGGTTCCTGGTGAAATCGTTGTTCGATTCAGTGAGTCTATGACCGCAGCGGATGCAGCTCGAATTGTTGCCGCATCTGGTTGTGAGGTTATTCGTCCGCTTGCATATTCTCCCGGGCATTATCTGGTTGGGGTTGTTGGGCGTGATAAATCCGCTCAATCAACTTCCAACCTGGCTCCGGATCTTGAGGTTGCAGCAAGCCTGAGGGCTGCTGGTGCAATATCTGCTGACCTCAACTATCTGCGTTTCGCAAAACAAACAGCACCTGCTGGTCAGAAGTTAACTCCAAACGATGCCCAGTATGGTAAGCAATGGCACTACGACATGATTCGTATGCCTGAGACATGGAATATTCAGTCTGGAAAGCGTCAAATCAAGGTCGGAGTCATCGACTCTGGCGTGCAAACTGACCATCCTGACTTCAAGATGGTTTCTGGCATCTCGCGTGTCACACAACAGGACTTCCATACTGCTGAGCCTTCGAATGGCGACACGATGGGCCACGGTACGCACGTTGCTGGAACCATTGCGGCTTCTACTAACAATACAGAAGGCGTAGCTGGCGTAGCTGGTTGGGAGCGTCAAGGACTTGATGTTCGAATCATTTCTGGCCGCGTCTTTGGTGCTAGTGGTGGAACAACAAGTGCTGAAATCATCACTGCTGTTCGCTGGTTGATTACACAGAACGTTGATGTCGCGAACTTCTCGCTCGGTGGCTACGGTACGTCGACCACTGAAGAAGCTGCGTTTAGGGACTTGTACAACGGTAATACGGTCGTTGTCGCGGCTGCCGGAAATGACACAACGGATAACGACCAAAATCCGCATTATCCAAGTGATTATCCTTTCGTTATTAACGTGACGGCGGTAGGACCGACCCGTCGGCTAACGTCGTATTCAAATTTTGCAGGTAACCCGAAGAAGATTGCTGCTCCGGGCGGTGCTCTGAACAACAATCCTTTAGAGGATGTTCTAAGTACAGTGCCAGGTTCGCGGTATGAAGCCTATGCCGGAACATCGATGGCATCCCCTCACGTGGCTGGTGTGGCCGCGTTGTTGATTGCATCTGGATGCCCTGTAGCTGACGTTTACAATGCGATGGCAAAGACCGCGCAACCTGCGGCAGACGGGCCAGACCTCAAGAAGTACGGTCCGGGTATTCTGGATGCCTATTCTGCGGTGTTGCCTTATGCTGATCCGGACCCGGTAGTGGAACTTGTCGGTGGAAACGGTGTTGATCGTGGCACGACGTATTTCCATCAGGCACCGCTTTCGGTTACGATGGTCGGTGTCTCCAAGATTGTCGGTTCTGGAGCTATTGCTCCTGCCATTAATGAGTCTGATGTAACGGTTGAAGTCCAAACTGTCGGTCGTAACCCAAGCACACTGAAAACGTATGTCGGTGGACGTAGTGGGTCGGGTCATTTTGATGTACCGACACTTGGCCCGAATGACATTAAGGGAAAGACATTTACAGTTCAGGTCCCACGTGATCCAGCTGAGAGTGTTCAACTGGGAGCCGGTCAATATAGAATTGTCGTAAAGGTCGCGGGAGTTGAAAAGAGCGTTCAGTTCATTACTGTGGTTGACAAGGTTCTTCCACGTGGGCGTTCGATGGTCTCGGTTCCGTATAAGCTGAATACTCTGACGTCAGTGACGCCAGAACGTGGACTTCTTGGACTCGCGCCTTCATTCAGCATGGCTCGTTATAATCCGTTGCGGGCTAGCGGCGAGCAGGAATATTCGACGTATGCTGATGGCATCATTAATGTGGCTGCTGTCGGTGTTAATGGGCCCTTTGCTGCTCGGTTTGTAACGAGTGGTACGCCGATGACGTTCGAACAAAGTAATCCTTCGGCATCCATCAGTCCGATCGGTAATGGCTACTGGTTGAATCTTGACCGGACGACAGTTCTGGATACGACTCAGTTGCCGACCCCTGGCATTGCATCAACAAGCCCACTCGCTCTTGATTCCGTTGCTATCCGGGTATTTGCCGGAAATGGTGGATGGAACATGATTGGTGCGCCGTTCCTCTTCCCTGTCGACTGGAATGCTGTTAGTGTTGTCGTTGATGGTATTGCTCATTCGATGGGCGATGCAGTACAGATGGGCTACATCTCTCCGGTGTTGGTCTCTTATGTAAACGGTGATTACAGCTACTCAGTCGCGCCAGCTGGTCGCCTGGAGCCGTTCCAAGGCTACTGGATCAGAACCTATCGTGATGTAACTCTTGTTGTCCCGCCTGCAGCATCGCAGGGTTTGGGAAGATCGGCATCTGGTGGCATCCAGTACGGTCTCAAGATTGGAGCTTTCGTCAAGGGTGACCGCGACTCTGAAAACGTTATTGCTGTCGCACAGGACGGAAAGTCCGGTACGGACAAACATGACGTAACCAAGCCTCCGACTGCCGGTGGGGATGTCTATGTTCGCATACTTGACGAGCAGGCTGGAAATTCGAGAGCCCTTGCGTACGACGTTCGTTCTGCTGACGCATCCCGCAAGACGTGGACAGTTGCCGTCTCTACTCTGAAGGACAACGAGATGGTCACGTTGTCTTGGAATAAGCTTGGAAACAACGGTCGTAATGTTCGTTGGTCCGTTGTCGACATGGCAACGGGTCAAAGGGTATCTGCTACGGATAAGAGTCAACTTCAGTTTATGGCCGGTCAGGCTGGCTCTACACGGAAGTTCCAGTTCATCGCTGATCCAACGGGAGCGGCCGGTCCACTTGCAGTTACGGGTCTGCGAACCGTTCCAAGTCGTGCTGCTGGTGGCGTTACGGTTCGCTTTAGCACAACCAAGGATGCAACTACAACCGCTGTTGTAACTACGGTTACCGGAAAGGTTGTTTCAACTGCTCTTGGCGTTACGCGGTCTACCAGTGGTGGTGATGTTTCGTTGCATTGGGATGGTAAGGCCGCGGATGGATCATCTGTGCCCGCCGGTCCGTACCGCCTGGAGATTAAGGTTGTCGGTGGTGACAATGAACAGGTGGTTGTCCACAGAATGGTTCAGGTCGTCCGCTAGGTGTAGGCTGCCAGCGATGGCAGCTGACATCCGTTTGTTTGCTTGATGTAAGAGGATTCATCCATGTCGATTGATTGGAATGGTCGTAGTTTCGGGTCTGCTCGAAATGCCAAGCGCTTCGCAGCAATCGTAGCAGGTCTCGGCCTAGCAGGGGTTTGGAATGTAACACCTGTATTGGCTGACACGATAGGTGGAGTTGGTTCATCCATCCCTTCTGTACCTAATCCGTTTCCTGCAGCGCAGGGCACAACGCCTGCTGTATGGGGTTACATCGGTAATGAACATATTCTGGTGTCGATGGGTTACATCAACACACTTTCATTATCGTCACCGAGTATTACCCTTACAGTCGCAGGGCGCATGTCCTTCGGTACTACGGGTGGTTCTCGCCAGTCATCGGCGGACAACAACCAGCCGCTCGCCGGACACAACTATGATGCATCTGGCATTCTTTCTGTATGGCCGTATGCAAACAGCTGGATCGGTACACTCGGTCTGCTGTCGACGTTGGACTATCCTGCGTATCTGCAAGCCATTGTTGATGGTGAAACGACTAACGTTGGTTATGACTCCGCAAAGGCTGTGACGCCACCGTTCTTTGACCGGACACCTACAGGACCTGTGCTGTCGAGCGAATACACGGTTGGTGCTAATGATGTTATTCGAATTCGCACTGCGGTAAAGGTTCTTCGATCCACAGCACGGATCGAGTGGACGATAACGAATGATGATACGGTTGCGCACAACGTTGGCCTCCGCTACGCAATTAATCAGCGGGCCGTTGAGAATAACCTGTATTACGTGGATCCCGACCGCGGGGCTACGAATCAAACCACGGTTTACGATGGCTCAAGGGTTCCAAGCCAGATTGAAGTTTTCGGTCGCCGAGCTGAAAAGGACATCAACGATGTAACCACACCGCCGTTCCATTCCCGTTGGATGCTGCGCGGCAATGGTGCGACAGAGCCTAGCAAGGTGTGGGTAGCAGATTCGTTTGACCTTTATCCCGGTGAAGCAGCTGCGCCGACTGATAACTACCTTCCACAGACGACGCGGAACACGAAGTTTTCCGCAGGTTTGGCGGTTGCAGCGTATTACGGCGGTGACACTGGCTATGTCCTTCGGCCAGGCGAATCGCGTACCATAGTCACGTATTACGGACTTGGAACCAGTACTGAGCAATTCGCAAACGATCTGGTTCTCGGAACGGAAGCACCAACTGCCCTGAATTTCAATTCGGCTGCAGCACTGGATCCAGCGGTTGCTGGAAACACCAGCGCTACGGTTGCGTCCATCGGTGCGAAGTTCCTTTCTCCAAACCCGTTCCAGATTTTTGCTTCTGCATATAGCCAAAAGGCTAACGATCCGGAATTTGACGTGCCTTTCAATGGCGTTTCGTTGTCTTTGAATCTCCCTACCGGTTTGAAACTGGGTACTGTCCCAGGCGCCGGTACACGCGATGTACCGACGAAGCTTGTCGATACGACCGCTGGTACTGGAACAGGACGAATCTCCGGTGATCAGGAAGGTTCAACAAGTTGGTATGTTGAGCCAACAGGCGATCGCTTTGGACCTCTGACCTATCAGGTTTCTTTGTCGGTAAGCCAACCATTGAATATCAGCCGGACCGTTAGTCGTACGATTAACATTCCTGCTGTTCCGATTGTGGAACTTCAGCCAAATGTCTACCAGATGGTCGGATTTCCGTTCCAGTTCGATCCTGTGTTGTCTAACAATGGCAACCCTGACACTGTCGTGAACAGCCTGAATCGACCTGAAGAATTGAACCCGACGTTCTACCGCTGGGTGCCTGATACGACTGGATTTGAAACCGGTGGTGGGCGATGGCAGGTTTCGACAAAGCTTGAGTCCGGGACGGCATATTTCTATCGACCGACGATCATTACTGGCAACGGTAAGCGTGCTTTATTCCTGAAGGGCGCTCAACCTACGGCGTCGCAAGCTCCGGTTGCCGGCACTCTTACTCAGCCAGTCCAAATCACAGTCGAGCGCGGATGGAATATGATTTCCAATCCGTATGTGTACGACATCCCGCTGAAGTATGTTCGTGTCATTGCACTTGAGAACAACCCGGATCTAGTCAGCATCTCGTTCGCAGAAGCTGTTTCCGGTGGTCTTATGAAGGGAAGTATCTTCTACTTCAATCCTTCGACAGGTGGCTATGACTTCTTCGGTTCTCTACAGGACGTCATGAAGCCATGGCAAGGGTATTGGATTTACAGCAACTCGAAGGCTGTTTTACAGTTCGCTACCCCTACACTTCGTGGATCTCTTGTTCAACAGACCGCTTCTGGTACAGAGCCTGCAACGCGGTTGGTCCAAACAGCGGATGCTTGGAACTTAAAGTTCCGTCTCGCCGGACCGAATGGTCGTGTGGATGAGGCTGCGGTCATTGGAGTTGGTTCCAATGCAAGCGCATCGTCTGATGTACCTAAACCTCCGGCATTCAAGGACTTCGTGTCTGTCAGTGTCGCGGATGAAGCAGGTAAGGGACGGTATGCAAAGGTAATCCGTTCGAACGGTAAGTCGCAGACATGGAACTTGGTTGTTGAATCCGATCAGGACGGTGAAGGCGTTCTCCAATGGCCAGGAATGTCTTCATTGCCTAAGCGTGTTCGATTGACAATCACTGACCTGCAAACCGGTGTTACTTCGGATCTGAGGTCTGCAGCTGGTATCAAGGTCGCACTTCGCGCCGGAACGGTAACGCGCTATCGTGTCAGCCTTACCACTGATGCGACGCGTAAGCTCGCAGTCAGTTATCTCCGCTCAGAACCGGGTGGACGTGCATCTGGATCTTACGCATATCGTCTTGGCCTCACGCAAGATGCTGAAGTGGATGCACAGATTGTTACGCTTTCCGGTAAGTCTGTCCAAACCATTGCTGCCGGGCGTGCAACCGCTGGCAACACTGCAAAGCTTGTGTGGAACGGACGAAACACGGATGGATCATCTGTACCGGTTGGTCCTTACAAGTTGATTGTCACCGTTCGTGGTGCAGATGGTTCATCGGTTACCGAAACCCGAACCATCTCCGTTGTTCGCTAATGTAACTGACCGGCACCGATTAGGTGCCGGTCATTCTTATCTTTGAAGGATTGTCCAATGCTATTGAACACACGCGGTATCGTTGCAGGCGTTGCCATCGCAGCATCCGTTGCTGTTTGCCATCCGGCTACAGCCCAGAACAAGCCATTGCCCACAGGTCCTGTTGTGGTATTTCCTGCGGTTGTTGATGGAGCTGGTGAATCGGCGACCTCCGTTTCTACATCGGTTGTTGAGGCATTACGCGCCCGCCTCAAAGGGATTGGCGCGTCGGTAGTCGTCTACTCCGGTAAGCTGCCATCAATGCTCCGTGCTCGGGAAGAGCAACTCTTCACGAAGGAAGCTATTGAAAACGGGCCTGGTGATGACCGTGATGTTGCAAAGAAGATGTCTATCAACATCGGAGCGACCGAATTTGTGCAGGTTTTTGTGGATAGCTACAAGTATGATGCTGGAAATCGAACTGCCACGTTCAACCTGAATGTGAACCGCTATCTTGCATCCACCGGAGCTCCTGTTGGAACGGTGAACTTCAAGCAGCAGGGTATTGCTGCCGCCTCGACAGCGACCAAGCTTCAGGAAGCAGAAGCTGTTTCACGTGCGATGACTGTAGGCGCTGAGCAATCCATCGGTGGACTTTATCCAGCGGCCACAATTGTCGAAACGGCTAAGCCTGCTAAGTCTGTAAAGAAGAAAGGGAATAACTGGATAAAACCAGCGTTTATTCTCGGTCTTCTGGGACTCTATCGTAGCACTCGCTAATTGACACTTCATTGCCCCGTAGGTACGTTCCGTACTTACGGGGCTTTTTTGATTTTGGACCACATCCAGTTGCAATCAATGAGTTCTGGCTGTTTCTCATTTTGAAATACATTTTTGTAGTTACGTATTGGATGGTCTTGTTTGGCATATGATGCAAGCAATGAAGTCTTTGAGATTCATCGTCCCAACTCTAGTGGTATGTAGTTTGCCTGTTGCGGCCAATGCTCAAAGATCTGTACTGGATCTAACCGCCGATAGAAGTATTGCGCGGGCAGATGGTCGAAGCAATGTTGTCCTGTCTGCCCGTGTTTTCGTTGGAGGACAACCTGCAGCCGATGGCACTATTGTTCGGTTTGCCTCCTCCGGTGGACGGTTTGATCAGGATGAGATTGTGACTCGGGGTGGTATTGCGAGAGTCTCACTTGTTGCGCCCAATACCGTGGGGCAAGTCAAAGTTACTGCCTCCGTTGTAGGGGGCAATAATGCTGTTCCAGCATCAGTTGTCGTCGACTTTGTTGACGATGCCACATTCAGATTACAGGTTGAGTCGACATGGTTGACTGTTCGATCTGATGAAGAGCTGGTATACGCAGTCAATGCAGGTTCCAGCGGTAGACGTGTGTTAGGTGGTTACTCAGAAAATGCCCTCGTGATGGCATCCAATGGTGCCATCACCGTTCGTGGAAATGCTCTGCAGGTCGATGTCATTAGCGGAAACGTCGTTGCATCGGGAAATGTCAGAGTTTCAGTAGGAAAGGCAGATACATCGGCCAAGAGGGTCAGCTGGAGTCCCGTGCGACGCTTGCTGATTGCTGAGTTGGAGACCGGGGGCGTTGTCACTCTGGATCCGATGACGCTGCTTGCCAAGCCCTTAAATAAAGGTATTGCTCTGGATACTTTTAAGATAATTGATCAGAGCACTGCCGATGTAAGTGTTGTTTCCAGTGAAGTCTCGTTGGAGCTTGGTGGCGATTTCAATCTTCTGTTTAAGCATGCCCGCCTTCTGGTTGATGGTCAGACGTTGGCTGTCCTTCCGTTGCATCGTATGACGGTTTACCAACGTACTCTTTTTCGTGATCAGTTATTGGGATTCGCATCCACTGGTCTGACCGTAGATGTTCCCTATACCTATCAGGCGTCACGGGCAGGCACAGGTGTGGTTCATTTGCGTAGGGGCGCTCAGTTTGGGAGCAGCGCTGTTGCCCGCCGTACTGGCTGGGGAGTGGATATTGAGCAGCAGTATCGGTCCCGGTTGGGTAACGGGACATTTCAGATCTTAAATGTTCAGGATGGTCGCCGTGGAAGCCGGCTTCAGCATTCCAGTCGCTTCGGTACAAATGCGGATGCATCCATATTCGTGGATGTACCCAATGGCAAAGACATTTATGGGTCGCTTCAGGCAGGGTACCAGTTGCCTTTCGCCCGAATTGGCATGTTTCAAACTGCCAGTCGGTTTGTTGGGTCATCCAATGTTCAGATAGATCAGGGCTTTACTGACTATCGCCAGCAGCTGTCCATTGAAAGCAATCCATTACAAGTCGGATTGCCTGGCTGGCGTGCAACAGTATCTGCTGTAAACACCACACAGCGAACCGTTGCATCGGCGTCAACGACCCGGTCTATGGCAGATTCCTTCGGCACACGGTTGATCCGTGCTCCACAGAAGATTGCGCCAAACTGGCTCTACAGTCAAGTGTTATCTGTCAACTATGTTGAGGTAGTGGGTCTGACGGGTGGTGGGCTTGCATCGCAGAGCTCATCAACATTTCGGACAGCGCTTACACCATCAAGTAACTTTCAATGGACGTATGACTTTCTCCAACAGCCGCAGCTGGTAACCTTGACGACGGTTTCAACGCCTAAGCATCGCCTCAGTTTTTCTTACGATTGGTCAGCGCCCAATGGTGGATCAGTATTTGTTAACTCGACTCAGGGTTTGGATGTAAACCAGTCCAGTACAAGTGCATCCGTGTCGATGCCTCTTCGGAAGGACTGGGAGCTGCGTGTCAACCGAATCGATTCCCAGCTTGGGCTGACCCGGTTTAGAGACACTGAGTTTGGGATTGTCAAGCTGGTCGATGGACGGGCCATCGGAGCATATTACTCAACGACGGCAAAACAGCTGCAAGTGGACTTCACTGGTGGCGTACGGTTCTGATGGTTCAACATGGCTAGTTGGCCGCACCGAGAATCATAGCTTCGTCCATTCACAAAAGAACAAACCCTCCTCACAAAAGAAAAAACCCTCCATTTACGGAGGGTTTGTGCGAATTAGTTAAGAACGTCGGTTCCTAGTTTTCGTAGTTTCTTGAGGGCTCGCAACTCAATCTGACGTACACGCTCGCGTGTGATTTGGAAGTGCGCTCCGAGTTCCTCCAGTGTCTGAGGAGCATCACCGGTTAGCCCATAACGCAGAGCGATTATTTCGCGCTCCCTGTCATTCAGCGTCGAGAGCAGCTGCTGAACTTCTTCGCGCCGAATGATGGTTTCCTCCACATCACTCGGTGTGACCATATCCTTCGCCTCGAGGAAATCACCCAGCTGCGCTGATTCCCGATCACCCACGGGTGTTTCCAATGAGAGTGGTTCAGAGCAGGATCGGAGTATCTCCTCGATTTTCTTTCGAGGCATTTCAAGGGCTTCGCTTAGCTCATCAATCGATGGTTCGCGTGAAAGCTGCTGACGCAATGTCGCCGTCATTTTCGTGACCTGATGGACAACATCTGCTACATAAACCGGGATTCGGATTGTTCGGCCTTGGTTGATGACCGCGCGGCTTATCGCGCGGCGAATCCACCATGTGGCATATGTCGAAAAACGAAAACCACGCTCTGGATCAAACTTTTCAACAGCACGTATCAAACCAAGGTTACCCTCTTGAATCAGGTCGCTGAGCGGGACACCAGGTGCGCAGTACTTTCGTGCAATTGATATGACAAGGCGCAGGTTTGCCTCCGTGAGGCGGTCTTTGGCGGCTTTGTCTCCGCGAGCCACGCGGCGTGCGAGCGTAACTTCTTCCGCCGCCGTGAGTAGCCGTCCGGATTTTCCAATCCACGGTGCAATTTCGGAGTCAGTATCGTGCGCACTTACACGACGTGCCTGCCCACGACTTCGTTCCTCTTGGATAAGTTCCTGTTCAGCAATGGCATCAAAGTCATCATGCGATGGAGACTTTTCGTTGACGTGGGTGGGATGTGGTTGGGCCAATACTATTGCAGACATGTGAACCTCTTGTTATCCAGAACGCATCAAATGTGAAAGTGGTTCCCAATAAGGTTGATGAAATGTCAATTTTCAGTGAAGTTCTAAGTCTACATATCTGGCATGAAACGGAAGACGGCTACTCCTTTCACGAGATTTTTAAGGGCTGGCACTGCAAACTGGAACAACCTTAGTCTGCTGCATCCAATATTGTTGACCAGTAGCGGGTAATCCCTTTCGCTGAAATATGATTAAGGAATGTCTGTCGATGTTCATCGCTCTTTCGAATCGATGCAGGAAACAAATCCTGGCGTGTAGACATCGCTGCCAGCATCCCAGCAACCTCGCCAATGAGCCATTCTGTTGGGTGCATTCGTGCACTGGCGAGCGCCAATCGGGATGCTCCAAAGTTCTTGGCACCAGCTATCAGGTTGCGGGGTCCACTGACCGGGATCAGTGCTCCGAGGGGGATATGGTAAGGAACAACCGTGTGCAACAAATGAGGCTCATTTGCACTCGGGTGAATATCTATTGCGTAGTGGGCACATCCGACACTGTCCGAAAACTCGGTGCCCCAGCGTTGGTCTTCCGCGGTTGCTTCCATGTGCCTTGATGTAAGCATTTCAGAAGCGACGATGCGGCGACTTTCCCTGATGTAAGGATGCAGCGCGACCCCTAGTTCATCCACTAACGGTTCATCTGTTGGCGTCAGCGGTTGCATTTCGGGATAACCCTGTCCATTACCGTCATCGCGTGGGCACTCTGTTTGCAGCCAATATAAAAATCCAAGAGCAAAGTCGCGTCCACGGTTTAGAATGCGCACTTGTTCATCCAATGGCTTGTCGATGTAACTTTCCATGTGGAAGTCATTACCGCGCCAGTTGATAAGAGCGATATCGCCCTGCGGGCTCGTTCCCGTAGAAAAAGAGCTCGCCGCTTCAAGGCG
>CAZSGJ010000023.1:29503-33890 GCA_964606305.1 uncultured Armatimonadia bacterium
TCCTGACCGACGCGAGTGGGGCATCCGGCAAGGTATGCTCCTGCACCATCTTCTGTAGCATCAATTACAAGCCGTGGCGCAATTCTGTGCACGGTTCCGTTCTCGAGATTGACAATCTCGACATAGTTGATATCTCCATTGCCTGAGTAGCGGACAATTCTACGAAGTTGGTGTCGGAGATAGATTTGTTTCAAGCGACCGTTCTGTAACAGTGGCGCTAAGCGCTGTTGTAATGCCTGACTCCAGACGCTCGGCAATCCGGACACGGAAGAGACCCAGCATTGGCCGATGTTGGCGGCCTTACCTCGTCTCACATCCGGCCGCGCAGCGTAAAGTGCACGGATATCCTCTCGCAAAGAGCGATATCGATCTGTGGATGAACCTTTAGCAATGCCTACGTACCGATTTTCATCCGGGACGGGGACCAGCTGTGCAGTAAGTTGTCCACCGAGCACGGATGTCGGTTCAACCATGATCACGCTTGCGCCATCGCTTGCTGCCGCTTCGGCCGCGGCCACCCCACCAAGCCCGCCACCCAGGACGAGGACATCACAAGTGTCGAACGCGGCGTTGGGTGCTGTTGGCGCGACCTGTACGATGCGACGTCGTTCGATGTCCAGCACACGGTCAAGTTCATAAGGGGCAGGAGGGAGGGAGATGTCCATATCTGAATCCGTAAACATAAAGGCTTAGTCCGATTGGCACAGGCAAAGTGAGTTTTCATCCCCAAATGTACAAGCTTGGGTGAATCAAAACTTTGTTGTCAGTGTATTACAGTTACCAGCGTTCGGGTGCGTAAAAATGTATAGGGAACCTCCTGCAATCCGATGTGTTAGAAGGACAGATGACAAATGTAACTTCGTCCGCCCTACCAGTAATGCGTCTGAAGCGACGCGTTATGTTTTCGGCTGGGCATGCCTACTGGATGATTGGGTTGTCAGATGAGCAAAACAGGGCAATGTTTGGACGATGGGCAAGTCCCTATGGTCACGGGCATAACTACACCGTTGAGGTGACATTCGAAGGTGCGGTTGATCCTGCGACGGGGATGATTGTCAACATCGTTGATATCGATCGGTGTATCAAGCAACACGTACTCGCCCTCGTCTCTGATAAACACCTGACATACGAAGTCTCGTGGTTCGCAGAACGACAGGCAACTCTTGAAAACATCACCGAATTTGTCTGGCAACAGGTTGAGACGCACTTCACTGATCATCGCGCTCAGCTATGTGAAGTTACCGTTTGGGAAAGCCCAACACTTTATGCTATTCGCACTAACACTGGAGGAGTTCCAATGGTCTCGCTCACACGCTGTATAGACTTCGCTGCATCCCATCGTCTACACGCCCCCGGGCTGACTGATGAGGAAAACGTTGCTATCTTTGGCAAGTGTAACCACAAAGGTGGTCACGGTCACAACTATGGAGTTGAGGTGACTGTTACGGGCGAGCCGGACAGGGTTACCGGGATGCTGATTGACCTCGAGGCATTGGATGCCGTCATCGATGAGCACATCATGCAGGTCTTTGACCACAAATGTCTGAACGACGATGTCCCTGAGTTCGTGGGCAGTAACCCGACGAGTGAAAACCTGACACTGGTGATTTGGAATCGGGTCAAAGATCACATCCCCGCACCCGCTCGCCTTGCACGTGTTGTGGTGCGCGAAACAGAACGTAACTATTTTGAATACGCCGGCTGAATCAGGTATTCAGGCAACCAGCAGAAAGATTACCCATGGCACTGAACAAAACGAAAACCGACCCTGAACTTGGCCGTCGTGTCCACGAACACCTCGTTCTCAACCGCGTGGAAACACCAACGGTAGCATGCGCTCTATCCGATGCTGAGAAGACAGATACGATTGAACATCACTTCCGGGGCATCATGGAAGCACTCGGCCTTGACCTGACAGATGACTCGCTGATGGATTCGCCACGGCGGGTCGCCAAAATGTTTGTGAGTGAAATCTTCTGGGGCCTCGACTACGATAACTTCCCAAAGTGCACCGCTGTTGAGAACAAAATGCGCTACGACGAAATGGTTGTCGAGCGGAATATCTCAGTGATGTCCAGCTGCGAGCACCATTTTGTCGTCATCGATGGAAACGCTACGGTCGCTTACATTCCAGGTCAGCATGTCCTCGGGTTGTCAAAACTCAACCGCATTGTTGAGTACTTTGCGAAGCGTCCTCAAATACAGGAGCGCCTCACAGAACAGATATACTTTGCGCTGCAATACATTCTGGGTACGGATGATATTGCTGTGGTTGTGGATGCTATCCACTACTGTGTCCGCTCGCGCGGTGTTGAAGACCACGGCTCGAGCACCGTCACGAGCAAGCTTGGTGGACGCTTCCGGACAGATCCGGCACTGCGTGCTGAGTTTATGAGTATTGTGAACAAGCACTGATAGGAAGAGAATCTGATGCGTACTGCGATAGTGACTGGGGCTACCAAGGGGATTGGGCGTGCGGTTGTCGATGCCCTTACAGCGGATGGCTGGCGACTTGGTCTGGTTGCGCGCAGCCGCGAGGATCTTGTCAACCTGGTTGCCGAGACCGACTGCGGGCACGTCGCGTTTGTTGGAAGCGTAACGGATAGCGCATTTATCGATGCTGCGGTCGACCAGATGGTCGCTGAATTTGGTCAGCTCGATGCGATGATTGCCAATGCTGGTGTCGGGACCTTTGCGCCGATTGAGCAGACATCCGATGCAGCATTTGCAGAAATGATGTCTACGAACGTCACTGGGATGTTCAACTGCGTCCGGGCTGCGGTTCGCGTGATGAAGCCTCGGGGCGACGGAATGATTGTCCCAATGCTCTCGATTGCGGCGAAGAAGACCTTCCCAATGAGCAGTGGTTACGTGGCATCCAAGTGGGCAGCTTACGGCATGATCCAGTGCGTTTCGAAGGAAGTCCGTTCACATGGCATCCGGGTCGCGAGCATCTTCCCTGGCAGTGTTGCAACACCGTTCTGGGATGGCATGGGTGGCGCTCCGTGGGACACGGCAGACATGCTTCAACCGGATGATGTCGCGTTAGCTGTTTTGCAGGTTGTGAATGCTCCTGAGACATGTGTCATCGATGAGCTTGTCGTCATGCCACCAAAGGGCATCCTCTAAGCTTCTCGATTATCCCGTTGGGGCTATCACGGCTTTCACGACCTTCCTTGATGCAACATCTTCGAGGGCTTGCTGTGTGTCCGTAAGGCGGTAGGTTGCGGATACTGTATTGCGCCAGTTGAACCGGTCACTGAGGTCTCTGACTGCCTGTACCCCGCGATGGAAGTGCGAGTAATCGGAACCCCAGCAGCCTTGTACGCGGATATGCTTTTTGTTGATATCCAAGTGCGGATTTATACCGATGTCTCCATTGTCTGTGTACTGCCCGACGATGATAACTGTCCCGGCATCCCGCACCAATTCAAGGGCCAGTTTGACAGCTGCCGGGTTGCCGCTTGCCTCAATAACGATGTCCGGTCCGCGCATTCCGGTCTCGGCACGGAGGGGGGCCAGCTCGGTCAAGTCGTAGGCATGGGATGCGCCCATTCTCATTGCGGCATTTCTACGCGCCTCGACAGGGTCAATCGCATAAACATGATGGGCTCCGCTCGCAGCCGCCAGTGCGCAGGCGCTCAGACCCACCGGACCAGCTCCAAGAATTGCAACGCTTGAACCAATCTTGATGTCCGCTAGATCGACTGCGTGTAGTGCAGTCGGGAGACCGCATCCTGCGGCAATCCACATTTCCGGGTCCAAACCAGCCGGCAACGGGATTGCGATGGCATCTTTACGCAAGTGAATGTGCGTTGACCATCCTCCATAGAGGCCATCATCGGCGCCAAGCGTGATTCCGTAGACCTTGCGGCTTGGACAGCGTGTGGATGCCTTAGCAACACGGCAGTGCCAGCACTGGTTACATGTTCCTACAACATCCAGAAATGTGCAGACAGTACCGATAGCCAGTGGATTACCATTGATATCCCGTACATCGCCTTGCGTTGCGCTGATGGCACCGACGGCAACGTGTCCGGGAACCAACGGATATGGGACACCGGCAAGCTTGCCATGCCACAAGTGGACATCCGTGCCGCAAACCTCACTTGCAATCGTCTCCAGAATCGCCTCACCATCGGCTAAGGTTGGCAGTGGACGATGTTGCAGGACAATGGGGGCGTGTGGGGCTGGGATGACGGCTGCGGTGGTCATTGCGGAGTCCTTATGGCTGGTTGGCCAGATCTAAACAGGGTAATGAAAGGCGGTCGGTTCGTCGCTGTGATGTATGCGCCGGCTGCCATGGTAGACGGTAAATCCTTTGTCACCATCGTCAAAGTGGTCATCTGGTACCGCAGGGCTGTCCCAGACAAATGAATAGCGGTTT
>CAZSGJ010000024.1:0-25419 GCA_964606305.1 uncultured Armatimonadia bacterium
GCCAGCCGACGGCAACGGTTTATTCCACGCTGCGCGCAGACAAATGGGAAATTGTGAGTGGTGTCGTTCCACCATCCCCGCTTCCCGCGAAAGACGATCACTTTTGGCTGAGCGAGTATTTCGATTTGTGTTTGGATACCTGGATGCCAGCAACGGCGGGTGCTCCGGCGCGTGATTGGAGAGCTGGCAATGCCACCCCACCTTGTTCGCTGTTTCCTGCGGATATAGGGTGTGGCAATTGGGACGATGGCATTTCAAAGCATCGGTACCATGGTCGGACGATTGTTGTCTACATGGATGGTCATGCGAAATCAACCTCGTTCGATGCCACATATCGGTCGATCGATGACAATCAATGGGACTTACATTGACCATCTCGGGAGAAACTCTTTGATGGCCTTCTGAGTTTGTTTACCGCTTTGAACGTGGTTTTGCAGCACGACTCGGGAGGCTATCTGTAGACCTGCCACCACGTGTTGAATCCGATGAGCGCGATACGCGAGTCGTTTTGGAGTCTGCCGGCGGATCTGCGGGTTGTCCGAGGTCACTTGATTTGAGGAAATCGACACGGTAGCGCATAGCCGCGACGATTTCCTTCTCGTACCTTTGGATGTCACTCAGCGATTCGCAACCGTGTGCTTTTGCGATGCGATTGACGACATCGGGGAATTCACGGATGTTCCCCCGGTTGATCTTCCGGTCGAGGAGAGTGGTGATGCCCGCTTCCGATTGGACGATATCTGAGACTTTGCAGGTGATTGGGCTACCGGCCAGCTGTAGTGTGATTTCGCCATCCATTGGCCAATAGACTTTGTACGCAGCGCGAACCTGTGCAGCCTTCCACTTTATGGAGTAGCGCCCTGCGTGGACAAAAACGCCGACAAGGCGAGGGTCATCCACCATGCATTTCACGGCATCAGGACCGATAAGCTCAGCGCCTGACTTAGGGTCGATTACAGCGATTTTGCCATCTGAAGTGACATCGATTCCGTACCGATGAAAGTCGTCTCTGAAAGTATCTGGAGAGGAAGACTTTTCATCCTGAAGCGCTCGGATGAGAGAGCCATCGCCATCCGGGCCGGTGGTGAACTGGATAAACCCAATCGACACATAGCCCGTGTCGTACGTTTGGGATGCTTCAAATGTGCCTTCGAGTTTGCTGATGGCGGTGAAGGCTTTACGTGCGGTGTCGGAAAGACCCGCTTCAGCAAAGAGCTCCTTTGCCTGCTCGGTTTCGCTTGCGGTAGTTGTCGCCGCGGCACTGACAGAGTTGACGCCTCTCGGGAAGCGGTAGTAAGCATAGCGCTCGGGGAGGCGGACATTGTCCAGCATCTCAATGGTGTGATTCTCAATGTCAAAGTTCACGATGTGCCGGTTTGGGGCCACAACGGATGCGATGAGCGGAGGTGCACCAAGCGAATCGATGAGGGACTGCGGTGCGGGGCCGGGGTGCGGCGGGATGCTGATGACTGGATCCTGGCCACGTCTGGTTTTGCGCGAGCCGCGGGATGGCAAGGTTAGCGTAGTGTCTCTGCTGGATGAGTTTTCAGCGGAAAGGACTTCGCTTGGAGCGGTTAGGAGAGCGGTGTTACGGCGCTGTGCTTCTGCGCGGGCGGTCTGCCAGTCGTGCTTGACACGTGCTGAAAGCCAGTCTTCCCAGCCTTTCGTATCACCACTGTTGGATGCCTTTGCTGTTTGCGTGGGTGCTACTTTGACCGAGCCGCTGACGGCTTTTGTATAGGCGAGGAGCCAGGTGGATGCATCCGGGGTCAAGCGGGCAGCAAATGGACCCTTTTGGCCATCCACTTCAGCGAGCTCAACTTTGTAGCGATTCTCGGCTTGCCACCAGGAGACAATCGATGCACGCTCATCGGAGGAGAAGACCGAATCGGACTGATGTGCAGAGGCGTTCATCGCTGCACACAGCACAAAGGCTGTCGAAAAAGCTGCTGCGCGGAAGGTCGCCCTATACACCATGTAACAGTACTCCAACATTTGGGAATTTCACCAATCGTTGAGGGAATCATCGGGTTTCAGCACTAAAAAATGGAGGCTGTTTTGGTCAAAACTCGTCTCTGCCGGGATTCAACTGCGGGTGTACTTTCAGTTCTTGTTCAGTGCTACCAGCAGACTGAAACTCTGAAGGATGGATGCCATCCGTGTTGCTTAGTTTAAACATTGCAATCGTCCACATAAAATACAAATATATTCCTACTGACATACTTGCAATAAGGCCAGGGTGAATCTAGACTGTTTGTATCTATTTACAGATTGGGAGTACATGCGATGGCATTGGATGAATCGACATTGAGCTTTGATACGCTTGCGGTACATGCAGGACAGGTCCCTGATCCGACCACGGGAGCCCGTGCAGTCCCTATTTATCAAACATCGAGTTTTGTCTTCCGGGATGCCCAGCATGCGGCGAACCTGTTCTCACTTGCAGAGCTTGGGAACATTTACACCCGCTTGATGAACCCGACCAACGATGTCTTTGAAAAGCGGATTGCGGCTCTTGAGGGTGGCGCAGCGGCGCTTGCAACCGCAAGTGGTCAGGCTGCTGAAACGCTCGCTATTCTGAATATCGCCGGTAGTGGTGACCACATTGTTTCATCCACCAGCCTCTACGGCGGGACGTGGAACCTCTTCCGCCATACGCTTCCAAAGCTTGGCATTACGACAACATTTGTTGATCCCTTTGACCCAAGTGCGTTTGAAGCAGCGATCCAGCCGAACACCAAGGCCATTTATGCTGAAACGATTGGTAACCCTAAGCTGGACACGATTGATATTGCTGCCGTTGCAGAAATCGCCCACAAGCACGGTCTCCCATTGATCATTGACAACACATCCACAAGTCCAGCGGTTGTCAATCCAATAGCCCATGGAGCGGATATCGTGGTGCATTCGGCAACCAAGTTTATTGGTGGACACGGAAACTCCATTGGCGGTGTCATTGTTGACTCCGGCAAGTTCGACTGGTTTGGTTCCGGACGCTTCCCGGGCTTTACGGAACCGGATGCAAGCTACCACGGTCTCGTCTTTGCCAATCTCCCGGAGCCGCTGCGAAGCATCGCATTTGTGCTCAAGGTTCGTCTCCAAGGCATGCGTGATATCGGTGCTGCCCTGTCGCCATTCAACAGCTTCCTCTTCCTTCAGGGACTTGAGACGCTTCATTTGCGCCTTGAACGGCATTCAAGTAATGCTTCAGCCGTTGCGGAGTATCTGGCAAAACATCCAAAGGTCAAGTCTGTCACGTATCCGGGTCTGAAGTCACATCCAAGCCATGAAGTATCGAATCGCTACCATCGAAAAGATAGTCGTGGGAATGTCCAATATGGAGCTCTGGTAGGCTTTGAGTTGGCTGGCTCGGATGACGAAGCGTCTGCTGCTGGCCGAAAGCTCATTGACAGCGTTTCGCTCTTCTCGCTCCTTGCCAATATCGGGGATGCGAAGAGTCTGATCATTCATCCTGCAAGCACAACGCACCAGCAGCTGACAGCAGATGAACAGCGCTCCGCGGGAGTCACGCCGGGCTTTATCCGCCTGTCGGTGGGGATTGAAGATCCACGGGATATCATCGCAGACCTCGAGCAAGCCCTAGATGTAATCTAAACCGCTTCGTCTTAGCTAAAAACGCACCCCTGACTAGGCTTTCTTGTTAGGGGTGTCTGTTCTTTCTTGGGGATGGAACTGCAGCCCAGATATGCAGCGCGCCGCGGGAGTCACTCCAGGCACTTGCCATCTTGATGACTGTCTAAATTCACCAAACGGTACACTTATCCATGCCAAAACGTGTGCTTGTCTGTGGCCTTGGACGCTTCGGCCTCAAAGTTGTCGAGGTCCTTCGGGCCAGAGGTGCAACCGTAATCATAATCACAGATAGCCTCACCCGTAATGATCGCCTTGAAGCCGCCAACAGCGCTGGAGCGACCATCATCAAAGGAGATATGCGGGATGCGACCGTTCGGGCTCAGGTCCAATTGGGTGACCTTGATTCGGCTATCCTTACATCGGCTGATGATGCCTTGAACCTTGAGGTTGCATTGGAACTCCGGGCATCTGTGCCAAGTGTGCGAGTCGTGATGCGATCGAGTAACGAACGTCTTGCTGGTCGGCTTGAGCGTGAGTTTGGAATCCATCGTGTCCTTAGTCCTGCCGAGGTTGCCGCAACTGCATTCACCAAGGTTGTGTTACAGACGCATGGTTCACCTGATTCCATAGCGCATCCGCGACGTCGCCGCAGGCCATCACTGTCCCTGACGCCCAGAAAACGAGACATTGTGTTGCTCGCAGTCAGCTTGGTTTTAGTCATGTTATCCAGCATCGTGATTTTTCGGGTTAAGCTGGGTATTCCATGGGTTGAAGCGATGTACTTTGCCACGACCACGGTAACAACGGTCGGTTTCGGCGACTATAGTCTGCGCTACGCTCCCCTTGAAGCAAAGATTGCTGGAATTCTCCTGATGGTTGGTGGCGTCATTACGATTGCAGTGTTTTCATCCCTCTTTACCAACTGGTTACTCGCGGGGGGGACGATTGTCGCACGTGCCGAAGTTGCCGCCCGGCGAAAATCAGGTCACGTAGTGCTTTGTGGGTACGGTACGGTCGGGCAAGCGGTTACCAATCAGCTGCTTGAGCAGGGAGTTGATGTCGTCGTGATTGAAGGTGACGATGATGTTGTACGCGACTTGCTTCCCGTATCGAAGATTCCAATCATTAGTGGGGATGCCACCATGCCGGCAGTACTATCCCGGGCCGGTATCGATCGAGCGAGTACGCTTATCGCGACGACATCCGTGGATGCACTCAATCTTGAAATTGGCCTTGTTGCTCAGTCCCTCCTCGAAGAGTGGCAAGAACGACATCCGGACAAAGTCCACCCGCCTTTACGAATGGTATTGAGGTGCTTTGATTCAGATGTCGCAGCGCGTATCACCGCTGCAGGGTCGACATATTCCGTTTTATCGGAGGCGGATGTCTCAGCTCCGATATTTGTCGCAGCAGCCTTAGATTAGAAAGTCATGACGGTATTATCTGAACATGATTTGCCAGCATCGCTACACGCTTGTGAACGAGGATGTATAGATAATCGTCTATGCGGCAGAATCCATTTGAATGTGAAAGTTGAGTCTCTGAATGCATCCATGGACACGCATCGCCGCCTTTGGAGCGGTCTCGTTAGCCATCACACAGGCGGTAAACGCACAAGCCATCACACCTGAACTAAAGCAGCGTACGCTTGAGCGGCTCCAGCAAACCGTCAGCACCCGCGCATTTGTACCGGGAGTCGACTTTGCCAAATGGCCTGCATTCCTCCAGAAGCAGCAGGGTGACCTCGATAAGGCAACGACATTGCCAGCATTTACAAACGTTGTCAACACGGCTTTACGCGAGTTCGGCATTTCACACATTCGCCTTTTCACGCCAAGGGCCGCTGAACAGCGCCGCACCGGGACACAGCTTGGCTTCGGATTTTCCGCTCTCCCTGAAGCCCGTGGCCTTGCCATCTCTGCCGTCGTTCCCGACAGCCCGGCGGCAAAGCTCGGATTGGAAGCAGGTGACATCATCACTGAAATCGAAGGCGTCAAAGCATCATCCATTCCCAGCGCTGAGATAAATGAGACATCCCTCCTAACCGTGTTACGTCCAAGTACGGGCAAGCAGCGCTATTGCATGATTTTGCGCGGGCAGTTCAGTACCGACCGCAGCCCAAGCCTTAAGTGGGTCAACGAGGAAACTGCGCTCTTCAAGCTTTGGTCGTTTACCCGCGGCTATGACCGTGCTGTGGTCGAAAAACTTCTGACTGAAGCCGCTCCGGCAAAGAACCTAATCATCGACCTTCGTGGAAACGGAGGCGGACTCGTCAGCAACCTCAATCATCTCTTGGCACTTCTGTGCAATCCAGACACACCCGTTGGTACGAATGTAACCCGCCAGATGGCAGAACGCTTTGCAAGCGAAGTTGGTGGGGATGCCAAAGATCTCACCGCAGTCGCTAAGTGGGCTGGTCCAACCTCTAAGACGCGACTGCAAAAAGTTCCTCCATTCAAGGGACGGATTTTCGTGCTGATTGATCGTCGCAGCGGCAGTGCATCCGAGATTACCAGCGCCGTCCTACGCGAAGAGCGTGGTGCCACGTTGATTGGCAAGCCATCCGCGGGCGCTGTTCTGGTTTCGATCTTCACTCCGCTCAACGATGGCTTTGAGCTTCAGATTCCTCTTTCGGACTACATCACGCCGAAGGGGCGGCGCTTGGAGAAAAATCCACTGGTGCCCGACTTTGAAGCAGATGCGCCAAGCCCCAGACTTGAGAGCGATCCTGCGGTCGATATCGTTCTGGCTCAGCTTGCTAAGCCGACAAAGCCACTTCCTGCGATCCTGGCAAAGGTAAAGCTTCCGGCAGCCAAGAAGGACGATCCAAAGAAGATGTTTGATGGCGTTAAGCCTTAGGGCTTTCCAGTATTGACAAAGGGCTGGCGGAAGTGCCGGCCCTTATTTGTGTCAGGATATAGGAATTCGAACTGTGTAGCGCGCGCGGGCGTCGCAGAGAGCCACTACTCAGAAATCCTGAAACAGGTCGTTTGATTACACTAATCTGCCTTCAGCAATGTAACCATCTCACGAATCGACTGGTAACCGAGAACCCGCTTGACCTCTTTGCCACTCGCATCAAGCACAACCAATGTCGGATAAGCGCTGACTTTGTACTTCTTGATGATGTCGCGCTCCGCATCGGCATCCACTTTGACGAAAATCGTGTCCGCACCTGCATCAACCACGGCCTTACTCGAAAACACAAGCTCATCCATTGTCTTACACGGGCCACACCAGGTTGCTGTAAAGTCGACCAAAATCCGCTTGCCGGTCATCCCTGCGAGTTTCATCGCCCCAGTGAGTGTTGACTCCCACTTGAGTGGAGTAGGTGCACGCTCCGCAGTACGGTCTGCACGAAACGCGTCACGCTTCACACGCTCCTCAGCCTGCGTCATTCCCGGGTCAAATGGCTCCACCACCGCAGAACGCCCTGATTCATTGACAGAGCGTAAAACATAGGCCTTGCCATCCAGCCAGAAGTGATCGTTTGCCTTGCGAATGACCAATTTGAAAATGTCGGCACGCTCATTTCCAAGAATCCAGCAATCCTCACGATCGAAAATGCCATTAAGATTGTTGTCCGTGAGCTGAATCCAGCGTTGCCTGCCATCGAGGAGCACTCGGCCCTCCGTCCAACCGGCGCGTGTCCAGTGCAGAATCGGCTTTTCACCCGGCTCGGTTGGGTCATCCACGAACCACAGCTGCGTCGCATACGGAATACTGCGGGTGCGATCGTAGGCAACGTGAATGGTGACATCGTTAAATGATGTCCACCAAACACCGGATTCGAGCTTCGGTTTGGCGTTATACACTTCGGCTGGCTCAAACAAGCCATTGTGATTATGATCGATCTTAAGGGTGTCAATGCGATTTGTGACTGGATTCCGATGTAATTCGAGTTTAACGGGTCGCATCGACGTTGGATGAAACGCAAATTTGCCGCGAAGGACTTTCCCGTTTTGTGTCAGTGCTATCTCACTCGCGCTTGGAAACCAGTCCAAGTGGTCGCCGTTTTGGCTGGGAATCCGGGCACTCATCCGAGCCACTCCCGGGGCTGCAGGAGGAAGTAAACCCTGCTGTACAAACGTAGCAAACAGCAGGCATAAACCTAAAGCATTGATCGCCAAAAGCTAGCCTCCGGGAGGTCCGACTTTGATCGTTCCGTTCCCGGTTCGTTCGGGTGTTGCGGTTTCCGCTGGAGCGGGAATCACCACCGGGAGGGGAATTTCAGACTTTGGCGCAAGGAGCCTAAGCTCTGTTGCACACTCATCTGCCTGCGACTTCGCCCGAATCCCAGCCGCCGCATCGCCGGTTTCGATAAATGTCAGCAGACTTGTCGTCGCCTGTGCCAGGAGGTTCCCTGCAAGAACTCTGCGCCGATGTTGAATCAGAACGGCATCTCCACCGGACTTTGGCGCTGGAGCCAGCGTGAGCATCGCAAGGAGCTGTGTTGCCCGTTGTGAGAGGGTTGTTGTGGCTTTATAAAACGTCTCTCGGTTCAACGTTCCGGTTTCCCAGGCGCGGCGGTTGTTCTGGAGGCGGTCTACGGTTACATTGGCGAGGATGGTGAAGATTGTGGTCCCAAATGCATGCCGTGGGCTGTCCTGATCAATTGCCATCAACTCGCGGAGAGCCTCATCCATGTCCGAACGGGCTGCGACCAGCTGGGCAAACCCGACAGCTGCAAGGACATTGGAAGGATCCTTTTTCCGGATAATGCGGTATTGAACCTCAGCCCCGGCCATATCCTTGGTTTTCAGGAGGAGCTCAGCAAACTGCAGGCGTGTGACGGTGTCATCCGGTTTGTCGCGGAGCAGCTGCATGTACGCATTTTTTGCTCCTTCCGGGTCAGCGGATGCTACCAGACTTCGTGCTAGGATTGCGCTGAAGGCAGTGTCTTCTTCAGCTGTCATGTCCTTCACGATGCGTCGTGCGCGACGGACTTCGCCGGATGCCTGCTCAAGCCGTCCGGTTGATGCATACGCTTCAGCAAGTGCGAGGCGTGGTGCGGCAGCGAGCGGCGCGTGGTCTACGGCATAGCGCAGGAGGTCGATACCTTCTACGATTTGCCCTTCTGCCACAAAGGTCCGTCCCTTGGTGATGAGTGCTGAGGCTTCGGCAAGGGCATCCACCGGCTTTTCTACGGGTGCCTCTTTTTCCACCTGTGGTGCAGCCTGTGGCGGGAGTAGTGTGCGGTCTACCGCCGCCATCCGGGCATCTTTGAGATTTTCATTCAAAAATTTCAGTACTAGGCTGCGGGCTGCGCTAGCCCACGTGCTGGGGAAGGTTCCTTTGGAATTTGCCAGGTCGGCAATGGTTGTGTTGTCATCCGTCCCAAGCATCACGGATTGTTCCCAACGCTTTTGAATCTTGCCTTTGGAAATGGTGAGGACAGTCAGAGCGAGGCTTGGCGCATTGGATGTGTCCGAATTTGTAGATTGCGTGATAATGGTCTTCTTCGGGTCTGCCTTACCCTTTTGTGCTGCCTTGACAGCACTTTGGGTGTTCGCATTAAAGGTCTGGACCTGGTCACCGATGCCACGAAGCCCAGAGAGCGAACCGTTGAGCGCATTGACACTGACGATGTGGGTTGCCCCGTACATCGTTGCGATCTTGACCTTTTGCTCCTCTGTCAGCTCATCTTTGATACCCGCAAGCTTACTCTCCAAGACGGCACGCTGAATTGCGGGCTGTTCCATATCGAATAGCACGGCATCGACCGCCGCTTCATCGGTAAGAATTGCACGAACTGCTTTTGCGGCGAGGTGTATTCGGTCCAGATCGCTGATTTTCTGCGTGTCCACTGTCCCTGAAGCGGGGACAACGGCATTTTGGCCGCTTGGGATGACCATGAGTACCGGGCGTGATGGCGGGGCCGCGATGGCATCCAGTGGCCAAACCACAAGACCAAGCATCGTGAGCAGGACAGTACGTCGTGAAATTCTATCCATCCCCAAGTGCCTCCAGTGCTGCTCTACACGCCGCGATACTCTGTTCCGCTGCGCGGCGCTGCGGACCTTCGGTCTGTTGAAGATACGCGGCAATCGCCTTGCGGTAGTTCACGCGTGCGGCGCTGCGGTCGCCAAGACGGTCAAAGCAAAGACCCATTCCCTGATAGCAGGCTCCGCCATCCGCGCCATCCGAGAGCGCAACGCGGTACTGTTCAATCGCACCGCTGTACTGTCCGCTACGCTGCAGACTAACAGCCTTTCCCAATGCCCCGGGCTCAGGGTTTCCAGCCGATGTCGACCCGGAGCCGCCGGACTTTCCACCGCGCTTTGGCGGGTTTAGCTCGATTCTGATGTAGCCTTGATCATTGCCCTGCCCCTTGTCGGAAGGCGGAGAAACGATGCCACCATTGCTACCCGATGGTGGCCCGGCCTGAATTGGGGTACCCCCGCCTTGTGCGGGCGGTCCTGCCTGTATTGGAGCGGAACGGTTCGTGTCGCTTGCCCCCGGCTGCGGGATACCTGGACGCGGATTAGCCTGTGGAATAGGTGTGAAAACGCCACTTCCGGATGCTGCAGCGGAACCAACCGTGGATGGGTCCGGCAGGATGCGGCCGGGATTTACACCTTGCGTATCTGGCACAGGCACGGGCTGGCTGTCCGTCGTCGACGGGCGTGGCGTTACAGGAGCAAAGGGATCGATTCTGTTGCCCGCAGGCGGCGGCATTAGGGGACGCTGAACGGGTGGTGGAGCATAAATCGATGTCGGTTGTTGTTGGCCCTGCGGTACACCTTGCTGCTGACTTGTGCCCTGCATTGCATTCGCAGTGCTCCAAACCGGTTTGGCTGGAGTGCCATCGGTTGCGATGACTTTTTCCGCACCATTATCACGATTAGCGTTCATAATCGCTGCGCCGATTGCAGAAATCAGAATCACGGTGGCAAGACCAGCGACGGCTGGAATCCAAATCTTGCGGTCAATGGATTTAATCTTGTCGATAAGCGGAGCCTGCTCCGGTTCGGCATTGGATGATGCATTTGCCTTGGCTTTGAGGATTGCCCGCTTGCCAATCATGTCTTTGCTTAGCGGAGCCTGTGCATCGAGTTTGTCCAAAACTGCCACGGCATCGGAGAATCGCCCCATCCGTTCGTAGAGCGTTGCCCGCATCGAAAGTACGGCGATGGAGTGGGGATGAATCGCTGCGGCCTCTTCTGCTGCCGCGGCGGCAGCGGCAAAGTCACCGCGATCAAGCTGCGCTTGTGCATCACGGAGGAATGTCGCAACCTTTCGCATCCGATCCGGGTCTGCGATGGCATCCGTGACCGGCAGCTCACCTGACGGGTTTTCCTCGACGACAACCGGCGCTGCCTGCGGCGTGGTGGATGCTACGGGAATGTCAATCGGTGGGGTATCCGGAATGGCGACTGCCGCAGGCGCAAGGTTTTTCCCACACTGGCGGCAAAACTTGCTGCCAGGCAGATTGTGCGCGCTGCAAACAGGACAAATCATTCCGTCTATGACTCCAGTTCCAAAAGTCCAGGCTGTGTCTCCGCGCTGCGGCTCTTCGGTATACGCCGGCCCAAATGCTCATACGCACGCCGGGTCGCCGTTCGCCCACGTGGGGTGCGCTGTAGAAAACCCGCCATCATCAGGAAGGGCTCCAGCACATCCTCAATCGTATCGCGTTCAAGGCGGAGTGTAGCCGCCATCGTCTCGGCACCCGTCGGTCCACCATCGAAGCGGTCAATCAATGTCGTCAAGTACAACCTATCCAGACTATCCAGTCCGACCCGGTCGACTTCCATCATCTTCAATGCGGCATCGGCGACTTCATGCGTGATCACACCATCGGCTTTTACTTGCGCATAATCACGCGCGCGCTTTAGCAGGCGGTTTGCGATACGCGGCGTACCCCGGCTCCGGCTTGCAAGCTCCCCGGCGCCACGCTCATCTATCCCAACACCAAGAATATCCGCCGAGCGAATCAGAATCTGCGTTAGATCAGCATCCTCGTAAAACTCAAATCCCTGTACGATTCCGAAGCGGTCACGCAGAGGATTGGTCAGCAGGCCCGGGCGCGTTGTCGCACCAATCAGCGTGAACTTCGCGAGTGGAATTTTGACGGTTCGCGCGCTTGGACCCTGACCAATCGTCATATCCATCTCGAAATCTTCCATCGCCGGATAGAGAAACTCTTCTGCCAAGCGGTTCAGGCGGTGGATTTCATCGATGAAAAGCACCGCGCCATCCTCGAGATTGGACAGAATCGCAACCAAATCTCCCGGACGTTCGATGGCGGGCCCGGATGTCGCACGCAGGTTTGCGCCCATCTCCAGCGCTATGACGTGTGCCAGGGATGTCTTTCCAAGGCCGGGAGGCCCGTGCAGGAGGAGATGGTCCAGCGCTTCGCCACGCATTTTTGCAGCAGTCAGCGAAATGCCAAGCTGTTCCTTGATCTTGTTCTGCCCGATGTATTCCGTGAGGCGCTTTGGACGTAGGGAAAGCTCACCATCCTCGGTGCCCTGTACTGCAGTGTCAACCAAGCGGTCAGCCGGAGGTTTTGTGGCTTGCTGTAGTTTTTCGAAAGGGGATGATTCTATTGCCATTGCGTTGTTTTCGAGCTCCCGCCTAACGTGACAAATGGCTCAGTGCGGCGCGTAGCACGGCCGCGAACTCAGGCAATGTACCAGCACTTTGAAGCTGTTCGTGCGCACTCTCTGCGGCCTTAACGGCATCTGCTTTTGGATACCCGAGGTTTTGCAGCGCGGAAATGACATCGGCGATAAGCGCATTCGGATGCACCGCGGGCGTCGCCGGGACGCTAGGCTTACTCCCTCCAGCCGGTCCGGTCGTCGAAGCGCCGCCAAGGCCAATCGGGAGCATTTTCTCTTTTAGGTCAACAACGAGGCGCTGCGCCGTTCGCGTGCCGATACCTGGAACTTTCGTGAGAGTCCGGACATCCTCGCCAGCAACCGCTTTCGCAATTCCAACCGACCCGAGCGCAGAGAGCATCGCAAGACTTGCCTTGGGCCCGACGCCCGACACACTCAGCAAAAGGTTGAAGACTTCAAGCTCCTGGTCATCCAGAAATCCAAACAGCGACATGTCATCCTCACGGACTTGCATATGCGTGATGAGGGTGAGCGGCGTGCCATCCGGAGGGAGGTTTTCCAGCACGGATGCCGGAACGGAAACCCGGTAGCCAACCCCGTTTACATCGAGCACCAAGGTCGGTGCTGCGACGCGGACAACGTAGCCACGGAGCTGTGCAATCATGCCCGGATTATATCCGCTCTACCTCCATGACAGAGGCTTCAGCCCATCCCGGGCCACACCGTAACGCGCCGCACGAATCACGCTTCCAGCACCCTCGGTGTAGTAGATGAAGAGGACAGTGCCATCCCGTAGCTCGACGCTGCTGGGATAGGCCCCGATGACATCCGCAATACGGTGGGGACCATTCCACGTTCGGCACTCATCGTAGCTGATGCTGACTTCGGTCTTCGGGAGGCGGTGGCACATTAAAATCGCTCCACTTCGCAGACGATTCAGATGCGGGCAATGACCCTTAAAACCAATATCAACCGCCCGGTTCCAAGTGCGGCCATTGTCAACCGATGTCGCAAAATGCATGTTTTGCTTGCTGGAGCGTAGTGCTGCCCAAAGCGTGCCATCCGTGCATTGGATAACATCTGTTTCGGCATCCAAATCAATTCCCTGACCCTTACCAATCGGGATAGGCTCGCTCCACGACCGGCAGGTATCCCGGCTGATCACCACTCCTCCATGAGAAACCCCATTGGATTCAGAGTAGATTCCGAGAATGTACCAACCATTTTTCAGTCGGCGTACCGGTGCACTGACATACCAGTCGGGAACGATGGAGCGTGCATTTTCCCACGTCCTGCCGTTATCCGAGCTTTCCACTGTCCACGTCCCTGCGCCATCATAAGTGCGCCCTTGCGTGCCTTTGGCCAGCGAGAAAAATGTAACGATTATGCGGCCATCGTGGAGCTGGGCGATATGAGGGTCACGGTCATCCAGTGGGCCATCAAAGACAACCTCCGGGCTGCTCCACGTCCGTCCTTCATCGATTGAGCGGACACTGCAGATTCGTCCACCAATTTTCTGACCGGGTGCTGGAAGCGTCACATGTCCAGTCCCTGCGTAAAAGACGCACAGGATGTCGCCATTTTTCAAGCGGCAAGCATCCGGGAATGCCTGATAGGTGAGCGCGGCCGGGCCGGTTGAGATGGTTAGGTGGTCAGCTTGCATGACTGCCAATTACACATAAAAGCCCTGAATTCATGCCTCTGGCAACGTGAATGGGAGGTTTACATGTCCCGGGTGTGGGTGTGCTTCGAGGGCAGGGAGCC
The DNA here is from genome assembly GCA_964606305.1 of uncultured Armatimonadia bacterium. Lineage (GTDB taxonomy): Bacteria > Armatimonadota > Armatimonadia > Armatimonadales > Armatimonadaceae > CAIRTT01. Next base: position 13,923 of record CAZSGJ010000024.1, read on the forward strand.
ACGCTTCGGGTTCTGAAAAAACTGACGGTGTCTGAGGTTGGTCCAGTTCCGGTGTCCACTCTGCCAAAAAGCCAACCAGTTGGCGAGGCGCGATGTTTACATCAAACCACAGAGAAAATGCCCAGCGGAATTTGCCGGTTTCAGCGGATGGTTCACCTACCGTTTCATCGGTAAGGCAATGGCGGCAGGGTGCGCCGTTTGCATCGCTGATCCGGATGGCGTAGCGGCGGCGGGTTTGGAAATCGACTGCGAGGCGGGCCCATCCGTTATATGGTGACGACCCCTCGTTCGCGACAAGGAGAACACGGTGCATCGGGTTTCCACCGGTAATTGCTGCCGTATCCAGCTCCGGCTCCAGCTGCTTCAGAAGATCAATGGACACTTGCGTTACTCGGAAGGTGCGAGGCTGTAGAGACGCTCCGCGTTTCGGAACCACAGCTTTTCACGATCGCTTTCAGACAACGTGCCCGTGATTTGTGTAAATGCATCCACCCACGCCTGAAGGCTGTCTGTCAGCGTACATACCGGCCAGTCAGAGCCAAAGATGACACGATCAGGGCCGAAGGTTTCGAGGCAGTGGTTGATGATAGGAGCAAGGTCATCCGCGGACCACGCCCCGCGCTTTGCGGTCACAATTATTCCGCTGATTTTGCACCAGACGTTGGGCTCGGCGGCGACCATCTCGATACCTTTCATCCACTTTGCGCGGTCGCTCTCGTTTGCCTGGACATCGCCATTGCCACAGTGGTCGAGAATAAATGTGGTTCCCGGGACGCGGCGCGCGGCCATCGCTGCATGGGCAAGCTCTCCCGGACGAATACAGATATCAAAGGTTAGGTTGCGCTCTCCGAGGACTTCCAAATTTTGGATGAAGCGTGACTCGATGATTCTGGCTTCCGGATGTCCGCCGTGGAGAACCTGCCGGACACCCTTGAGATTTGGGTGCGAAATTTCATCTAGATGTTTGAAAAAGGTCTGCGAGGCAGGGTCTGCACCGACAACCGCTGGTCCAAGGTCACAGGCGTATGCAGCTTCAAGGACACGCTGCTCAGGAGTGACATCCACTTCCATGTAGACACGCCGGCCAATCGGCGTCCCGGAGATTGCATCCTGATACTCGGTGGGTGTGTGCTGCGCTTCAAGGGGTAAGCCAAGCCCTTTGACCCAAGGCAAATCAAAGCGCGTCAAGTCCCAAAGATGCTGGTGGCAGTCAATCAGTTCCATGCTGCAGTGTACTCGTTTGGAAACTGTCGGAACAAAAGTCAACTGTTTATACGCTATTTGCCACTGTAGGATGCGGCAATACGTGCAGAGAATGCGCGATGATATTGACCATCGTGGAGACATACACTATGCGCTACTTTATTGCAGTTATTGACACGGCGACGAACACCGGTCGTCCGGATGAAATGATCCATATTGATGCCTTCAATGACATGCTTGAGGCTGAAGGTTATTGGGTTATGGCAGGTGGGATCATGAGCCCATCGACGGCAAAGGTGATTGACAACCGCGATGATGCAGGCATTATCACCGATGGTCCTCTTCACAAAACCGAAGAGTATATGAGTGGCTTCTGGGTTATCAACGCGCCGGATGATGAGACTGCGCTTCGACTCGCCACGGAAGGGTCCAAGGCATGCAACCGTAAGGTTCAGCTTCGCCGGTTTATCCGCTGAGATCCGTAACACAACGGTCCATTCGCGAGCGGCGGTGACAGCAATGCGATTCCTATCAACAGGGTTATAATCGCAGCCATGGGCTTTCTTGTTGACCTCGGAATTATCCTGCTCTACTTCGCCGGTATCTCTGCTATCGGTCTCTACATGGGCCGCCGCGAAGAGAGCCTGAAAGACTTCGCGCTCGCGGGCCGGCAGGTTCCCTGGTGGGCGGTGATGGCTAGCATAATCGCCGCCGAGACCAGCGCCGCGACATTTCTGGGGGCGCCCGGTGAAGGGTTTGCCAAGCGCTCACTTGCCTACGTGCAGCTCACGATGGGCGTTGTTATCGGGCGCTGGGTCGTCGCAAATGTCTTCCTCAAACCGTACTACGACTATAAGGTCTACACGGTTTACGACTACCTCGCGGTGCGCTTTGGTCCACGCTCAAAGAGCATCGTCAGTGCCTTATTCCTTGTAATGCGCACGCTCGCCAGCGGCTCGCGTCTGTTTATCCCTAGCCTTGTGATGGTCCTTGCGTGGAAGCTCTTCGTCGAACAGCAAGGCACATCGATTACGTTCCAACCGGTGACCTCGGTGGGGCCGTATCTGGTCGCGATTGGTGCACTTGTGCTTCTGACGGCTTTCTACACAACAAAGGGTGGCATTAAGGCCGTTATCTGGACGGATGTCGTTCAAGCCTGCATCATGTTTGGCTCCGCTATCGCTGCGATTGTCTTTCTCCTAAACCAAATCGGCGGCTGGTCTGCCCTTACGGCGGCCGTTCCTGCGATGACCCATTTGGATGGCTACTTTGTAACCGGATTTGAATCGACGGGAAACCTTGGGTTTCTTGGTGTCATCAAGCATATCTTTACGGGAGACTACACCATCTTTTCCGCTGTGTTCGGGGCGACGATGCTGAATATGGCGATGTTTGGGACGGATCAAGATATGGTCCAGCGGATGCTCACGGCAGAAACGCACCAGAAGGCCAAGCGTTCACTGCTTTCAGCGGCCTTCCTGGACATCCCGATTGCGGCGATCTTCACGTTCATCGGTATTTTGCTCTTCGTCTACTACCAGCAGGACCCGAGGTTTATGCCGAAGTCCAATGCGGACATCTTCAGCAGCTATATCCTGAATGTCCTACCCGTTGGCCTTCGAGGTCTGGTGCTCGCCGGGGTGTTTGCTACCGCAATGGGCTCGCTTTCTGCAGCGCTGAATGCCCTCGCCACGAGTGCCACCAATGACTGGTATGTTCCATATCTGGTGCGCTCAGGCAAGTATTCAGACCACACAGCGATGGTCGCGGCCCGCTGGTTTACGGCGATCTTCTCGCTGTTGATGTTTATCGTTGCGGGCATCTTTGCCTACATGAAGGTCGCAGATCCAAGCATCCGGATCATTCCGGTTGTGCTGGGTATCGCATCGTACATCGTTGGCCCGATGCTGGGTGTTTTCCTGATCGGGATGCTGACGAAAGACCGCGGTTCAGACACGGGAAATGCCATCGCTGTCTGTGTTGGTCTTTGTACGACGGGTGTCCTCGGCTACTTTCAGCTGGTGTCATTTACCTGGTTTGCGTTGATTGGTTCTTTGGTCGTAGTTGCAATCGGAATCTGGTTCAGAACGCCGCCTGATGTGATTGCTCTGGCGAAGCGTGCACGGGAGTCGGGGATTGATGAAGGCGATGTCCCGATGTTCCTACGCGAGCATTTGGGCTGATTGGGGCAGAATCTGCGGTAATTCGGCTGGTTTGGCACTATTTTTACCGAATTGTGGTAATGGTGAACGATGCCTAAGCGACAAGATAGATCCGAGAGTCATGTTCCACGCGACCCGTGGTCCCTCACTATTCTCCGGATTGCCGGGATTCATATCCGCCTGCATGCGACATTTCTGTTGCTTCTTGCCTGGATTGCATCCGTGGATCGTAAGGCCCTCCCGCTATTTCTGGGTCTCTTCGTGTGTATTCTGCTACACGAGCTTGGTCATGCGCTGACGGCAATACGCCTTGGTTATCCGATTCGCCGGATTACGATGTACCCGATTGGCGGCGTCGCAACCCTTGAGGCGCAGCCATCCCCAAAGCATGAGTTCCTGATCACGGTGGCCGGACCCCTCGTCAATGTCGTGATCGCTGGAGCGATTTACATCTACCTCCGGTTCACTCCTGATGGCCTCCCAGCAGTGTTCTTTGATGGCATCCGCTCTTATGTCCAAAATCCAGACACAATCCGGTCTTACTTCACGATGCTTGGACTGGCGAATGCAAGCCTTGCGATTTTCAATCTTTTGCCAGCCTTTCCCATGGATGGTGGACGTATTGTGCGCTCACTCCTTGCAATGCGCATCGGGCAGGTTGCCGCGACTCGCATCGCCGGTCGGATTGGGCAGGTTCTCGCGGTTGCGGCCGGCTTTTATGGTTTCTTCTCCGGCAACATCACGTTGTTAATCATCGCCGGCTTTGTCTTTATGGGAGCCGGTCAGGAAATCTCAGCAAGCCAGACCACGGACCCGTTGGTGGATGTTCGCATGCAGGATGTGATGGTGGAACGTCCCGAAACCATTCTTCCAGGACTTACGCTTGCAGAAGTTGGTGAGCGACTTTTGCATACGCATCAACATGACTTTCCGGTTGTTCTTGGGAGCGACTATCTGGGGCTTCTGACCCGCGAACGCCTTATTCAGGGGATTGCGCAGCAGGGCAGGGATGCATTCGCAAGCAGTGTGATGGACCGGGATGCGCCGACAGCAGGCCCTTCGGACTCACTGGCTGGACATTTGCAGTCCTATGGTCAGGACGTCTTTCCGATTGTGGTTATTGATGCTGACCATCGCGTGCTGGGTCTTGTAACACGCGACAATTTGATGGAATACATGCTTTTACGGCGCCTTTCCTAACGGTTTGGAAGAGAGTAACAAATGACGATACGTGAACGTACAGAAGCCATTGAGCTGACAACACTGGCAACCTGGGCAACCCGCTCCACAGAGAGCAAGGGACGTCAGCGCCCAGAACCCGCCGATCCAGTGCGTACGTGTTTTCAAAAAGACCGCGACCGGATCATTCACTCGAACGCCTTCCGCCGTCTGAAACATAAGACCCAGGTCTTTCTTGATCCGGAAGAGGACCACTACCGGACACGTCTGACGCACTCACTGGAAGTGGCTCAAATCAGCCGCACAGTTGCACGTGCGCTGCGCCTGAACGAAGACCTTACGGAAGCCATTGCTCTTGCGCACGATCTTGGACATCCACCTTTTGGGCACGAGGGCGAATACGCCCTGGATGCCGTCCTCAAGGAATACGTCCCTGAGATGCATTTTCGTCACTTTGAGCAGAGCCTGAGGGTAGTCGACATCTTGGAAAAGGGCGGAAAAGGCCTCAATCTCACGCACGAGGTCCGGGCCGGCATCGTCGGACATTCCAAGGGCAAATCAGATCTGTACGAGCACGATCCTGATGCTGCTAAATCTCCGGATGCACTTCCACTCGAAGCGATGGCGGTGCGTATCTCAGACCGCATTGCCTACCTTGCCGCTGACATCGAAGATGCGGTTCGCGCTGGATTATTGCAGCTTGAAGACCTCCCGCAGGAAGTCCACGATGCCCTCGGGAACACGCACGGCTCGCGTATTGGAACCATGGTCGCAAACGTCATCGAGAACTCAATCGACAAGCCGTATGTGACGATGACCGAGCCGATTCTCGGCATCACCAACCGCCTCAAAGACTTTATGTTTGCCAATGTCTACACCAAGCGTAATGTCGCCAAGGAGGAACTGACGAAGGGATCTGCGATGCTGAAGCAGCTATTTCGTCTGTATATGGACCATCCAGAGCAGCTCCCTGCGGGTATGGCAGACCCGAACGCGACCACGCAGGAGCATGCACAGCTTGTGCTCGATTACATCGCTGGAATGACAGATCGCTACGCTGGCGATCTCTTCATTAAGCACTTCTTTCCTCGTGGATGGCGTTCGCTCTAAGTCAGAACGCGACTGTCTGGATGCATCTCGTAGGAAGATGCTGATACCGGGATGAGTGTTGCACCATGTTACTTATGAAGCCTGTTTGTGAAGCGTGCAATAAGAGACTCTCACCTACAGATGAGGTGTACATTTGCTCCTATGAGTGCACGTTTTGCCCTCAGTGTAGTGAGCAAAGGCAGTGGATTTGTCCGAACTGTTCCGGACAACTTGTTCGACGGCCGACCCGGGAATTGTCTCCGGTGACAGTCGCCGTTAGGCAATTTGGGGTAAGGCGACTCCTACAGCGACTGCGTACTATTTTCAGGGCGCGATGAGACCAGTCCCTGTCCAGGTCAGCTGCGGGACAAACCGGGTTTCTCCGCGTCGAAGTGTTGTTTCATACGTGTGAAGTTTCGTCTTACCTGTATCCGAGTATGTCGCACCGATGCCAACATAGTTCGCCCGGAGCAGCTTTAGTGTTTCCTTCGATGGACCGGCAGATGTTACGATGACTACACGCGTAGTCGACTTTGCATTCAGCCAAATCCATGCAGCTTGGCCGCCCGGCATTGCTGTGAAGTTCCTACCACTGTAACGGTCTGCAACACCATCGAGCGTGTAATCACGGTTCGTGAATGGTTTGACTGCGTTGGTTAGCGAGCGGACGTCGAATCCGTACCCAAAGACATCTATTTTGGATGTGTGCAGGACTTTCGATGCGGGCAGATGCTCAGAAATGCTCTGCTTCAGTCTGGCGTCACTCGCAAAATCTTCAACTCTATGAAATGTCAGGAAGTTGGCATCGTGAGCGCGTTTCGCGGGGAGGTAGCCATCATAGAAGGCAGTTCTGGATGCATAAATGATGTCACTGCCATCAAATTGCCATTCGATATACTGCCACCCGCAATGCTCAATATCGGGGTGATAATGCAGGATGCGGATGATTTCCCAAGCCTGCAAATCTCGACTTCGCATTAGTACTGTGCAGTTCCGCATGCTCCCGGCATCTGTTGGCTTATCACCCGGGAAGACCGCAGACGTTATAGTGTAATACACACCGGTATGCGGATGTCGACGAATGCAGAACTTTTTAGCGCCGCCGGGGAAGGACACAAACCCCGTCACCGGGCTGAATGAGCACTGCATTGTCATCGGATTAAGGTGCGTGATTGCAGCGCGCTCCTGAGTTCCAAGCGTCTGTGCACGCAGGACATTTACAAGATTGCCATCCGGGTCAATCGTGACATTGCCCTCCAGCCAGGCACGCATGTCGCCATTGTTCCACTTGCCGTCACTGCGGAGAAAAGTAGACATCTCCCAGCTACGTGCATCCAACAGATCAGCCTTTGAGGTCGCGCGTAAGACACCGGATGTAAAGTTTGTTCCCCATCCTTCGCCTGGCGAGCGGTGCTCAAATGCCCGATAGAGATAGCCTTGGTGCTCGAATACCGGCATCGGAGCACAGTGATACTCCGGCGTTGTGCTAAGCAGACCTGACTTGTGATTTGTCGGCTCGGTCCAGGTAAATCCGCCATCCGATGAGCGGCGTATCACCGCATAGCCGTAGTGACGCGATGTTCCCAGCAGATACAGCTGGCCATTGTGGACGAACAGATTGGACCAGAAGGCGCCATCGATTTTCGCGATGGGGGTCCAGGTTAGTCCCCGGTTGATGCTCCTGTAGATCCAGGTTTCCCCGATGCTATGTTCTGTCGTGGCCGGACCGAAATGGTCGTGGGATGCAACATAGCTGCCATCCGGGAGGATGGCCAGCCCTGGCGAACCAATGTACTTTCCGGTTGCCGCACTGCTGTGAGCGATCACTGTTCCCGGGACGTTTGTCCAAGTGTCCCGGCGAACCATCAGCGCGTGCCCTCTTTACCGTCATCCTTTAGCATATGCTGGTAGATGCCAGGGACGCTGTCCGGAATCTCGATGGCGCCGCAGGCCTTGCGATAGAACTCAATGGGACCTGCGCCGGCGATAACGCCATAGGCGTAACCCATGTCCCATAGTCCGCTGAGCGCGTGAAGCAGCAGGGCTTTACCGACACCTTTTCCACGAAGTGATGGACACACGCCTGTCGGACCAAACATCCCGCGCATGGTCGCATCGACGCAGGCGAACCCTTTGACTTCGCCATTTACAACCGCAATCCAACAGGTGATTGGCTGGCGGGCGAAGCCGGCCTCTGTTTCATCTGCCCATGACTCACTGAATGTTTCAGCAATGAACCTACGTGTCCGCGATAGATCAAATGGAAATGCTCTGCGGATGATGATGCCATCGGTTGCAAGCCTCTGCGTGAGGTCATTGTGTGCCGGCAGCTTGTAGAGGGGGACGAGGAGGTCTGGCATGCCTGCATTTCACCACAATTGTTGGAATATCGGAGTCGCTGCATACGGGAATGCATATGGAGTACTTCAAACAGCAGCAATCGGGCATCGTGGTGTCACAATTGCCCATTGGTGGGATCATTGGAAACGGCTAGAATGCTGACATATGTCAAATGATGGCCAGGTTCCTCTGTTATCTGTGTCGGATATGCCAGGTCAGCTTGCCATCGAGGGCGTTATTGAGCGCGTCACGTTTCACAATGTGGAAAATGGTTACGGTGTGGTCAAGATTGTCGACACCGATGGACCCCGCGGGAAGAACTCTGACCCTATCACTGTCGTAGGGACTTTTCCGAGTCCGGTACCGGGTGAATCGATTAAGTGTTTTGGCAGCTGGGTAAAACACCCCGAGTTCGGTAGACAGTTCAAGGCCGAACGGGTTGAGAGCGTCCGTCCGGCAACCGTGGCTGCGATTGAGAAATATCTCGGTAGCGGTCTTGTTAAGGGTATTGGTCCAGCGACTGCCAAGAAAATCGTGGCGAGGTTTGGTGCCGAAACACTGGATGTCCTCGACCGGGAGCCACATCGCCTACATGAGATCCAGGGGCTTGGTCGAATTTCGCTGGATCGTCTTACGAAGGTCTGGGAAGGCCAGAAGGCAGTCCAGAGCCTGATGCTCTTTCTTCAGGGAAACGGGGTCACGCCCAGCCTCGCGCACAAAATTCATAAGCAATACGGAGATCAGGCGGAAGCGATTGTCCGCACGAATCCTTATCGTGTCGCAAATGAGCTGTGGGGCGTCGGCTTCCGTACGGCAGATCAGCTCGCGCAACGGATCGGGATGCCACTTGATGCCCCGCAGCGCCTGCGGGCTGGATTACTCTACACATTGCAGTCATCCATGGATGCCAATGGCCATTGCTTTATGTATCAGGATGAGCTGCTGGCCCTCGCCTGTGAGCCGCAAATGCTTGGGGCAGACCCGGCGCTTGTGCGTGCTGCCCTCGATGAAACCCTTGTCAAAGCGGAGCTGCGCGCGGACATCGAGGGGATGGATATTCCAGCCGGTGGCGTTGGTGAGCTTAATCCCCGAATCTACCTGCCAAACATTTACCAAACGGAAGTACGCTTGGCAGAGCGCATCAAGGCATTGCTCAGGAACAAGCCAGTTCCTCTCGGCGACAATGCGCTTGCCGAGCTTCTGGGGACCATTGAAAACGCTAAGGGCCTTTCAGAGCAACAGGGGCAGGCGGTGCTCCGCGGGCTTAATGCAAGCGTGATGGTTCTAACAGGTGGTCCCGGTACAGGAAAGACGACGACAACCAATGTCCTTGTGCGTGCCTTTGAAGCACAGCACCGGAAAGTTGTGCTTGCAAGCCCGACGGGTCGTGCGGCAAAGCGGGCATCCGAGGTTACCGGAAGGCAGGCAAAGACCATCCATCGCCTGCTGTCGTGGAAACCTGAACTAAGGGCATTTGAGCATAACAAAGGCAATCCTCTGGTCGCGGATGTGATTATTGTGGATGAGGCATCGATGCTGGACCTCGCGCTTGCGGATGCCCTCTTCGATGCGGTCCCGGATGGTGCACAGGTTGTGCTGGTTGGGGATGTTGACCAGCTGCCAAGTGTGGGTCCGGGGAATATTTTGTCGGATCTGATTGCAAGTGGCATTGTGCCTGTTTCGCGCCTAACGGAGGTCTTCCGGCAGGCTGCGGAAAGCCGGATTATCACAAGCGCCCATTATGTGAACACAGGGCGTGCTCCGCGCTGGCAGACCCCGGCGGCGATCAAGGATGGTGTTGACTGCGTGCTGCTTGAGGTGGAAGAAGCCGATGACATCCCACTCAAAGTTGCGGGTGTCGTGACGAAAAGCCTTCCGAATCTTGGGTGGAACAGCTCGGATGCGACGGTTTTGGTCCCGATGCAACGCGGAACTGCGGGTGCGCGCAACCTCAATGAGGTTTTGCAGGCACGCGTCAACCCGCCGGATGCAAGCAAAGCGGAGCTGGTCCGCGGCGCGAACATTTTCCGTGTGGGTGACCGTGTGCTACAGCGGGTGAATGACTACGAAAAGAACGTTTTTAATGGCGACATTGGCGTGATTAGCGCTGTTCATCCAAACGATTTTGAGCTTGAAGTACGCTATCCGGAGGGGCCTGTGCATTACGGTGCAGCCGATTTGGATCAGCTCCAGCTGGCGTATGCACTGACAACGCATAAGTCGCAAGGGTCGGAGTTTCCGGTGGCGATTGTGGTGATGCATACACAGCACTACGTGATGTTGCAGCGGAATCTGTTGTACACCGCGCTGACTCGTGCGAAGAAGCTGGCTGTGCTGGTTGGGTCAAAACGGGCATTGGATATGGCTGTGAAAAACCATCGTACGGTCCCAAGGTGCACCTGGCTCGCACAACGCATTCGTGACTAAGAACTTGTCTACAGCGAAGTCGCGTGGTTTTCAACGAATACGATGAGCACACACGTGGTCTTTTCTGTCGAAGGCCTTGTTGTCGTACTTAGTTCCATGGATGCAAATGCGGACCGGGATAATATCTGGCATCAGGACATTGAGTTGAGTTGTGGAGTGTGGCCAGATGCTTAAGCATTCAGATAATCACGACGATGAAGTAAGTACCGTTTCTCAGGATGCGGTGAATCGATTACGTGAGCTAACAGATGCCGGAGTTGGAGCTGACCTGAATGCAACGGGTGGCCGAAAGACGAATTCCAATACCCAAGGTCAGCACGGTGGTCCGCGGCTCCCCCCAGTCAAGGTAGCGTGTTCTCTTATCGTGGTGCTCAGCCTTGGTGCAGCTGTGATGTGGCCAAAGACGGCTGACATGGCCAAGTCGCAGTTCAAGATGCTTGGTGGAATCAACTCAATGGCAATCTTTCAGGGCACGGAATCTGAGCGCATCAAGGAGCGGGCTTTTATTGCGGCACATCCCGATGATGCCACCCTTCAGTTTGGCGGTGCCTTACGCGGGAATGTGTCACAAGTGGATGCGCAAGGGGCGCTGAGTTCTCAGGAGCGCGCTGACCAGCTACGTACGGTCGCTAACAAGTTTCCCGATCATCCTGAAATTCTTGCCGCCACTTTGCGGGCTGAGTCTCAGGCCGAGGTGCTGGTGCACCGTGCAGAAGCATCACAGATTATAGAGAATAAGCCAGCGCCAAAAACGGGGAGTGTCGTCGTAAAGCCAAAAATCAGTGATGCCGCTGCGGTTAAGCGATTCATCGACCAATGTCTGGTAGGAGAGCGGATCGATCCGGATAACGCGTACTTCTCGCTCCTTCGTGCGATGGCGTACACCGAGCTCCGTAAGGATAAGGATGCATTCAATGCATTACATTTGGCTGCAAGTAAGAAACTCTGGCGGGAATACATCCCGGAAGAGTTCATCGCCAATCGCACAGTGAATCGTGCGATGTATGGAAGAACTGGCCTTATCCCAGAAATGGCTATTTCGGCTGCAATCGTCTTTCCGCACTATTCCAGCATGCGCGAGCTTTCCCGGGTTGTAG
>CAZSGJ010000024.1:25519-31835 GCA_964606305.1 uncultured Armatimonadia bacterium
CGCGGAGTTTATGGGATGGAGCTGATAACCCGGCTGGTGATTGGTCAGGGAGTTGGCTTGATATTGCTTTCGAACCTGGTCTGGATGCTCATCCTTGGAGTAATCACAGCGGCAGTCGTACGCTCTCCAAGGTTTGCTGCCGGGAATCGGCTTGCACCAGGCCCATTTGTGGCATCGGTTGCAGGCATTGCCCTCGCGATGGTGGTGAGTGGTGCGGTCACAGGGATGTCCGTTGGCTACACCGTGGGTGCGCTGAACGGGATGACAGGGGAAGCGGGTTCTGTTTTCCCGATGGCTGCGGTGGCCGCAGGTTTGGTTCTGGTATTTCCGACCTTACTGACGATTATCCTGGCAATCTGGGCTGCCATTAACAAGAGGGCTTCCTTTACGCGAACGATAACGGGAGGCTTTGCTGCTATTGCGCTGCCTGCGGCGGCTGTTATGGCTCTGGCTTGGGTTGGAGTGGTGTATTACAGCGCTGGTCTTGATGCACAGGGGAGTGCGGAGCTAGTGGAGATGCTGCAGCATGAAGGACAGTACATCTTCAGAATCATGGGAAAGAAGTGGCCGGTTTAAGAGCTCATAACCGTAAGGGATAGAGTCGCGGGTCAAAGAAAAACCGCCCTGTTCGTCAGGGCGGTTTTTACATAACTCTGGGGGTAACTGAAACTAGCTTGTCGCAACGAAAACGTTACCAAGGCTTTTGCAGACGACGCACCGTCCGCGGACGACGACTTCCACTTCATTGGCTTCGAAGTCTGTCATTTCAGCAGAGAATGCAATCTTTACAAGCTCCTGAGGTATGTCCCGCACGGAGCCACAGCTTGTGCAAATGAAGTGATGATGATCACGGATATTGGGGTCGAAGCGAATGACACCTGCCTCATTGATTTCCTGCAGCAATCCATAATCGCGTAAGAGGTGCAGGGTGTTGTAGACGGTGGCCCGGGATGTCATTGGGAAGCGTTCATTGACATGGATACAGATATCTTCAGCGGTAGGGTGGTGCAATGCGTTGGCCACATACTCAACAATCGCGATGCGTTGTGGAGTTAGCTTCCAGCCTTGCGCCGCCACGGCCGCTCTAAAATTCTCCAGTGTCAATCGTCCCATATTTTCTTCCCACCAACTTTATCGGTTGAACGTTATCAAAACAACACGGTTGCATTTGCAAAAGTTCTTGCATCCGCCCTGCCAAACCATGCTCTCGTCTGAAGGAATCCGAAGCGAGTGATACTCACTGGCCATTTCCGGGCAAAGACTTCAGAAAACAACACCTGCGTGTATACCGTGCATCCCGTGTGCCATCCACCTATTTGTTATAAACCCAGTATTGGAATCTGCCTTTAGGCGGATTTTAGGTTGCCGGCAATTACGTTCATAATACGCCTCCGATGGACTAAAAATCCCTCTTTGTCGGCAAAAACCGCATTCGAACAAAGGGCAATTACGGCATCTGCTTCTGGAACCAACAACAATGCAGTCCCGGTGTAGCCACTGTGCCCGACGACTCGATCTTCAAAAATCTCACCCTTTGGGACGAGAGGATTCGAGCCCGCAAAGAGTGCCAAACTATGTCCGCCGGGCAGGCTCTGATCGCTGAGCCAACGCTTCGACAGAGGTGCCCCAAGCCAGTCACCCGAAAGTATTGCACGTCCAAATGCTGCCACATCGCGTGCCGTTCCGAAGCATCCTGCATTCCCGCTGACATCCCCAGTCCCATCCGCGGCGATGCCGCGTGCATTGCCATCATGCACGATGCCAATCAGCTCGACTATCTGACCTTCCGGACCTTCGAGAGAACGTGTCGGCGCAACGATCCCGGTCGGTTTGTATGTAAACGATGTCAACGACAACGGATTCCAGCAACGCTCACGGGCTGCAACATCAACCGACTGTCCCGTCAAGATGCTGATAATCTTCGCCAAAACGATGTAACCGAGGCAGGAGTAGCGATACAGCGTTCCGGCAGGCTCAATATCCGACTGGACGATAGCGTCGACTGCCGCATCAAGGCCAAGCCCATAGTCGTAGCACGGAATATGAGGAAGGAGGCCACTTGTATGCGTCATCAGTTGCAAAAGTGTCCGGGACTTCAATCGGCCGGCATCCGGGCCCAGAATCTCACCGACCGTCTGGGACAGCAATATCTCACCGCGACGCAACATGTCTGATATCACTGCCGCCATAGCGACCGGTTTCGTCAAGCTCGCGAGATCGTAGAGGGTATCGGGAGTGACACGGCGGGTGCCATCGATTGTGCCGATAGCGATATCGGCCAGTACATCCCCGCCCTGCAAAACAACCAGCGTCGCACCAGGATATGCCCCGAGTTCGATACCACGCGACAGAATTGTTTCAATCGGACATCCACGGTTCATAGCGCATCCTACCAAAGGTTGAATCCGAGAGGATGTACTGTCGTACCGCGGGTCAACATCCAGTAAGTTCTGTTAGTGACCAAGATCCGGCGCGACATCGATGGTCCTGCATTGCGAATAAATCGCCATGCCCGGTTTTGCCCCACGTGGCTTGCGCACATGGCGTCGCTCTGCGATGTCAACGGCAGCAATACTTGCGTGTCGTGTTGCATCTGATTTTGCAGCGACTATCGCTGCCGCCCGACGTATCAGCTTTTCCGGAACGTTTGTGTCCTTACTGTCGACGCGAATGACGCCATGCGCTCCGGTGCCAGCCCGAATGTGCATCCAAATGTCCTGTGGACGGGCAATGCGTGTGAGGAGGTAGTCATTGGATGTCGCATTTTCTCCAACGAGAAGGGTGTAGCCATCAAGGTCAAAGGTCCGAATACGGTGACCATCCCACTTTGACTCTCCTGCGGTCTGCTGTGGAGGCGACTTGCGTTCCGGCGCAATGGCATCGAGGTCAGCGAGAAAATCTGTGACATCCGGGTCGGATGGGTCAGGATCTCCGCCGGCGAGCAGTGTGTCCATGCGCACCGACAAGCGCGCAAGCTCGCTTCGCTCGCTTTCCGTGTCCGCCAAGCGTCCATCCGCAACCGCCGCAGCATCCCGTAATTTGCTAGCCTTGGCAAACCACTTATTGGCGTTTTCGACCGGTGTCAGCTGTGGATCAAGCTCTACGACACGGGTACCTCCATTAAACCAGTCATCCAGAATGACCGAACGCGCATCTGATGCAATCGATCCCAGCTGTCCCATGATCAGCGATGCGGTCTCTTCATCCACCTTCGCCCGACCAGCCTCTGCAAGCGTCCGCTCGAGCTCGGTGATGCGCTTTTCCCGGTAGGTGATTGCATCATCCAGGCGGTGTTGGATACTTTGCCAGAACTTCCCGGATGTCGACTCTGCTTGCTGGTTCCGCGTGATGTTGTCCCAGGCGCGGCTGATGTTGGTGATGTCCGTCTGTCTCTCAGCAGGGATGTGTTTCAGTGGAAAGGGCCAAGCAAATTCTGGAGTGCCATCCGCGCTTGCGACGAGAACCGGCGTATGTGGAAGTTTTAGGGCCGTTGCGAGGAGTATGGCACGGTTTTCCGGACCGCCAAGTGCATCGGCTTCACGGTCGACCAGCGGTCCATAAGAGCCATTTGGGTCCGTGCGAAGGCCGGGCGGGTCGGTATAGGTTTGCCCGATTTTGAGTGGCCGCGGGGATGCTGCACCGATGGGACGGAGGATTCCGCGGACTGCTCCGCCGTTGCCGACTAGAATGAGGTTGGAGTTACGACCCATTAACTCGAAAATCAGCGCACACCTGCTGTCTCCGCGTGCATCTGGAGAGCGGTTTTCAAAATGCATCCAAACAATGCGGTCAGGTCCCGGCATTTCGATTCGCGTACACACGGAGTCTTCCAGGTGTTTACGGGCGACCTGACAAAAGCCGAGCGGGGATGGCGGTTGCGGGTCCTTACGCGTCGAAATGTGAAACCGGGGGGCGGTGTGGTCGGTGGCGATGCGCAGCTTATAGGCTCCAGAGCGACCAAAAAACTGGATATAGACGCTCGATTTGTCCGGTTGCTGCACTTTCTGTACAGCAGCACCTGTCAATAAAGGAGTCAGCTCACCGACAATACCCGCAAGTGATATCAGGTCCATATGCCACCACTCTACCGCTCTGAGGTGTGCAGTGTTTGGTATCGCGAGACGTGAACGCAAACGCGTAAATGGGACTCAGCTCTGGGAATAGCACCCTCAAGCGACCGGCATCACCAACTGTCCGAACACGGATAGGGTAAACTTGTGGGAAATAAGACAGTCTGAATTTGTGTACCAAAGTGAAAGTAATATGCTGGAAGAAATGACATCACCTCAGGACACCGGGCCATCCCCCGGGACGCTTGCCCTTGAACCTGCATTGCAAACGATAGGGGCATCCTTGCTTGCCGAAGTCCGCAATCAAGAGACGAAGGGGCGTATCAGTGATGTCTTTTACGACCGTTTGATGGAGCTATCGACCCGGGATGAGAAGCTGAAGGTCGAGCTGTTCCGCTTTGTGGATGCGTTGCCAGCGCTGAAAACGCCTGAGTCTGTCGCACGCCATTTGTCGGAGTACTTGGTACGACCCGATGTCCAGCTGCCTCCCGGCGGCGCCCAGCTCATCAACTTTCTTGGCTCTAACCTGCCGGCGCGTCTGGCGCTGAAGACTGCAACGGGCATCGGTGCGACCACGATGGCAAAGCGTTTCATCGCCGGGCGAAACGGTCGTGAAGCGACAAGTGCGATTGAGCGTCTGCGCCGTCAGAACCTGACATTCACGATGGACCTCCTCGGTGAGGCCGTGACCAGCGAGCATGAGGCACTTGCGTATCAAAAGAAGTACCTTGAACTCCTTGAGGACTTGGCGATGGCCAGCAAGTCCTGGACGCGGCAGGCGCAGACGGATACGGCTAGCTGGGGCGATATCCCGATGGTCAATGTGTCCATCAAGCTCTCCAGCCTTTATGCCCGCTTCGACCCGATGGCCCGTGATGCGACAACGGAGGCTGTGATTGCGCGCTTGCTTCCTATCATCCGAAGTGCCAAGGAAAAAGGCTTTATTGTCAACTTTGACATGGAGCAGAATGACTTCCGGGATGTGACATTCCACATTTTCCGCACGATGTTCCTGATGGACGAGTTCCGCACCTGGGACAACGCGGGGATTGTCTGCCAGGCGTACTTGAAGTCTGCTGAAGCGGATTTGGTGGCTCTGCGTGATTATGCGGTCGAGCGCGGTACGCCGTTCTGGGTTCGCCTCGTGAAGGGTGCCTACTGGGACTACGAAACGATTATCTCCGCTCAGCGTGGGCATCCATGTCCCGTTTGGCCATATAAGCCGCTCACGGATGCCTGTTTTGAGCGGTGTGAGGACTTTTTGATCGAAAACTGGATGCTTTTGCGTCCTGCGATTGCATCCCACAATGTCCGCTCGCAAGCGCGAGCGCAGGCGAAGGCCAAAGCGCTGGGTCTTCCTCCGCGGACGGTTGAGTACCAGGTCTTGTATGGCATGGGCGAACCGATGGGCCGTGCATTGTGTGCTGCTGGCGAGCGTGTTAGGGTTTACGTTCCGTTCGGCGAGCTGCTTCCAGGGATGGCCTATCTTGTGCGCCGTCTCCTTGAAAATTCGAGTAATGACAGCTTTGTCCGCAAGGCGGGCGAGGCCATCGATGCCAGCATTTTGCTCGCATCCCCACACACCTTTGAAATCCCGGCGCCAGCCCATGTGGTGCCAGCGGATGTAACTGACGAGAGTGAATCTATGACACCGTTTATCAATGAGCCCGAGGCTGATTTCGCATTGGTTGAGACGCAGGACCAGATGCGCGCTGCACTAAAGGCGATAACGCCAGAGCTTGGTCAGGTCGTGCCGGTGGTGATTAATGGCATCCCGATGCAAGGGCGCGAAGTGGTTGATCGGGAGGATCCAAGCCATGCGGGGACAGTGGTTGCCAAGGTCTCATATGCAACGCTTGATGATGCCGAGCTGGCGCTGGCGGCGTGTACGGCATCGTTTAAACGCTGGCGTGATGTTCCTGTAACGGAACGTGCGGACATTTTGCGCCGGACTGCGGATGGCATGCGTAAGAACCGCTTTGTACTGTCGGCGTGGATGGTGCGTGAGGTTGGTAAGCCATGGCGCGAGGCGGACGCCGATGTCGCTGAGGCGATTGATTTCTGTGATTACTACGCTGCTGAGATGGAGCGTTTGGCGAATCCCCGCAAGCGTAATATCCCTGGCGAGTGGAATGAGTACTTTTATGAGAGCCGTGGGCCAGCGGTCGTCATTGCGCCGTGGAATTTCCCACTTGCGATTCTAGCCGGGATGACGGTTGCAGCGCTGGTCGCTGGCAATCCTGTGA
>CAZSGJ010000025.1:0-15570 GCA_964606305.1 uncultured Armatimonadia bacterium
GCTGTTATCACCGGGAAAGTAGCGCTGAATCACTCCCGGAAGCTGCTCGGCTGTACAACAGTGGATGAATCCTGCCGCGAGGTTTGCATCGTCCAGGATGAACGCTGAGTCCGCCTGGGCATCGAAGCCCTGCTGCGAGATGAGGTGAAAAATCGACATGACGGGTCAGCTTCCCTTGATCTTAGGTTTGATGTCCATGCTTTTGAAAAGAAACGCATAAATGTCTGAGGTCTCATCGATAGCTTTGCTCAGGTTGCTTGACCCATGACCAGACTGCGTCTCGATTCGGATTAGCAGAGGACTCTTATGACTTGCCTTTTCCTGAAGGGTTGCTGCGTACTTGAATGAGTGTGCTGGAACAACTCGGTCATCATGATCGGCGGTCGTGACCATTGTTGCCGGGTAGACCTGCCCCTTGCGAATGTTATGCATGGGCGAGAATTTCAGCAGGTTCTGGACATCCTTTTTGGACATCTCGCTGGAGCCATATTCCGCCGTCCAGTATTTGCCAGCAGTAAACAGCTGGTAACGGAGCATGTCCATCACACCGACCTGCGGGATAGCAGCAGCAAAGAGGTCGGGTCGTTGGTTGATGACAGCGCCGACGAGGAGTCCCCCGTTGGAGCCACCTTGCAGCGCGAGGCGTCCCGGGCGCGTCCACTTGTTACTGATGAGCCACTCTGCCGCGGCGATACAGTCATCAAAGACATTTTGCTTCTTGAAGCGCATCCCTGCTTCATGCCACCGCTCGCCGTATTCCGAGCCACCACGGAGGTTGACGACAGCATAAACCCCTCCCTGCTCAAGCCAAGCGAGGTTCATTGTCGAGAACCCAGGAGTCAACGGAATGTTAAAGCCACCATAACCATATAAAAGCGTCGGGTTATTGCCATCGAGTTTGGTGCCACGCTTGGAAACAACAAACATCGGGACCTTTGTGCCATCCTTGGACTTGAAGAAAACCTGCTCGACGGCGTAGTCGGATGGCTTGAAGTCTTTGATGACCGGTGCCTTGAAAACTGTTGACTTTCCAGACTTCAAATCGAAGTGCAGCTGTGTGCTTGGATAGTTGTAGGATGTGAAGCTGTAGTAGATGTGCGTGTCGTCCGCATCCCCGGATGTAAACCCGGCGCTTCCAATGCCGGGGAGCTTGATGTCGCGGATTTTGCGTCCCTTTTTGTCGAACTGAACGACATTGGATGTGACATCTTTGATGTACGAAACGATGAGGTTGCCCCCGGCGACAGCAATGCCTTCGATGTTTTCTGAACGCTCACTGATAACGACTTTTGCGTTTCTGATGGGCGCGACGTTTGTGGGATCAACACGGAGCACACGCTGGTTGGGAGCCTTATGGTTTGTGAGCACCAAGAGAAAGTGCTGGTCGGTATCGATGACTGTGTAGGAGTCTTCTGTAATCTCGGCAACGATGGGTATAAACGCGCCTCGATTACCAACGGGCCGAATGAAGAGGCCATTTCCACGCTTGCCAGGGTCGCTGGTGTAGAGCACTTCGTATTGGCGGTCATCCGTCATGTCCAGAGTCAGCGTTCGGTCAGGATTGGCGGTGTCTTCGTAGACTAGCTCATCGGTATCCTGGGATGTCCCGACCTTATGGAAGTAAACCTTCTGATCCGTATTTTTTGCGGTCAGCTCGGCGCCGGCGGCCGGCTTTGGATAGCGTGAGTAGTAAAAACCATCATCGTTTAGCCAAACAGCCCCGATTCCAAATTTCAGCCACTCAAGCGTCTCCGGGAAGACCGTTCCGTTTACGACATCGATAACTTTGCAGACATTCCAATCGGAGCCACCGCTGCTCTGACCAAAAGCGGCGTAGCGTCCGTTCTGGCTGACGATGAAGTCGGTGAGGACCGTGGTGCCATCTGTGGAGAAAGCGTTCGGATCCAGGAGTATCCGCGACGTGCCGTTAGGTCCATCCTGTACGAAGAGGACGGATTGGTTTTGCAAGCCATTGTTCCGATAGAAGTAGACCTTGCCCTTTTTCTGGAACGCACCGGAGTATCGGGTATAGGACACCAATGAAGTGAGGCGACTCTTGAGGGCCTTGCGGAACGGGATGCTGTTTAGATAGCCATCAGTGACTTTGTTTTGTGCATTCACCCAGGCTTTGGTTTCTGGAGAGTTGTCATCTTCAAGCCAGCGGTACGGGTCATCCACTTTGATACCAAAGTAGGAGTCGGTAACGGTCTGTTTTCGGGTCTTCGGGTACTTGATGTCCATGATCGTCATTATTTCATTTATTGGGATGATTTCACGGCTTAGTTGATCAAGTGATCATTCAATAGGTTTCAAAATGCACGGAGATCCAAGCAAATGGAAATGTGAATGGGTCACGACAACGAAGCCCCACTCTCTACACACCAGTATATTCGTGCGTCCACTCGGATTTGCATAGTTGCAGCAATCCTGACAAAAAGGGAAGATGGCACAACACTGAGCAACTAGGTTCGAAAGACCGACCACGATATGTGCTGTCGGACGGGATGAACACCAGGATGACAACAACGCATAAAACTATCGGATTTGTAATTGCATGTGCCCCAATGATGCTGGCCGGTTGCCAGTCTGCTGGAAAACCCTTGGCAAACGATGTGCCTATTCAGCTGGTTGATATCACCGAAAAAAGCGGGTTGAACCACACGTGGACTGTTGAAGGAAAACGTCCCCTGACGATCCTTCAAACGATAGGTCATGGGGTCGGGATGTTGGATTACAACAGGGATGGAAACCTCGACATCCTGCTGGTGGACAAGCAGCCAAAGCTCTACAAAGGGAACGGAAATGGAACCTTTGATGATGTTACAGGTAGCCTCAATGCTCCTGGCGGTTCGTATTTAGGATGTGCCATCGGTGATATCGACAACGATGGCTTCCCGGATATCTATCTGACTGCGTACCGCGGCGGTTCGATGTTACGCAACATGGGAGGAAGCAAATTTGCAAATGTGACATCTTCCATGAACATCCCCGCGCAGCCATGGGCAACTACAGCAGCGTTTGCCCAGCTCAAACCCACAGATGGAAACCTGAGTCTCTACGTTGGCAACTACGCCGAGTTCGGACCAACTACAGACCCACAGCTCTGCCGTGCAAAAGCATCCACTGGAGAGTGGATTTACACGAGCTGTGGACCACGGTATTACAAAGCTTCTCCCGGATACCTGTATCAAAACGATGGTCAGGGAAAGTTCATTGATGTCAGTAAAACGGTGGGAATGCGGCTTGTCTCCGGTAAGGCATTGGGATCCGGGTTTGCCGACCTGGACGATGATGGGTATCCAGAGCTGGCCCTCGCGAACGATGAAATGCCGGGTGATCTTCTGGTCCCAAAACCAAAGGCAAAATCTTTCGTTTACCAAAATACGGCTGAAACATCGGGGACGGCGTATGACAGGGATGGTAAGCGCCATGGGGGGATGGGTATCGCCTGGGGTGATTATGATGGAGACCTGAATATGGATCTCTTCGTTGCAACCTTTCGGAATGAGACCAAGAACTTGTACAGAAATGAAGGTGGCGGCTTTTTTACGGACATGGCTTCGCAAACGCAGCTGGAAGCAGCAATGCGCCCATTTGTTGCGTTCGGTAGTAGGTTTCTTGACGTTGACAGTGATGGAAACCTCGACCTGATAGTCGCCAATGGCCACGTTCAGGACAACATCCACGAAATCGATGTATCCCAAACGTACCGTCAAAAGACACAGCTGTTTCACCACTCCGGAGCGAGGGTCGCACAATTTGAGGATGTTAGTGCAAAGATTCCAAGCCTTTCACGCGAGATTGTGGGACGTGGACTGGCTACAGGCGATATTGACAACGATGGTCTGCCAGACATCCTGATAGCCGATGCCGAGGGGCGGCCCACGCTATTGCATAATCAATCCAAAAGAACGGGAAATTGGCTTGGTATTCAACTTGAAGGCACGAAGAGTAATCGGGATGGTTATGGAGCGAAACTGACATTGACATTGTCGAATGGGCAGAAAATTCTTCGCCACTGTCACACGGATGGCTCGTACATGTCGGCATCGGATCCGAGAGTTTTGTTCGGAATTCCCAATGGCGTCAAGGCGATCAACCTGTCGATTAAGTGGCCATCTGGAATCACTCAGAACGTAACGACCCTAAACGAAAATAGTTACACCACGGTCCGCGAGGCAGCAAACAAACCCGGCTCAACAACCGACTCGTTATCAGGTCAGCGATGACAATGAACCTGTTGCATCGGCAAACTTCTCAACCTCAACACCCATCTTCTGGATCACCGTCGTGAGGACATTGGTCAATGGCGGATGCTTGGTGACATCGTGGGCGATGTGTTGACCATGCTTCAGCCCCCAAGCCGAACCGCCAGCCAGTATCAATGGCAGGTTTTTCGGCGAATGGTCACCCTTTTCCCCACTATTCATGCCGGAACCATACATCACCATTGTGTGGTCCAGCATCGTCCTTCCACCCTCTTCGGTAGCCTTCAAAAACTCAAGAAAGCGCGCCAGCCGCGCGATATGAAACGCATCGATTTGCGCCAGCTTTGCCAGCATCCCAGGGTCGCCCCCGTGGTGCGAAAGCTCGTGATGATTCTCACCGCCCCCGCCGTACCCGCCAGCCTCACGCGACCACTCAAACGTGATCACTCGCGTCGTGTCCGTTACAAATGCCAGATACGAAAGTTCAAGCATGACGTCAAGCCACATCGGGCGGTCATGCGCATTGCCCGGCTGATTCGCAAGCTGCAGGCCATCCGTGATGACCTTAGGCTTTGGAACATCCACCCACGCAACCTGCCTGGCAAGGCGTACTTCCGTCTCACGCACCGCCTGGAGATACTGCGCCAGCTTGTCCCTATCCGCTTTGCCAAGCTTGCCTTCGAGGCGCTTAGCATCTGCCAGAACATCATCCAAAATGCTCTTCTTCTCGGCATACCGCTGCAAAGTCAATGCGCGGCTCGCGGCATCATCCGGAACGAACAGGCGCTCAAACAACCTCCGCGGGCTGTTCTCCGTTGGAAGGGGCGTGCCATTACGGTCAAATGCCAGCGTATGGCTGTGCAGCGCACTGCCCGTGCCCGACATGTCACCTATTTCGATGCTTGGAAACCGCGTCGCGGCGCCGATTTTCCCTGCGATGACCTGATCAGCCGAAATGCTATTCGCATAGTCCTTGCCTGGAACCGCTTTCAAATCTGCGCCAGTAAGCCAGGTATCGGCTCCCGAGTGGCCGCCAGTTGTCTTGATGTGGCCAAGCCCAGACAGAACGGTTACGTGGTCACGCAACGATGCGAGGCCTTTGAGTGTTCCACCCAGGACAACACCCTTGCCTACAGATTTTGGCACCCACTCCAAAATGTTTACGCCGTTCGGGACATAGCAGAAGATCGCGCGCGGCGTCGGTTTCAGTCCACTTTTCGCCAGTGGCTTGAATGTACTCGGATTACCGAATGCCTCATTTGGCAACATCGCATCAAGAAGCGGCAAGGCAAGCGTCACCCCCGCCGATCGCAACACTGTACGCCGGGGGAGCGGCTGCGAACATCGAATCATCATTGCACTTTCTCCTGCCTGCCCCAAAACATCTTCCGACTTGGAAGCACTACTTCGACCTAAACTCCCGGCTCTGAACCACCGCGTGAATTAGCGAGCGCAGCGTCATCCCATTCTTACGGGCCATCGCCACACTGCCATCCACCAGCTGCTTATCCGCCACACCCAGCTCACGCCCGAGCGCATACGTTGCCATCGCCCCGGTCAACGCTCGAAGAAAGAACGTATCGTTCTTCATCAGATAGTCCTGAAGGCCAGTCACACCAGAGATGGCCGTGCCATCCGGCATCCGCGCACTCGCATTGATCAGCGGGTCGTTCGGCTCAATCCTTCCCTGATAGCCATGCCCCTCACGCACCCGCCACTCGCCACACGCATTGTAGTTTTCAAGCGCAAACCCGAGCGGATCAATCTTGTCGTGGCAGCGCGCGCACGCCGGGTTTTTCCGATGAATCTCCAGACGCTGGCGAACCGTTGCTTTGTCGATACCCGGAACCTTTGTGGCGATTTCCCCGACATTTGCAACCGGCAAACCAGGGTCCTGACCGAGCAGTGTACGGAGTATCCACACACCGCGCGTGACCGGGGATGTCCGCGTCCCATTGGATGTAATCGTCTGGATGCTCGCCTGCGTCACGATACCTCCACGGTGGCTTTCGGGTTTCACGGGTACACGGCGGAAGGCATCTCCTTTGACACCCGGGATGTCATAAAACCGCGCCATCCGTTCATTGATGACGACGAAATCTGACTTAATCAGGTTATGGACATCCAGATCGTGGTTCAGAAGTTCAGCGAAAAACGCCTCTGATTCACGGACCATCGATGTCTCCAAGTGACGGTCATACTCGGGATAGAGATTATGTGCCGGCGGGTTTGCGCCGACTTTTCGTAGACCAAGCCACTGCCCGGTAAAGTTCTGCACAAACGCCGATGCCTTTGGGTCACGGAGCATCCGGTCGACCTGCGACGCAGTTACACCGGGCTTGAGCAACGAGCCATCCGCAGCAGCCTTGAACAGGGCATCATCCGGCATACTCGACCACAGAAAATACGAGAGGCGACTCGCGAGTTCATAGGCATTCAAGGGACGGGATGCCTGCGTATCCGAGACAGGTTCGGTCAGATACAAAAAGTCCGGGCTGGCCAGAATCGCCGTCAGTGGAACCTTGAGTCCATCGATAAGATTCTTCTTCCCCGGGCGGCTCTTCGTAAACAGCGCAAGTTTCTGCGTCACTTCGGATGGCGTTACAGGGCGCCGATAAGCCCTCGGCATAAATCGTTCGAGGATTCGCTTTGCCGCGATACTTTCATTGGCAGGTGCATCCCCTTCCGCACCAAGGACCTGTACCTGACTCTTCGGCGGCCACGCCGAATACACCGGCCCTTCGAGCTCAATCCAGTCCACCAACAGCTCAGGTCGCGCAAACTCATCCTTGTTCTGCAGCCAGGAGTTTTCCAGCACGGATGGAATTTCATAGGCATAGTCGATATCAAACCCTGCCTGCTGCGTCGTCATCCGGGTGCGGATTTCATAGATGCCCGGTGCGCTCTCGGTGGCCGGGACATCGAGCTCAGCGATGACATCCGGTTGGCTCCCAAGATGGCGGGTAACTTTAACCCGGGCGGGACCATAGGTGTACTTCCTCGCCGTGCGAAAATGCGCCAAATCGGAATCAAATTGTTGGTCATGCCACTTTTTGCCCTTGGGATTTTCACGGATTTGCTGATCCCGCCGGGCTCCTAAAATGCGCTCAGCGGATGCAAGCACCGCAGCGCGATCCGGTACTCTGGATGCCGCACGGAAGCGCAAAATGTACTCGCCTTCCACCGGAACACGGAAGTCGCGGAAGTTTATTCCTTTATCCCAACTTGCATGATGCACCCGTGTAAAGCCATTTTCCGTCGGGTTTGCACCATCATTCAGGATGATATTGAAGCCATCCCGTTTGACGCGGTACTGGTCCATCCCAAGCTTGTTTTCTTCGGGCTCAAAGTGCCACTTGAATGCACTCGGCTGAGCTCCTTCGACAAATACCTTATCTACAAGCTGCCGCGCCGCCGCGTAGTACAGCTCCATGTGCAGCGGCGAAATCGTCAATGCCTCTCCGATGTTGTCAAACCCGCCGGCTGGAGGGTCATCCGGAAAGCTGTCCGCAGGCTGGAAATCCACACCCAACAAATCCCGGACCGTGTTGTTGTACTCGGCACGGTTCATCCGGCGGAGCACTACACGGTTTGAGCGCTTCAGCGTCTCGGCGGCTGCAAGGTTGGACTCCAGCCACTCCGCCAGCTGATTCGCTTCATCCACGGTTGGTTGGAGATCACCCGCCGGGGGCATCTGATGCCCACCAATAACATCGAGGACTTCCCTCCACTTCGCCGCTGTTGCGGCATCTGTGAATGTCGTCGGCAGTGTATCGAGGCGGAGGTTCCCGAATGTCGAAACCGGGCCATGACAGCGGATGCAGTATTTGTCGAGGAGAGGCCGAATCCTTGATTTGTATTCATCCCCTTGCGGCTTTGATGGCTTTCCTTGGACCCCGGGAAGTAGCGAGAGCGTTGCCGTCGCAGCGGACAGGATGACAGCCATACCAACAAGCACCGCTGGCATCGCAAAGGCAAGTTTTAATCGGGATGGTTTCTTGGTCTGCATACATCCAGCATTATGCAGGTGTGGATGATTTGTGAACAGGGACTATATGTACTAATCAACATACGGGATGCCACCCGCGAGAAGCTTGTCCGCCGCCTGCCACGCGGGCATGTACTGTGTCATCAAGGCATAAAAGCGCTTGGTGTGGTTTTTCTCAAGCAAATGCGTCAGCTCATGAACGACCACCATTTCGAGGCACTCAGGTGGAAAGAGAGCAAGCGCGAGGTTTATCCAGACCCTACGAGCTTTGATCGCGCACGTGCCCCAGCGCGTGGTCATCTTCTTGATCCCGATTTCGTTCACATCCACACCCATAATCGGTTCGTAGCGTGCCACCAGCGCACCGACGGCTTCTTTCAGCATGTCGCGCTTCCACGCATCAAAGAGGGCATCAATTTCCGCCTGGCCATCCGAGTCACGCACCTTGAGGAGAAGGGCATCCCCGCTTTGCTGGACACCCCGGCGCTGAAACCCCCGCTTGATTCCAACGCGAATCGCGGTTCCCAATATCGAGTGGACGGAGCCATCCGTAACGGGAACAATCGCGACCTGCGGGCTCGCCTGTGTCCGCCGGGCGACTTCCGCCTTGCTTGCATCCAGCCACGCCAGCCGCTCCATCACAAATGCCTTGATCACCTTTTGCGTCGTGCCATGCGGAACCGACATAGTAATATGGCCGTCCGGAGGGTTGACCATAATCCGAATCGACTTCATCCGGCGGAAGGTGACCTTGATCGGATGATTTTCCACGACAAGCTCCAACACCACATTTGGCTTTGGAGCCCGCGTATGACGCAGCGTAAACATCACCCGCCGTATACCACCGTCTGCCCCTTCCGAAGCGTCCAGTAGTGCAGGTAGCCATCCCCGCCGCCCGGCTGACGCGCCGCAGTTGGGAGGTTAATCGTGTCGACCGCAATCTTTGTAGGCATCGTGGCCGTGAGGACAACCTTTGCAATACGCCCTTGCATCCAGACAATCCCGACTTCGACACCGCCGCGTGCGCGCAGACCGGTCACGGTGCCATTCAGCCAGGCATCCGGTGTCGCCGGAAGTATCCTAAGAATCGGCATCCCGGTTCCAGTCAGTTCATGGCTTTGCAGCAGCATTTCGGCGATACCGGCGCTGACGCCAAAGTTGCCATCGATTTGGAATGGTGGATGTGCACAGAACAGATTTGGGTAGACGCCTCCGCCATTGGTCATGTTGTAACTGGTGTCAAAGACCGGCTTCAGGAAGCGCTGCAGGAGCTTAAGGGATCGGTTGCCATCCGCGAGGCGAGCCCAGAATGCCACCTTCCAGGCAAGTGACCAGCCTGTTCCATCATCCCCTCGGCGGTCAAGCGATGTCCGGGCAGCCTTTGCGAGCTCCGGCGTCCCCGCGGGCGTCAGCTGATCGCCGGGAAAAAGTCCATACAAATGCGACACGTGGCGGTGGCCCGGCTCGACCTCATCATAGTCATCCTGCCATTCCTGTAGCTGACCAAACTTTCCGACTTTGTGCGGTGGGAGTTTTGCCAGTTTTTCAGTGAGAATGGCTTGGAGGTCGGTATCCACTCCCAGCACTTTTGCGGCACTGATGGTGTTACTGAACAACTCCCGGACGATCTGGATGTCCATGACCGGGCCAGCGCAGGTGTGCGCCACTTTGCCATCCTTGGTTCGGAAGGCATTTTCAGGTGAGTTGGAGGGTGCCGTTACGAGGAAGCCATCCGGGTTCTCGGCGAGGAAGTCCACGTAAAACTCCGCCGCCCCGCGCATCGTCGGGTAGTACTTTGCGAGCTCTTTCTTGTCCCGGCCGAAGAGGAAGCGCTGCCAGATATGCTGGCACATCCACGCACCGCCATTGTTTGTCGAGCCCCAAACCGCGCTCTCACCGGGAGCGGTAAAGCCCCAAATATTGGAAATGACGTGTGCGACCCAGCCGCGCGCATTGTAGTAGGCCTTTGCGGTTGCCTGGCCCGGCTTAACAAGTGACTGCACATAGTCGAGCAATGGAACATGGCATGGGGCGAGGTTGGTGGACTCGGCAAGCCAGTAGTTCATCTGCACATTGATGTCGAGGTGGTAGTCGCCATTCCACGGCGTCGCGTATTCCTGTGCCCAAATGCCCTGGAGGTTTGCCGGGAGCCCGCCGGGCCGGCTGGAGCTGACGAGGAGGTGGCGCCCGAACTGAAAGAGGAGTGCCGAGAGCGCTGGGTCCAGCTTCGTCTGCCCGGCGGCGATGCGATCCGGGAGCGCAAGGTCGTTGCGGCCGGGGCCGAGATCGAGGCTGACACGTCCCATCAGGGATGCGTAGTCAGCCGTGTGCCTTGTCTTTAGTGCTGTATAGCCCAGCTTTGCGGCGCGGGACAAGATGGCATCCAGATCATCGACAGCCTTCTTCTGGAAGTCCGTACCCGCCGCGAGGAGGAAGAGGGTTTGGTCACCCGTGCGGATGGTGCGCAGCTGGGATGCAAAACGCATCCCGCCGCCGCCCTGTCCATTGGGCAGCTGTCCATCGAGGCGTGTATCGCCGTTCGTTAAGACAGTGACTTTGGCGTTTTTTTCACGCTTTAGCGTTGCCGTTGAGGTTGTCCCTGAGACTTGGATAACCATTATCTGATCGACAAAGCTGACAAAGTGTTCGCGCGTGAACGTCGTACCGTTTTGAGCAAATATGACACCTACACTGCCATCCACCATATTGAGTGTACGTCGGTACCCGGTCGTTGGAGCCGCGACATCTCCGTGACCACTAATGACAAGGTCAGCGAGAATCTGGTAGCAGCCATAGGGAATCTCAGCGCCATTCGCCTCCCCGCTGCCCTGTCCGCGACAGGTAAATGTCTGGTTGACGAGGCGCTCAGCCTCTGCGTTTTTGCCGGCAAAGAGCAGGCGGCGGATTTCTGGAAGGGCTTTATGTGCATCCGCACGGTCATTTTGGAACGGCGAACCTGACCAGAGGGAGAGCTCGTTTACGACAATGCGTTCAGCTCCCGGGATACCAAAGACCATTGCGCCGATACGGCCATTTCCAAGTGGCGAGCTCTGCAGAAACGATGCTGCGGGTTGGGCAAACCAATGTCCGGTGGCTAGATCATTGACTTTGGTTTTTGTTTGTGGCTGTTGCATATGGTTCTCCAAAAAGCAGTGCGCTCGACTTCGTGGCGTATTATCCCACTGTAATGGCAGTAACTGAAAGTCTGGTGAATATCGATGTTGATGGTGGATGAAACAAATAATGCCGAGCTTTGCGAGGCCCTCGTTGCATTAGATGACCGCTTTTCGGTGGTGCTGACAGAGTATGGACCGGCACCGCTTTCGACGCGCCCGCAGGGGTTTGCAACGCTGGTTCAGCTGATTCTCGAGCAGCAGGTTTCCGTGAGCAGCGGTCGGGCAACGGTGGAGCGGCTCGAGAAATATGCCGGAGGGCTTAAACCAGATCTGCTTTTGAACATCGATGATGAAACAGCGCGCGGCCTTGGCATCAGTCGGCAGAAGGCAGGGTATATCCGCGGATTGGCGGCGGATGTCCTTTCAGAACGTATAAATGTAGATGCTTTGGCAACGCTACCGGATGACGAAGTTTGCGAGCATTTGACGCGGGTGAAGGGTATTGGAACGTGGACAGCACGGACGTATTTGTTGGTGGCATTGTCACGCGCGGATGCGTGGCCCCACGGGGATGTCGCATTACATGCGGCGATGCAAGCGGTGCTGGGACTTGATGTCCGACCGACATCGGATGAAGCAACCGCTATTGCAGAAGCATGGAAGCCCTACAGGGCGGTCGCAGCGCGGATGCTTTGGCATCACTACACAAGTAACCGAAAGTAATCCAGTACCTTAGGTAAGGGATGATTCTGTCAATGCAAAACGGGGTGACCTGACGAAACGTAGTGGAAATGAAGACCCACCCGGCATGTCATCCTCATCGAACAGCCGTCGAATGGTGTACAGAATCATCGCAATCAGTCCATTGATGAACCCTGTGATGCGGGAGAGTCCCGTAGGCCGGCCACGGAGTATGGATACCAGGGATGGCCAGAGGGCGTGGGTAAAGATTTCATCCAGGAGAACAAGCAATGCTCCCGGGTATCCTTTGAACGCCAGTTGAAGGCAGCTTGCGGCAATCCCGTAGAAGGCATTGTAGGCGAGCAGTCTCCCCTCTGTAAATGTTCGGAAGCCGTAGTGAATAACGGTGCTTGCGGGCGTTTCCATGATGTGGAAGCCGCTGGCAAGGCACCGGAGCGACAGCTCTCCATCCGAGCAGCTACGGAAGCGGGATCCCGGACCAAAGGCTTCATTGAATCCACCCATAGCTATCACGTAACTTCTGCGAAATGCACAGTTGGCACCGATTCCGCGGGCACGGCACTTCTGGAGCCAGTTAGCGATTTCAAGTTCACGCGGGACGATGTATTCAGGGATGAAGCCACCAGGGCAGGTGAATGCAGGTGCAACCGTTCCGTATACAATCGCGACTTTCTCGTTCGTGATCATCGCATCGATAAGCGCTTCTGACCAGCCGGGCGTTACCGCACAGTCATCATCCAGCATCACAACGAATTCGGTCTTGATATGGCGCAGTGCAAGGTTTGCAGCGGTGCATTTCCCCTTTGTTCTTGAGCGGATATAGGTTAGTTGTAATTTGTTGAAGTAATCAACTATAGCGTTCTGCGTGTCATCTGTGTCCGACTGATCCACGATCACGACTTGCGTGGTGCCGATACCAGCATCCGCAAGTGAACCCAACGCCAAATGGATTTCATTACTGCGGTTGGTAGTACATATCAGAACTGTGTAGCGCTGTACGTCGGAGGGATACTGCTCAACTGAGGGGGCAAAGTTCACGATTGTTCACGTTTGCAACTAATGTGCCGCACATAACGATAGATTAAGACCCAGCATAAGTTACATAACACGCCGGATGCCGGACATCCACGACCGGGACTATGCCATCCGTGACAGATAGACTATGAATCGCAATGATGCACCGCTTTTGTTCATATCTGTTACCTTCTTGCATAGCATCAGTGTTGATTGGTGTGCATCCCGTCTTTGCCGATGTCCGCTGGCAGGCTCCTCTTCTACCCGGACTGGCATCATCGCTTCCCGCAGGTAACCCGTCGATTGAGGTGCGAAAACCCGCCATCAGCCGTGGGCGCCTCCTGAATGCCCTCTTCCTCCACCCAAAAGTCATCGGAAACCCGACGCTTGCCGCAACCCAAATCCAGCTGCCCAGAGCCGCCCCGGGCGAGCGAATCTTGCTGCGCTTCTCAACCGGCATCTCGGATGGCATCCCGCAAAATGCATCCCCTGCCCCGGATGGCGTCCTGTTCAGCTGCCGGGTCGAAGGTGAGTTCAAGCTCCAGCGCCTCCAGAAAACCGCTGAATGGCAGCCCGCAACCGTTGATCTCACTGAGTTCAGCGGACGTAACATCACAATCGAATTTCGAACGGATGCCAATGGCACGGATGCCTACGACTGGGCATTGATTGGCGAGCCCGTGGTTGAAGTGGTCCGCCCGGATGCCAGCTTACTTCGCACCGGTCTAGCCTGGTTTACATCCGATCGGTCCGGCCAGGTTCAGCTGCAGGGGAGCACCCGGATGCCACTTTCGGATGTCTTCACAGTGCATAAAGGCGTCAATGCGGTGGAGTTCACACAAGGCTCCCCCGGCCCCGTTTACATCTCAGCATTCGATAACGCGGGTAAACCTCTGCCAGATCCACCGCGCGCCGCAAATGTTGCCGCTTACCCAGCAGATGTCCACATTACAGGCATTCTCTCAACCAGCATCCTTCCCACCGCGGGACGCCCAACCGCGATTCGCATCCGTTTCATCAACCGCGGCAAAGGGGATGCCGATCCATTCACCATCCAGTTCAAAACCAGCAGCACAGCACGCCTCCCGGAGAGCATCCGTGTCCCCGCAATCGCTGCCGGCCAGACAGGCGCCGTCGATGTCCGCTGGGTTCCATCCGAAAAGGATGTCCGCAAACCTATCCGTTTTGTGGCAACCCAGTCAGGGGATGAACCACAGGCAACATCAATCCGCGTCCTGCCAAAAGCGGAAGGTTCCGACTTCAAAACGCTTGTCAGCGGCACCACCCGCGTGCGCATTAGTAAGCGTGGGTTTGCGTTCGTAGAAGCATCAATCAATGGCAGCTGGAAACCCGCCGGGGTTCTAACGCCCATCGGGTCCGGTGTGAACGTAAGTATCAGCCCCATCAAAGGTGCAATCCGGCTCATAAAAACCAAGACAACCGCCCGCTTCCCGGCGCTCTATGCTGGCGATACGCTGCAGCGCGATGCCGACGGTGCATCCAAGGTGGAAGCCCTCCTTCCCGGGCTTGAGTACCTGACGGGAAGCGAAATGTCCGGGAGCACCCGCGGGTTTGTCGAATCGCTTGCAGACCGCAGCCGACCGGATTACATGCAGCTGACCATCCCCTTGGCGGCTATCACCTTCGGACCAAATGCATCCCGTCCAGACAGACAGACCCCACCAACCGGCTCGCCAGATAGCCTGCTTGGCGGCGGAGGACCAAAAGCATCCGATGACGACTACACCATCGCGCTTTGCTGGAAAGACCCACGCACGGCGTCAGTAACCTTTCAGTCGCCCGCAGTCAGCGGTGCGGAAAACCATTTGCTGAGCGCTGCCCCAGTCGGTATCGGAGACTGGGTGGATGTCCGCTGTACGGCGGGGCGAACCACAGCAGCGACAACCGACTGGTATCGACATTACGGTCCCCGGAATGTGCCTCCGAGCTCTTTCACCATTGCCGGACGTCATAGCCTTGCGCGCAAAGGGATGTCTCTGTCCTTCGATGCAGTATCAAGCCAGCTGCGCTTCACCGCGGGTGGCGTCCCTGAGGCGATTCCAACATCGGTTGCCCTGCTCAAATGGGATGCTCTTTGGAATGAAACGGCAGCAAGCGCAGCCATGGCGGACAAGGCACTCGATAAACTGCCCGCAGACGCACAGGCAATCCGTGGCCCAAGCCATATCGGTCGCTGGGAGCTGCCTTTCATCACCGGAGAGCTCGCCCGCGCCTTACCAGCGATTGACTTGGAGATGTCCGCGCTGCGCCGCCGCCAGGAACCGGATGGTGGATTTCGCCTTCAGCAACCGGATGGCCCTCAGGATGCGCTTGGCCTTCGCGGGGATGAGACATCCGGGACGTTTAGCCACTCCACATGGATGCTGCTGCGCCACGCGCGGGTTACCGGGGATGTACGCAGCCGGGATGCCGGGCTTGCGGCACTCGACCGGATCCGAAACTACCAGCTCCCGCGCGGAGCCAGCCTCTGGGAGGTTCCGATTTACGAGCCGGATATGTTGGCAGCGGCCTGGAATGTTGC
>CAZSGJ010000025.1:15670-25220 GCA_964606305.1 uncultured Armatimonadia bacterium
GCTATCCAGACGCAGCGACAGAGAGGGGTGACTATCTCGAGCATTGCCGAAATCGCGTTCCTCAATGTTTCCGAGGACAGCCTGATTGCACGCATTGGCTACAAACCGGGCACATCCTGCGGCGTCCTGCTAGGCGGTGTACCAAGGCGTCCGACAGCAGTCACAATCGATGGAGCTCCGCTGGGAACCGATGCCTGGAACTTCGATGCCGAAAAGGATCGCGTCGTCCTCAAAGTCCGTTTTTCGCAGAAACTCTGTGAGCTAAGGGTGCAGTACTAATGGCAATGGCACAACACACTCCTGTTCTAAAGTCATCCCATGCCGGTTTAAATCAGACATTTCTCTGGGCGGTAGACAAGGCACTTTCCTACGTCCAGACGGGAAAATCCGGTCCGATTGACCGCCACGAACGAAGTCCAGGCGTGCCCGGGAAGACATACGAGCCCAGTTATTGGGCTGGCTACACGTTTCGCAGCGCATATTATTCGCGTGACTTTTGTCATCAGGCTGCCGGCGCGCAGCTGCTTGGGCTAACGACAGAGAACTTCACGATGCTGCAGCGCTTTGCGGCGACATCGACTGAAGGGCGTAAGTGGTTTCCGCTGTGGGCCATCAACTTCGATGGTAGCCCGTTCAAGCTCGATTGGGACAGCGATGACTCATTCGTCCGTGAAGTCCCTGCCGTCTTTGAGCTCGTCGAGCAGTGCTGGCAGCAATATCTGTGGACAGGTGACAAACGCTACATCACGGATGAAACATTAGTGCGCTTTTGCCGTAAGGCGATGTCAGACTTCATCAAATTACACGACACCCGACGCCCGAATGGCATCGCTGAAGGAACGGGTACGGGCGATATTTTCAAGGGGTCCGCTACGTATAACGAGGTCCATTCTGACAATCCATTGGTGGAAGCCGGAGATGGAATTGCCTGTCAGTACCGCGCCCATCTTGCCTTTGCGAACATCCTCAGGGCGAGGGGCGAGCGTACCGCGGCGACAAAAGAGCAAGCACGTGCGGAAAAACTCCGCGAGCACTTTAACACCGTATGGAGCCGCCAGTCCGGTTCCGACAATATCGTTCGTGGCTACGACAAAGCCGGGCAGCCGCAAACCGACTGGGGTCTTGAGAACACCTGGTTTATGCCCATGAAAGGCATCGTGGATGCTGGCCCGCGCCTCGACCAACTTATGGACCTAATCCGTACGCGAATGAATGACCCCAAAACGCGGCCAAGCAACATTGAGGCGATTTCTTACATCCCGGATGTCTTCTTCGCCCGCGGAGACCGTGAGAGTGCTTGGAAGTGGATGGAAAGTATCCACAAAGCTCCCGCAAGTGCGCGGGACTACCCCGAGATTTCGTTCACCGTCATCTCACATGTGATTTGTGGGTTGCTTGGCGTGATCCCGGATGCGCCACGTGCTCAAATCGCCACCCGAAGCCACCTGCCCGCGGCGATTGGGGAAATTTCGGTGGAGAACATTGCGATTGGGGATGCACGGTTTACTGTCACCCACACTGGGCTGACTGGCAGTACAGTTACGCTGACATCGGGTTCAAAGCAATTTACATGGCTAGCGCGTTTCCCGGGGCGCCACGCGGAGCTGAGCATCAATGAGAAACGCCGCAAAGCAAATGTCATGACGGACAATGGCCTTATCTACAGTCAGGTAAGCGTTCCACTTAAGGTCGGGCAGCGGATAACTGTGCGGGTACCAGCCTAACTCAGCGCTTAATGAGGTACTCAACCGCATCCGCGGTTTTGCGTCCGAGCTGGCGGCTGGTTGTCCATTTCCCGCCATAAATGGTCACAACCCCACCTGCCATCCCGATAACGGCTTCGCGGCTCGCGCCGCTCGTCCCGCCATCCTGCCTAACGATTGGCCTCAGCCCGGAATACTCACTCAGGATGTCATCCGGGCCCAGCGTATCCACAAACCATTGGTTATAGGCATCTATCAGCTCCGTACGTTCCGCGGCGCTGATTTCGGCACTTTCCGGGGATTCCTGACGCGCTTCCGTTGTTCCGAAAATCGCCTCTCCAGGTGCCCACGGGAGGAGGAAGAGGATACGGCCATCGATGTGCGGGAGGACGACTGCCTCTTGAAGATCACGCTTCAGGATGAGGTGTGAGCCGCGCACAAGCATCAGACCGATGTTATATTTCGGCTTGATGTTACTCGCGGAAATCAGGTCAGCAGCCCATGGCCCTGCGGCATTGACTACAACATCGTAAGGGCGTTCCTCACCGCTTTGCAGAGTGATGCCGTTCGAGCGCATCGATGCGACGGGCGTCTGAGTATAGAACTTAACTCCGCGATTTTGGAGCTGGTTAGCGGCCCAAATGCCGAGGCCACGGTCATCCATGATGGCATCCGTGTACCCCCAGGCCCCGATGAGATTGCTTGTATCCAGCTCAGGAAACCGTTCGCGCAGAACGTTCAGCGGTACCCAGCGGCTGTGCCCAAAGCCAGATCCAAGGGAGAGGATGGAATATAGCATCACCCCGGCGCCAAAGATGAACAGCTCCTGCAGATTTCCTTTGCGAACTGGGATATGCGCCAAAAACTCGCGAACCATCCCGGTGTTCTGATCGCGCCACCATTTACGCTCGAGCAACGCCTCGCGCACCATATGAAAACGCAGCTTAGCGAGATAGCGAAGACCACCGTGAAGCATCCGACTACTCGCCGCGCTCGTCTCATTCATGAGGTCACCGCGTTCGTAAACATCCACAGAATATCCACGTTCACGAAGTGCCCAAGCGGTCATGATTCCGTTGATGCCGCCACCAACAATGGCGATTTGCTCAGATTTAGGCTTGACGGCTGGCATTTGACTTTAACTTACCCGAAGCATACACGACATTGGTGGTGTACGCGTAGCAGGTCAAATGGCGCTGGCGACCAACAAACCCGTGGCACAAAACTTGCGACTGAGTTGTCGTCATGTACGTCCATAGCAATCGTGCGCGGAAGGTTTCCGACAACCAACAGCAAAAGAGGGTCCACTTGCCCTTTCTTGATGGTATTCGCGCATTGATGGCTGTCATTGTCGTGATGGAGCACATCTATCAAGCACTAAAGTACAGCGACTATCCTCCAGTGTTACCCAAATGGATGTGGAGTATTCTGGGGATGTTCAATGTTGGGCAGGCACCTGTTGTGGTTTTCATTTGCCTCAGTGGCTTTGTGTTGACCCTTCCGGTACTCAAAGGGAAGTTTGACATAGGTTCCTTCGCGAAGAAGCGGTTTATGAGAATCTATCCACCCTATATTGCAGGGCTTGCTTTCTCACTATTAATGGCACTGAGCTCTCGGTGGCTTTATGAGGGATCTCATACGACTGCGGTTTCAGCGGGCAGCCTGCTGACCCATACACTCCTCGTACACAACTTCACGAAATACATCACGTCATTGAACGGTACGCATTGGACCGTTGCCGTTGAAGTACAAATCTACGTCCTGTTTGCACTGGTCTGGCAACCGCTTGCCAAGAGGTTTGGCATCACGATACCCAACCTTTTGTTCACTATGGCTCCCATTGCATTGACATTGGCAGGATGCTCACTGCAATACGAGTATCAACTTTACGTATCCTATTTTGCATTCGGTGGACTCACAGCCCTCTGCTGGTTGAAAGCATTGGACAACGGTAAGTTCAACGCCAGGATGAAGTATGTTTCCTATGTGGGATACCTGATTTTGTCCTCTGTGATTGGCTTTATCGTGACAAATCGTGGTGCGTATGCATCATCCCTGCAAGCACCGATTGATGTGTTAATTGCGATAGCAACATGTCTGATTATTTTAAATCTGTCATTGGCAGGGACATCACGGAGCACGCCTATCCAGACGATGAAAGGCTGCCTCGAGAGTCCATTTCTGTCCGATGTCGCGAGCTACTCGTACAGCCTTTATTTGATTCACTATCCTGTTGTCATTCTGGTTTGTAAGTTCGCCAGAGATATCGTGGATAACGATTTTGTTCGTGTCGCATTGGCGATGTGTGGCTTACCCATAGCAATGGCTCTCTCCAAGGTTTTTGCATTGATATTTGAGAATCAATCCAGCACATTCAGCAAGTGGCTGAACAAGGCGATTGGAGCAACGCGAAGACAGGCGGTTGCCCTTCCAAGCGTTGCATCGGACTGAGCTGATCACAACGAACGCTTACAAAGTTCTGTTTTGTCTTGCTCCTAGCAGATCCCAGCGATTGCCATACAGATCCTGAAAGACAATGACCTTGCCATACGGCTCGGTGCGTGGCTCGCCTTCAAACAAAACCCCGTTGCTTTTCATGTGTGCGAACGTTTCATCAAAGTCAGACACCGTTAGAAAAAAGCCAACCCGGCCACCGGTTTGGTTACCAATCGCTTCGATTTGCGGATTATCCGCTGCCTTTGCAAGGAGCAATGCAGCGCCGCCAAAAGGGGCAGCAATGCGGACCCACCGCTTTCCGTCTCCGAGAGGCGTGTCCTCAAGAAGCGTAAATCGCAGGCACTTTGAAAACCACATGATGGCTTCATCGTAATCCCGCACAACCAGCGTAATCAGTGTGAGTCCGATTGGTGATGATTTGTCAGCAGTGGCTGATTCTGACATCAGGCGATGATGTCCATGATTGGCACACCGTGGTCCAGCGCCAGGCGTTTGCGTCCGGGAATCTCGAGCTGGTGCGTATCCAGCCCGAGCTGATGCATCACGGTTGCATGGATGTCAGTTATGTAGTGCGGGTTCTCGATCGCGTGGAAGCCGAGGGCATCCGTGGCGCCGTGCTGTACACCACCTTTAATTCCGCCGCCTGCCAGCCACGCGCAGAAGCCTTCAGGATGGTGATCGCGTCCGCTGTCCTGGGCCCCGGGTGATCGCCCAAACTCGGTTCCAAAGACGACAAGGGTGTCATCCAGCATCCCGCGGCGCTTCAGGTCTTTGAGTAGCCCGGCAATCGGTTTGTCAACCTGCGCCGCGAGGTCAGTGTGGTTTTGCTTAATACCCGAGTGCGCATCCCATGCGCCGCCGCCACCACCGCCGTGGAAGATTTGAATGAAGCGCACGCCACGCTCCGCCATCCGTCGCGCGGCAAGACACATCTGACCAAACTCGCGCGTGTGGTTTTGGTCCATCCCGTACAGCGCCTTCGTCTCTGCGGTCTCTTTCTCAAAACCGAGTGTTTCAGGGATGGATGTTTGCATCTGGAAGGCTAGTTCGTACGCTTTAATACGTGCACGGAGGTCTTTATCGCCGGGGTAGTCAATTCCGCTGATCCGATTGAGGCGCCCGAGCAGGCTGAAGTTTTCCCGTTGCTCATCGGCGGTCATCGAGTCCGCGGGAGCCAGGTAAGGCAGGGGCTTTTTCGGGTCGGTCGAGAGGCGGACTCCTGCGTATTCGGGTCCGAGGTAGCTGGCGCCATGCGTCCAGGCACCGCCGCAGCAGTCGCCCGTTGGCGTCCCCAAAACAACAAACTCCGGGAGGTTTTCATTCAGCGTTCCAAGGCCGTAGGCAGCCCAGCTCCCGATGGTTGGGTGCGCTCCTTCGCGCACATGCCTGCCGGTTTGGAATGTCAGCTGCGCCCCGTGATCGTTATCGACGGTCCAAAGGCTG
Organism: uncultured Armatimonadia bacterium; assembly: GCA_964606305.1. Lineage (GTDB taxonomy): Bacteria > Armatimonadota > Armatimonadia > Armatimonadales > Armatimonadaceae > CAIRTT01. Next base: position 21,274 of record CAZSGJ010000025.1, read on the forward strand.
CGAACTACAGCAAGGTCATCCGCACAGGTGCCGATTTCCTTAAACCAATCACCCACTTCCAGCCCGCATTTCCCATAGCGTTGGTAGCCCGTCTGCAGAGGCATGATGACTTTGCGGTTGCCGTGGTTTGGATTCCCAGCCTGAATTTTGGCACCCACTTTTTTGGGATCAAGAACATCCGCATAAGGAGTTTGATCTATCGACTTGCCGGCGTACTTGTTTAGTTCTGGTTTTACATCAAAGCTCTCGAGGTGCGAGACGCCTCCGCAGAGAAAGATCCAGATGACGGTTTTGGCCTTTGGCTGAACAGCTGACCTGCCACGCTCTATTTTTGTTTGCCACAATTGCGGCGGGGCTGCTAACCCGGACTTTGCGAGCATCGCGCTGAGGGCAAGACCGGTAAAACCCATCCCGGTGTCGGTCAAAAAAGAACGCCGGGTCACACCTTGGCAGGCTTTTCGGTGATGGTTAGTACTTGATTGCATCATGCGTTTATTTCCGGCAACGTTATCGTATCGTTACAAATTCGTGGTGGTTAATGAGGACGGCGACGAGGTTTTCGAGGCGTCTTAGAAGCGTATTTTCGGCGTTTGCAGGCTTGGATTCTGTCGTCGATGCCATAAAACGCAGGCATTCCACCATTTCAGCAGCTGTTGGTTCACGTGTGAGAGTTGCGATAAAGGCACTACGTATCGCCGTAAACACATGTGTCTTGTCAGACAGCTTAGTGTAAATGTCTGCTGCGAGGGTGCGTGCTTCCCGCAGAGCAAGCTTTGAGTTTGCTAGAGCAAGGGCTTGTTGTGGGAGGATGCTTTGCTTGCGTTCATAGCACTCAGTGACCGATGGGCCATCAAAGACCTTGATAAACTCGGCTTCCTTTTCGGGTGCGCTGCGGAGGTAAATGCTGCGTCGTTTTGAATCCAGTGCCAGGTTCTGATCGAGCTCAGGTCCGCCCTGTGTCCTGTCCAGCTGACCACTCACAGCAAGGATCGCATCCCGAACTCCTTCTGCCTCAAGTCGCCGCGGTGCGAAGCGCCAATAGCTCGCATTATCCGGATCGTGGGCAAGCATCTTTGGGTTCGGCCGTGAATCCCGCTGGTAGGCTGCCGAAAGCATGATTTCCCTATGGAGGCGCTTGATATCCCACCCGCTATCCATAAAGCTACGGGCCAGAAAGTCCAGGAGGCGTCCTTGCTCAACGACTTGGCTGTTATGTCCAAAATCGGCAACGCTTGGGGCGAGAGCCGTTCCGAAATGCCGCATCCAGATATGGTTTACGATGACGCGCGCGGTCAGCGGGTTACGCTTATCCGTCAGCCAGGCAGCAAATGCAGTGCGCTTTCCCGTGGACTCTTTCGGAAAGGTCTGTAGTCGCTTTGTGTAGGTGATATCAGAAGGTGCTGCGACCTTGGCTTCTGCCGCCGCAACATCTTTTTCCACCTGTGCAACCGCCGCCGCCGCCGCAGGTTTGTCCTTTTCGGCAGCATCCTGTAGGCGCTGACGCTTATCCAATAAGTCAAGACGCAGCTCGGTGTAGCGCTTCAGGCGTTCGAAACGGACGACACTTTTTGCGGCGGTTGCCCATGCAGGACTGGATGTATCACCGGTGACCTCGATGTCTTCAACAACGCGAAGAGCATCAAAGTGCTGAAGAGCGTATTCCTGAAGCAGAAGATTCATGGCAGCGCGCGGCTGGCTTTGCGGAGCTTTACGCGCATCGGTCAGGCGTTGCACAAGCGTGGCCCTTGACTCGGCAACAACGAAAGGTGCGAGCTCTGGATGGACGGCGACAACAGGCAGCTTGACTGCCTTGACACCGATTTCTCCTCCTAGAAACGCGGGAAGCCCGGGAGTAAACGTACGCGATTTGTCAGGGTTACGGTCATCCCCACGTGGAAAAAAGTACGTTGCAGCGGTCATATCGGCATCGTATGCACGAACAAGGGCGGTCTTTGCCGTATCAGGCTCACCCGGGATCCGCTCGGTCCGCACATTGTAATTCTCAAAGATGGCGCGGAAGCGGTAGTAATCAGCCTGCTGGATGGGGTCGTACATATGTGAATGGCATTTTGCGCAATGCATTGTGATGCCCATGAATGCCTTGGATGTATGGTTGACGGTGTCTTCCATCCAGGCTTCGCGGCTCAGAAGCTTGTAGTTGCGTACCAGAAACCCGGTGGCACGGAGGGCATTTTGGTCTGTCGGCGCGACTTCATCCGCGGCCAGCATGAGCGTGACCATTTGGTTGTAGGGCATATTGCCATTGAGTGATTCGACAATCCAGTCACGCCAGCGCCAGATATGGGGCTGTGAGTCGCGGACCTGGCCACCATCATTCCAGCCGGCCCAGTCTGAGTAGCGCCAGATGTCCATGAAATGCCGCCCCCAGCGTTCACCGTAAGCAGGGCTGGCGAGGAGTCGGTCGATGAGGCGTGTGTAGGCATCCGGGCGGGTGTCGCTGAGAAATGCCAAGCGTTCGGAGGGGGTTGGCGGGAGTCCCGTGATGTCCATTGTTGCGCGGCGAAGGAGCATTTCCTTGGGCGCGGCTGGATTCGCCGTGATGTTACGTTCCCGTTGGTAGATGGTTAGTAGAGAGTCAATCGAAGTTGTTCGGGCTGCCGCCGCAGGCACGGGTTTGAAGGGGCGGTAAGCATAGTCCTTAATGCGGTACGCGAGCGGAAGCTGTTTTAGGGCAGCATCCGTGAGCTGGGCTTGGGTTGGCCGCTCGGATGCGTTAGCAGGATTGGTTCCCGCGAGGAGCTCGAGCTCATTGGATGTGCCATCGTGGTCAGTATCTTCTTTGGCGATTTTTGCGAGCCGGGTTTCGATGTCACTGGAGCCGAGCGCAGCGAGGCGGGCGCCGAACGCATTGTGTGGGATGTCCGATAGCTTTGTGGGCATATGGATTCCCGGATCGGACGTATGGCAGGTGATGCACGATGCGCTGGCTTTTGGCAGGAGGCGTCCGTAGCGGTCGATGAGCGCGGCTTTATTTGCCGGGGATGCTAGCGAGGCATTCGCCGACCAATTGGCGATGACCGCGGCGAGAAACATGTGGATTAGTCTGGCTGGAACCGGCATCATTGCACTCCAACAGCGTTTTGCAGATTGTACCGGAGGGGCATTGGCGTGATACCGGACAAATTGGAATCCGGACGTATGGATAATGTTCCGGACAGGACGCGTGCGCCGATGCATCGATGTAGACTTGAAAAACTTCCGGCAACCGTACCGTTTCATCGCATGGAAACCACATGCACAGCGGCACCGGAAGTTTGCTATCAAACAGCTGACTTAGAAGTCAGTAGGTTCACTATCAGGCGTCTGAAACAGAACCGATATGACATCGGTCATCATTGTTTCCAGATCCTTTAGTATCTGCAGCATATTCACTTTCTCCTTTCCAACTACTTGCCATCTATGGCAGGTGGAATTCGACAGTGAATTGGCTCCGGTTATTGGTACCACAAGATGCGTGCGCGGGTTCCCACGACAGCTCTTTCCGCGGTGGATAGTTCAATTTACGTTGGATAAGACTCTAGATGCGACATTCGCGAAATGCATTACGCAGGCTTATGTGCTTTCATCTGCAACCAACCGCGTGAATGGCATGGAGGTTGCTTTTTATCTAGACATCCACGGGTTCGGTCAAATTTTCCGGCAGACCGGGCCCGTGGCTCCCCTTTTGTTTTCCGTGCATCTGAATAGAGTCTGTTCATGTAGACTGCTGGATTTTCGCTCTGATGGTTATCGTCACCGGTGGGGCAGGCACTCTCTCTATCCTCCGGACAGTAAGAAAACCTCCACCCTCCTCCAAAACAACCTCTCACCACCGTCAACGCTTTGGGACAGATGCATCCACCGCGCTATTCTAAACATCGGAGGCATCACCCTGATGGTTATCGTCACCGGTGGGGCAGGCACTCTCTCTATCCTCCGGACAGTAA
>CAZSGJ010000025.1:25320-31341 GCA_964606305.1 uncultured Armatimonadia bacterium
TTGGGACGGACCCATCCACCGCGGTATTCTAAACATCGGAGGCATCACCCTGATGGTTATCGTCACCGGCGGAGCAGGCACTCTCTCTATCCTCCGGGTAGAAAAGAAAACCCCTCCCTCCACCAAAACAACCTCCCACTACACGCAACGCTTTGGGACGGACCCATCCACCGCGGTATTCTAAACATCGGAGGCATCACCCTGATGTATATCGTCACCGGCGGAGCAGGCTTCATCGGAAGCGCAATGGTATGGCAGCTAAACCAGCTAGGAATCACCGACATCCTCGTCGTCGACCACCTCGCCACATCCGAAAAGTGGAAGAACCTCGTCCCACTGAAGTACCGTGACTATCTCGACCGGGCTGAGTTTGCAGCAAAGGTTCAAACCCGCAGCCTTGGGCATATCGATGCCATCATCCACCTCGGGGCCTGCTCTGCAACCACCGAACGGGATGCCGACTACCTGATGAACAACAATGCCAAGTGGACGGTCGAGCTTGCCGCATGGGCCGTCGAGCGCGAGACCCGGTTTATCTACGCAAGTAGCGCCGCAACCTACGGGGATGGTGCCCAGGGCTTTGATGACACAGCCGACCCGTATAGCCTTCGGCCCCTCAACATGTATGGCTACTCAAAGCACCTCTCAGATGTCCGCCTTCACGAAGCGGGTCTGCTTGAGCATGTGGCTGGTGTCAAATTCTTTAATGTCTACGGTCCAAATGAGTACCACAAAGGCAATATGGCAAGCGTCGTGCTGCATTCACACCGACGCATTCGCGAAGAAGGTGCAATCTCGCTCTTCAAATCCTACAAACCCGAATACGCGGATGGCGCACAGGTCCGAGATTTCATCTATGTAAAGGATGTCGTGGATGCGCTCGTGTGGCTAATGCAAACGCCATCCGCGAACGGCATCTTCAACCTTGGGACCGGTCAGGCACGTAGCTGGAATGACCTCGCCAATGCAATCTATGCCGGTATTGGACAGGACCCGGTTATAAAGTACATCGAGATGCCCGACGCCCTCCAAGGAAAGTACCAGTACTTCACAGAAGCCAAAATGACCAAGCTGCGGGCTGCCGGGTATACGCGGCCCTTCACCAGCCTCGAAGATGCCGTCAAGGACTATGTCATCAACCACCTCGATAAGGAGCTTGCCCCTCTGGGCTGGTGATGCCACAGTTTTTGCCGGAGCCTACCGAGGAAGGCATTGTTGCGATTGGCGGTCCCATCACGGCCCCGATGTTGCAGCAGAGCTACGCCAACGGAATTTTCCCTTGGCCACATGAAGGCTATCCGCTACTCTGGTTTGCGCCGGATCCGCGTGCCATCCTCGACTTTGATGCGCTCCATGTTGGAGACCGCCTTGCGCGCCGGCGGCGAAACAGTACGTATACATTCACCATCAATAAATGCTTCCGTACCGTCATGGAATCGTGTGCTTCCGTGCCACGCGCTGATCAGGATGGCACCTGGATTACAGCCGAAATGTTGAAAGCTTACACAGACTTACATGCTCTGGGGGATGCCCATTCCATCGAAGTCTGGGATGGCGAAACGCTGGTTGCAGGTCTTTACGGCGTCTATGTGGCGGGTGTGTTTTCCGGCGAATCCATGTTTACCCGCGTCACGGATGGCTCAAAGCTCGCCGTTCTCTTCCTAATTGACCACCTGCGCTCTCTTGGGCTCACCTGGCTGGATATCGAGCAGCTCACACCGCACTTTGAAGCACTCGGTGCGGTCGAGATTCCACGGGTGGAGTTCATGGCGATGCTGCGTGAATCCGCAGCAAAGCCACATATTCCGTTTATCTAGCGTTTGGCAGTGATGGCACAGCCGAAAGCAGGCTCTGCTACAGGCGGCGTTTTCCCGTTTAGCACGGCATCTATTGCTTTGTTCAAGACGGCATTCTTTACCAGTTCCTGCTCCCGGCGGTCATCAATACGACCCGCGTAGCGCAAAATGCCTTGCTGGTCCATCAGGAATGCCTCTGGTGTTACCGCCGCCTTAAAGTGCTTCATCCCAACTTGACCGGCATCGTGAAGAACCGGTCCGACAAACCCGGATTGCTTGGCGTGGGTGATGACGTCATCAATTGTCTCATCCGCGTTTGCGTAAATAACGGTGGTGCGAAGGCCGCGTTTTTTTGCCCATCTGGTTAGCTCCCGCACACGTTCGTTGTAGGCATTTGAGCACGGGCAAAGAGTGCTCATGAAGATGGCAAGTGTTGCCTTCTGGCTTTTGTCTCCGTAGAGGGGTGTCATCTTTCCAGTGATGGCATCCTGGATAGATATTGGCGCGATAGGTTTTCCAATGCCTTGGGAACGTGCGGCAGCGACTTCATCGTTACAGGTTCGCGCGAATGCGAGGAGCTGTGGGCCGTGATGGCGGATGTCGACATCCCGGATGTGGAACTTGACCATCCCTTTGGCATCCACAACAATGGTTTCGATGCGGCCTCTTTCAACACCAAAGGTGTGTGCAACGCTGCCCCGAAGGTCGACCAGAACGGGGAAATTCAGCTTACCCGAGGTATGAAAAGCTTTTGCGGTGGCGACATCGGTGTTGGCAAGGAGGAAGACCTTACCGCCGGCCGCCTCTAGGAAGCCCATCTGTTCTTTGAGCGACTCGCTGACGCGCACGGCATCATCGTTTAGCTGCGGAACGGTGACCAGAAAGACCGGACGCCCGATGTAATCCTTGAGGCGAATTTGTCGACCATCATGCGCCGTGAATTCAAAATCGGGTGCGGGAGCTCCGACCGGAATGCCTGGAGGAGGGGCACTTAGCCGGGCATTAATGAGCAGGAGGGTGCCCCCCATTGCCATCGCGACCACCCAAAGCGCAACCAATAAATTCCGTACCAGTTTATTCATGCAAAGCCTGCCAAGCACAAGCCTACCCGGGGATACCAGCATCTGGCATCCCCCGAGGGGCTGAAACCGATTTCGATAACACCCGTTCTTAGTGACACATGAGACGCCTATCAATCCAGCCGTAACGAATTTAATGATTCTCTGGATGGATTGGATGAGCGTTCAGAAGCACACATAGGTTTATGCCTGCTAATCAACGTTCCTGACTTGCCAGCGTCTGGCATCCCCCGGGAGGACGAAACCATCTAGATGCATTCCCGTTCCATACCACCATCCACTGGCAGCGATATATGGAAAGCAGCTCTGAAGCGCTTAGTCTTCGAGCAGGCTCAGCATAAAGTGAGCGGTGTGTTTTGCACCGAGCAAGAGATCGCTGACCCGGAGGTTTTCATTTGGTGCATGCGCACGACCGCCAGGATAGCCGACACCGCACGTAACAACCGGTTGCCCAAGTGTCTTGATGAATGGGTAGATAGGTCCCGAGCCGCCGACAAGAGGCACAACGACCGGTTCACAACCGTAGACAGTGCGTGCGGTATCGATGCACTTCTTGACCATCGGATGCCTTGGATCAACGCGTCCGGGGCGCTGTCCACCAAGATAGTGAACCTGAACATCGGCGAAGCCATTGTCATTTAAATGCTTCTGCAATGCAGCAACCACTGTTTCGGGATCCATGTCGGGAACGAGGCGGAAGTCCATCTTTGCCATCGCATTGGCCGGGAGGACGGTCTTTGCACCTTCGCCCTGCCAGCCACTCCCAATCCCACAAACGGTGGCGGTGGGTTCAAAGACCTGCTGGATTTTGGCATCAACGCCACGGACATCCCCAAGGAAGTTTGGCATGTTGTATTCAGCGAGGAGGGAGTCCTCAAGATTTGGAAGTTTCTCCATGAGCGCACGGTCATAGTCATCCGGTGGGATAACAGGAGCGTAGTGCCCATCGATGAGGATGCGGCCATCCGGTCCCTTGATGCTATTGATTGCCCAGATCAGGCGCCATGCAGCATTTTCAAAGAGGGAGCCGATAAAGCCTGAGTGTCCATCGTAGGCGATGGTCTGAACGTGCAGCTCGATGTAAGCGATTCCTCGGAGACCACAGATAATCTCAGGTGTCCCGTAGTGATCAACACCGCCAAATTCCCAGACAGTGACATCGGCATTGAGGAGATCGCGATTTTCTTCAATCCACTGTGCGAGGTGCAGACTAGTGACTTCTTCCTCCCCTTCGACGATGAACTTGACATTCACCGGAAGGGTGCCATTGTTGGCTGCGAGCAGGGCATCGATGGCCATTAAGCGGGCGCTGATATGCCCTTTGTCATCTGTCGCACCGCGTCCGTAGCAGAAATCGCCATCTATGCGCAGGGTCCATGGATCGCTGTCCCAAAGCTCAAGCGGTTCCGCTGGCTGCACATCGTAGTGGTTGTAAAAGAGAACCGTTGGTTTATCAGGTCCAGCGGAAAGATTTTGAGCAAATACAACCGGGGGAGCACCAAGCGTCGAGATGAGGTCGGCTTCGAAGCCGCGCTTTCGAAGGAGCTCCGCAACCTTGGCCGCACCTTCCTGCATCGGTGAATCACTCTTTGCCGCCACGCTTGGGATGGCAATCATTTCGGCGAGTTCCGTCAGGGCAACGGGTAATGCGGCATCAACGGCTGCATCGACAGAAGTTAAATCATGGGACATGCGATAAGTATAACCGTTTCATTGATGTGGTTAGGATAGCGACGCACAAACAACGCTGATGCATGGCGGTGCTACGTCTTACTAATCGTAAAAAAGTCGGCCAAATTAACAACAATGATCAAAAAACAGCAATTTTTTTTGCTGGGACACTGACCAACATGAACGGGGTAATCAGCCATTTACCAAATCGTCGAATATGGCAACCATTACAAACCCAACGCACTGAAAACATGCAGAATTCGCGACATTCAGCATAACTATCGTACAAAAATAGCCAATCATTACAAACAATTTGAAAATCGCCGATTATCACTTTTAACAATTGTGCGATGATTCGACGTTGTGCAGAATGGCGGCATGTCTATCGACCGTCCTTCTGCAGCAACCTTTCGCCCTGTTTATCGGAGCGCTCAGCCATCGGATTTAACGGGCCCTGTTCTGGCCCAGCGCTTTGGAGTGGCCTATCGAAATGGCGATTTGGGTCTGGCTGAGAAGCTGCACCGTGAGCTGTTCAAAATGCACTTTTACAAAGTCCAACTCTTTTGTGAGCGTCGGATTATCCGGATGCAAACTGCGCTTGCTATTTTCGAAGCCGAAGACATCGCGATTGAGGCTTGGGAAGCTGTCATTCACCTGATTCAAAAGAGTCAGATCGAGATTCATTCCGATAGCCATTTTGTTCGACTTCTCTTTAAGACGGCCAAGCATCGTTTTCTCGACAAATATCGGCGTAGCATGCACCGGGTCTCAACGATTGCCTTGGAGCGTCCATCCACGGATGGAAGCTACATCGTGGAACTAGACACCAACCTCGCACATGCAACATCGGATCGACCAGCATGGCTTAGTGATAACCCTACAATTCACCTCCTGCAGTCACTGTTTGCGGGTGAGGTCAGTTTCGCCAGAGCCTGTGCTGTACGTCCCAAGCGCCGGGCAAAGGTGTATCAGACAGCGATTCTGTATTTGTTGATCACAGAAACGATGGTTATCGAGACGGAAATCCCGCTCCACGTTCCGTATATCCTCGCGGCTTGCGGGCTACAGCAAAGCCACTGGGATGCGTTTCTTTCGGCGATGGGTGGCTGCGAATATCCGGACCCGGACACGATCCTCGCAGCAACCAACATCGTCTTTGATACCAATATTCAATCGCGACGGTCCATAGCTGTATTGAAGTCAGAGTTCATCCAGTTGGTGTCAAATCCGCTTCGCCGCCGCGCCGCCGGCACGTCTTCAGAGAGACTCGCGAAGTCGACGGCAGCACGTAGCCGACAGACCCGAACACCCCTACCCCAACAACCCGCTAACCATCCCGCTCAGCGAGAAACTCCCGGGCAAGCTGCTCAGCCCGCACCGCATCACCCGGCGCAAGGTCGCCATCCACAACCAGACCTTCCAAATAACGCTTGACCTCGCCCAGCCAAGGACCCGCCGCACGCCCGCCGGCGAGA
>CAZSGJ010000026.1:0-1874 GCA_964606305.1 uncultured Armatimonadia bacterium
TATCTGGTTCGTGTTTTCGCAGCCAGAGTATTTTCGGGAGAGTGAACGATGCGACGATGTTCTGCCCGAGGAGATCGAAGAGACCTTTTGTCCCGCCCGCAGCGGCGGTGATTTCGGCGCATTCATCGGCTGTTCGTGCATCGCACCAAAGGAGTGCAGGGCGGATCACGTTGTCTGAGGCATCGAGGAAGACAGAGCCGTGCATTTGTCCCGTGAGGCCAACGGCATCGATAGCGGCTGGCGGGATACCGGCGGTCGCGCAGACGCCTTTGATGCTTTCGATGACAGCAGGCCACCATTGTTGGTCGGGAGATTGCTCGGCCCATTGCGGTTTTGGAGTGCTAAGGCTGTATTCCTGAGTATTGGTGGCGAGGACGGCGCCGGTTTCAGAGAGCAGGATGGCTTTTGTGCCGCTGGTTCCGATATCGATTCCGAGATAAGTGGCCATTGTGGACTCCTGTTACAACGCCGATGAGCGTGGTGTTGTGTGTCGATGATTATTATGCGGCAGGGATGCCGTGTGTGCGTGGGTGGTCTGTGTGAATCGGTGAAGTGGTCAAGGGTTGTTTTTTGGTTTTCGCGTGGCCTGTTGATAAAAGAGAATCTGCTGTGCCCAGCCGGCGTAATCACCGAATCTGTCGTGAAATGCATCCACTGCGAGCTGATATGTGCGTGGGGTCAGTGAGTGATCTGCGAGATGTGGTGCGAAGTGATTACGGGCAATTTTCCAGATGTGTGTATCTACTGGAACGGCGTGATGATGGCCAAATGCAAAAAGTGCGATACAGTCTGCGATTTTCCGTCCACAGCCATCGATTTTGGTAAGAGTCCGAACGAGGTCATCGTAGGTCAGGGCAGCAAGGTGCTCCGGAGTGATGCAGTTCGTATTAAAGAAGCGGGCAGCGGCAACGATGCGTGGTGCCCGGAAGCCGAATCCGTAGGACCTGAGGTCAGCTTCTGTAACTGAGAGGAGTTGTTCGATGGTTGGAAAGGCAAATAGGCCTGACGCGAGCGGAGTTCCATGTTTGCTGGCGAGATTGTTAAGCATTTGTGCGATGCGGCTGATGGGCGCGGCGGATGCGCAGAGAAACGCAAAAATGCATTCATGCGGGTCTTGTTTCGTAATGCGAATGCCGGGTTGATTTTGCCAAGCGGTGGCGAAGAGAGGAACATTTGACCATTCCATTGCCAGTGCATTCAGGTCAACCGTTTCGAGAGCGAAAAAGTCACTTATGAGCTGACGCGTGCCTGGCGACGAAGTATGTGCGATGAGTGAATCGGATGTCTGTGTGAACCTCAGGACAATGTTTCCCTGTACCCCGATGATGTTTGCCTGATTATCCACATGAAAGCGAAACAGCTGTCCGGAAAAAATGGTCGCGTGTGCATCGAGTGCGCTTGGTGTCACGACGAGAGTATGCGAATGAAATGTCATTTGTGAGTAAGCAGTCCACCATCCTATCAGTGCGTAATTTAATACACATTTCAACTGTTCTGCCAAAATCCATTGTGATATTGTTGGATTGTTTGGTGTGTTAGCAGACTTGGGATTGGTGCATGTACTATGTTTACCTTGCATCTAACTGCCAGATTTTGCACTAGCGTTTATAGCCTCATTTACCTATAATGCATATGTATATTTGAAGCATTACTGGTGTGTGTACTTGGTTGGTCGTGTTCTGTAAATGAGTTGGCCGGGGAAATATCATGCGGACAATGAGAAAAATCTTTGGACTTGGGAGTGTTGCAGTTCTAAGTGCTGTCGCGTCGACAGCACATGCACAGAACCTCCTGACCAATGGAAGCTTTGAAATCTTCCGTGGTAACGACTCTGTCACGCAGGCTTCGATCACGGGTGCGACGGGCACTGGTCT
>CAZSGJ010000026.1:1974-31321 GCA_964606305.1 uncultured Armatimonadia bacterium
GATAATGTGAGTTTCCATGCGATGGTTCCCGAGCCGGGAACATTTGCACTCGCTGGTCTTGGATTGTTACCTCTCGGTTACATGATTCGGCGGCGCCGCAATACAGATTCCGAGTAAGGGTCAGCAAACATTTCCACAAGCCACCTTTGAGGTGGCTTTTTCGTTTAATCGGCACCAGCTCGTTGCGTGGAGACTATGTCCCGAATGCACAAGCAGGTGCTGAATCGATAAACGCCTGCCAGAGATCTTTCAATAACTTAGTTATGTACCGCACACTCGTGAAAATGAGAGGCACAGAAGCCATCCCCTAGCTCTTCACCGTCAGCTGAACCGGATAGTTGCTTCCCGACAACGGAATCGTCCTCACACGCACCTTGCGGACTTCATTTGGGGCCAAACGGATACGGGCAAGACGAGGCTCAGCAGGCTGATTGGTTCTGGCTTGTTGGACCTTGCGTCCATCCACCGTGAAAACAAACCCGGTTAGCCCAGCCGTAGGCTCAAAGACAAAGTCGACATTTGCGCTGTGTGGATGCGGATTCTCTACTTCAACCTCGATGTCATAGACGACGCCATAATTTCCAAGGAGCGGAGGCGTACCATCAATGCCGATGATCGGTTTGTTACCAATCTTGATAAACGCATACCCCTTGCCGACAACATGGCGGGTCTTAATCTGCTTGTTTGGATTCGGATAAACAAAAGCTACCGGCTTCATCACACTGGACACAATGGCATCCGTTACCGGAACAGGTACCAATGCGGTCGAAAAACCAGCATCCTGACGTGATTTCGCGGCGGTAATTCGAAGAATAGGCTCAGGACCCGAAACAGTTCGTAACTCCATGATTCCACTCACAGTATGCGTGGACTTCACCTGAGGCATCAGCAAGGGCAAACGCGACTTAGGAGGCACAGTAACAACGATGCCATTACGGTTCATCAGGTTACCCCACTGCTGGCTGACTGCCTGAAATCCCACGTAAACCGGATCTATCATTGGACCAGGTTCACCACCGATCCAAACTACTTTGCATGGGTCATCGGAGTCATTAATCAGCTCCACAACGCCAACAAAGGATTCCTTGAGGTCATTTTGGTGATGGAAGACTATACGGTTTCCGCCCGTGCGCAGCCTTGCGTGGTATAGCTGACCAAAGGCAACGACATTTTCGGGGTTGTTACTAAACAGCAAATGCTCGCTCGGACCAGCGATTAAGGGGCGATGGACGACAGGAACATCGATTCCGACGCGTACCGGAATCATGTCTTTGCCACGTGCCTCGATCATCACTTCGGCCTTCAAGTTTTTCCCCAGACCCGGCGACTTCACCGGGCGGACTGGGTTTACCAATGTCACCAGCGCTCCCGGGGTTGGCTTTAATGCGTTGAGTCCATTAAGAGAAACCAGCGTCCCGAGACGGTAACCTGTTGGACCTGATCCCGTCACCTCTACGGGCGCAGGGTCAAGCTGCTGGGCGGCATAAGGCAGAACACTTACGGTAACAAGCACTTCAGCACCGCCACGCCGCAATGTGATGATGTCCTTACCAAGTTCACTTGAGCGCACGGTAACCGTCCCACCCGTTACTACCGCGGATATAGGACTTTGCTCACCCTTGGCACGACCGATTTCCAGTGGTCCCTTGGCGACACCACCGATTTTCAGGACTTTGGTAATCCCAGGTGGAATCACCAAGGTCTCTGTCCCAACCGTGAGTCCAGGCAGTTTAAGTGCAGCGACGAGCGCACTCTCCCAGCGCTTTGCGAGGTCACTTGGCTTTGCAACACCCGATGCTTTTGCATCAGATGTACCGGCAATCGCAATCACTACGCCCGCTGCAAGGAGACGGGCCTCGGACTCAACCTGATAGGCTTCACGAACACGTTTTCGCGTTGTCTTCGGCACCTTCACCGTGATGCGCTTGCGCTTTCCGTTTATCTTACGGGTTACACGCTTACTCACCATTTCAGTAACACGCTTTGTCACACGTCGATACTTGGTTTCTGACTCTACTTGAATAGTGACATCAGATGGGGACAAGCCACTTTGCAGAAGTGGAGAGAGTCGCTCTGCGCCAAGTTTTACACGTTGCTCGGGAGCGAGACCGGCCCGGGAAACACGGCTCCGTACAATGAGCTGGTCATTGACCAACAACTTAGGTCCGCTGGTTTCCACATAAGCGGTCCACTTTCCCTGGGGAGCGTATGCAAGGGCTGCGGAGCAAAAAACAGCAATCGTAAGCGATGTGGCAATACTGCGGTGCATGTCAATGAGGTCCAATTCTATGAAACTTACGATCCATTTCGCGATGTGGGAGCGCCAGAAGAATGGGTCTGCCATGGGGGCAAGTGAACGGATTCTTCATACTGGCAAGATCGGCCAGCAGTTTTACCATCTCATCCATTGTGAGAGGATCTCCCTTCTTGACCGCGAGGCGGCAGCTAGCCATAATCAGTGCGGCTTCATTCGGAAGATCGAGTCGCCGGCTTCCCTGGGTATGCGCAAGGTCATCCAAAATAGATGAAATCATTCCCAAATATGGCTTCTCCAGAATCGTTGCAGGAACAGAACGCACGACGATTGTGTCAGAGCCAAAGACATCGATATCAAAACCGGCCCGCAGCAGGACATCACGGTACTTTACAGCCGCTTCTCGCTCTACAGGACTAACGGAGAGCGTCGCAGGAATAACCAGGTTCTGGGCGACAACGCCCCAGGTGTCTTTCTCCGATGCTGCGCCATTCATAAATTGTTCGTATAAAACGCGCTCATGGGCTACGTGCTGATCGATAAGGAGAATTGCATCATCTGTCTCGGCAACAATATATGTATTCCGGCTTTGCCCCAGGACACGGAGGCGGCTGATTGCATAGCCATCAAACCCGATATAAGCATTCGCCCCCGATGTCTCAATATCAGGCAGCCCGTTCCCCTGCCCTGCTGGTTCCATCCCGGATCCCACGGGTTGCTCGAAGAGTCCATCCAAAGGACGGCTCGGAAGTTCGGCGAATACATCCGCGAAATTACTCATCGTCGTGCGTGGCGGCATGGATGGCCTTGTGTAAACGAGGGGCTGTGGCATACTCGGAACTACATTGACTTCCGGGATCAACCCACCCGTCAGGAGGGCATCTTCGACAGCGCGGGCTATTACTGCAAAAACATCGCCATCGCGGGTGAATCGGACTTCACTTTTTGCCGGATGTACATTGACATCGACGTACTTCGGATCAATCTCAAGAAAGATCACTGCAAGTGGGTGACGATCGCCCTCAACCAGCTTGCGAAATGCCCGGTCAAAGGCAACTTGGAGAACACGTGAGCGCACGGCCCGGTTGTTTACAAAGAAATATTGCCCGGCACGGGTCGCTTTCGTGACACTCGGTTTAGAAACCCAGCCGCGCACCGAGAGTCCCGGAGTCTCACATGTAAGTGGGACCATGTCCTTTACCGCATCCCGGCCGAGAACGGCGCCAAGAGATGCCGCAACATCGCCAGTGCCCGCGAATTGAAGGTTTGTCTGTCCATCATGGGTAAGCGTTACCGCGACATCCGGGCGGCTTAGGACAAGACGCTGAAGAAAATCAGAAATGTGGTTGAGCTCTGTCTGGTTTGACTTCAGGAATTTCAGGCGTGCGGGTACGGTCGAAAACAGGCTGGCAACGCGAACCTCGGTGCCATCCGGGCACGCAGCCGGCCCTGTAAATGTCACATTCCCATGTTGAATCACCAGCTGCGTTCCGAGGTCATCCGCCTGGCGCTTCGTCGTTATCGAAAAGTCAGAGACGCTGGCAATTGAAGGAAGAGCTTCCCCGCGAAAACCAAATGTTGTAATTTCAAGGAGGTCATCTGCAGTGGTTATCTTGCTCGTGGCATGCCGCTGTACCGATAACACGACATCTACCGGACTCATACCGATGCCATTGTCACGCACTACAATCAGACCGCGACCACCATCCTCAACCTGGACATCGATGCGTGTTGCGCCGGCATCCAGTGCATTTTCAACCAGCTCTTTCACCACACTGCTTGGGCGCTCTACGACTTCCCCCGCGGCAATCTGGTTGCTTGTGTTGTCATCGAGGAGACGTACCGTCGCGACCGCATCTCCGACATAGCCCGGAACAGGCATTGAAGGATCGGGATTAGCAGCGTTCATCCGGTAATTCTACCGGAGGTGGATACAGGATGTTGGGTAGAGATTTGATCCCTGTGTCTGGGGCTTGGTGTCAGCAAACATAAAGCTCAGTTGCCGTACCAGAAACTGCCGGATAGGAAAAAGCCCCAGCGGACGAGATTCGACCGTGGGGCTGAAGACTCTGAGCTTCGGAGTGCTCAGAGAAGCGGTAGCAGGTGCGCACGCGCCCGGCTAAGCCCGCGCTTCTCACCATCTTCGGTATTGTTGTAGCGAAAATCCTCAAGCTCGATCGCTATCGTGCCATCAAACCCATGGCGATTCAGCTCAGCACAGACGTGGGTCCAGTCGACATCCCCTTCGCCTGGAATGCAGTACCGCCAGTCGCCTCCACTCCAGCCGATGACCTTATCCACGGATGGCCCCAAGTGGCCATAGAGGTACTGCCCTTCATCATCCCGAGCCGTGTCTTTGCCGTGTGCATGTACAACAAGATGACCAAATTCACGGAGGTAGCGCTTATAGTCAACCCCAACACGCACCAAGTGGCTCGGGTCGTAGTTCAATCCAAGCGTCCCGGATGTATCTGCAGCAAACATGATCCGCAGGGTTTCGGGAGTTACGCCAATTGCACTGTGGTTCGGTCCCGGCCAGCCTTCCATCGCGAATCGGACACCAACTTTCGCCGCGACAGCACCAACATAAGGAAAGGCTTTGCAGAAGTTCTCAACACTTACACCACGGGCCTGCGTGTGGTCCGCCGGGTAGAAGACACAAAATGCCTTCGTTCCTCCGACAGCAGCAATCGCACGCACTCGTGCCGACACTTCTTCAATACCTTCCGCACGCACCGCATCGTCTGGTGATAACAGCTTCTGCGTCGGACCAAGGTCAATCGTACCGATCGCAAGTCCAGCCGCATTCAGGGCATCAACACGCTCCTGCGATGGTTCGGGCAAGTCGATACTGTCAAAACCCGCGGAAGCACACCAAAGTGCAAAATCTGGAAATGGGAGGCGGCTGCATGCCCCTGGAAGCCGTAAACCTATTGTCATCATGTCCGGGCGGTTCGCCGCCGGGGCACTGCTTTCCTGCCGATGCGTCTACTTGTCGTTTACTTCATCCAGCCACGCCATTTGTATCGCTTCCAAACGGCTCTCATTTGCACGGCCATTGGATGCATCCAATGGGCCACCCTTGAAATCTGGAAGCTCCGCCACCATCCGGGCGAGGTCGGTAAATCGCACCTTTAAAGGATCGAGACCCGGATGCTCTTCAGCAAGTCCGATAGCGATATCCTCGATGTCATCCCATCCGAATCCTGGCATTATGTGGCGTCTCCTATACAAGTATTGCGGGATGATTCTACCTGATAGGGGTAAGTCCATTTATAAAGACGGCCACATCGACCTCGGCATTTGCCCGGTGCGATCGGAAGACTTCTACTCTGTTCCGAAACACGAGAACCGCAGGCAGAGCACGCACCCCGCACCGCACGGCGAGGTCAGCCTCTTCATCGACATTGACTGTGTAAACAGTGACATCCTGCAAACCCGCGAGCGCCTGACCAAGTACACCGGCGATACGTTCGCAAGCGGCACAACCGGCAGACCAGTATTCAATGACGTAGGTGCGTGATGGATCTGCGATGTCATCATCAAAGGATGCGCTGTTGATCGCTTCCGGACCGTCCGGCGCGTGACGTAGAAAGCCTTTAGCCATTGTGGCGGGCCAACCACTCATCGATCATTGCAGCAACCTTGTACGGTTCATCCATGTGGATACAGTGGGATGCGCCATCAACAACCTGCATTAGCGCATTTGGCAGCCTATCGACAATTGTGGTTTGCAGCTGGGCCACCGTCCGCAGAGGATCAAGCTCTCCATGCAGCACCAATGTTGGTACCGTTATCTCACGAACATGGCCTGCAATGTCCGCAGGGCGGCCATCGGTCAACCACCACGTATAAGCATCACGGCTGGCAAGCTGTGCCCAGGTTACGAGAGAATCCACATCGTTCGCCCACCCGCTCATAAGCGCAACCAATGCGTCTACATCGGCAAATGCAGTTAGCTGCGATGCGAGTGCTTCAGCTGAGACGATGGTCGCATCCGGATAACTGGGCGCAAGGAGAATCTGGCTCCGTAACCAGGCTGGCCTGCGTGCAGCGATGTGCATCGCTATCTTCCCGCCCATCGACAGACCAAGCAAGTGAATGGGGCCTGATAATGCTCCCGCAATTTCACAGATAAAGTCGGCATAAGTATCCAGCGAATGATCGAAATCCTGATCCGTTGTGCCTCCAAATCCGGGGAGGTTTGGGGAAATTACATTGAAATGGGGAAGTGCATCCGCAAGGCTTGAGAACGTTGCGGATGCCATCGGCCAACCGTGGATACAGAGCAACGTGCTCATCAGAACTCGACTTGTAACTCCGTACTGATAACAGTTACCCGCGAGCGCATTCCATCCGTTGCCGATGGATCGTATGGATTCAGACCATGCTGGATGGTGTTTCGCCAGAACGTATTCGGTTGGATGCGATTTACAACGCCAACGGAAAGGACTTTACGCTCGAGGTCGCTCCCCTTCACGCCCCCTACGATGCGATTGCCATCTGCGACTGGGCGAAAGTCATCAAACTTCAGGAAGAAGTGCTGATTGTGCCCCATCGGTTGCTTCCATACGGCGTACCAAGCCCACGCATGATTTCCCGGAAGATACTGTGCACGATCAGGCGTCAGCTCAAAACGCCCGGAGAAGCCTTCCACTCGGACTTCAGTACCCTTATTGTTTATCCATTGCAGATCAGCACCAACCAGCTGGCGTGCACCATTTGTAAATGGCTGAACGACTCCTCCAACAGGTGCACCCTTGCGCGCTGCCATCGCTCCGGAGTAAACACTGGTACCTGCAGTGATGCTCATGTGGTTTACCGGGATGACAGTCTGAAAACGACCAACAAGGTCCATCACGCCATTCAAATTCCTACTACCCGCATTGTCCCTGCCCTCACCATTGAACCAGCCTAGTGTGACACTGGTCGGGCGTGACTTCGCTGCCGGGATGTTATGTTGGACCTGGAATCCTTGATCGCGGTCCTGGTTGATGAGGAATGGAACCGTGCTTCCAGGGGTGATGACACCGCCAGTCGATGATGTCGACGACTTGTACATCTGAATGCCAAACGTTGAGTCGCAGAAGCCAAGGGCGCGCTCAGCGGTCTCTCTTAAGCGTGAGCTGTAGCGAATTTCCTGGCCCCATGGCTGAACAAACTGTCCGGCTGTCAGTGCCAGATTTTGATTGGGGAATTTCCATACGACGTAGGCATCCCGAATGTTAGTTCCGCTGCCACTTGGGATATCCAGCTGCGCGACAACCGTCTGTGTCGGCGATGTCTCCATGTCAAAGCGGATACGTCCCCGGCGAACCATAAAGCCGGACTGTGGTCCACCAACCATTGGACCGCCATTGCCGGGGCGAATACCTGACCCACCGCTGCCATTGCTATTGAACGGTGCACCATCTGATCCAAGCGTATCGAGTCTGAGCTGTAAATATCCGCTCATCTTCGTCGTAGGAACAAACTTCTGAACATCCGCACAAACACCGCTCAACAAAAAAAACAACGGGCTGACAATCATTTAGAACTTCACTTACTTTCTTCAGGTTTTCTTCTGTCCGGCACGAACACCACATATGTCCCGATGGGCTGTCCCTTAGGAACAACCGCAGATTTGAGGGATCCCTTTACAGGTACGACTTGGATAACGGCTGAGCGATGACCAAGTGGTCGACGCCATTGCAATCGGGCGACGGTCCCGAGGCCGCTCTCGGAGTGAAAGCCGCCATTGATGTGGAGAACAACGCTTCCCGTCGTCATTGCACGGTGAATTGACTCCGCCATGGTGTCATCCCGGGTGCACTGGGCTTCATAGATACGGCGCAGCATCGCAGCGTCCATCGCAGGACCGTGGCTCCCACCCATCCCGGACATGGTTTCTGTAAACTTGTCGGAATAGGCATCACCTGCGGGAGCAATGATTGTTTTGGCAGCATAGCGCCGCTCGGACTCAGGGAGCTTGGCAAGAGCATCGATGCCCCCTTGACCAACTTTTCGGATAATGGCGTTCGGACAGTTGGCTGCCACAACAGGAATCAGATTCTTGGCTGCAAAGCGAACCATCGGGGCATAGTCGGTCGTGTAGTTACCCCACAGCTTCGTCTTCTTTCCGAGGTCTTCTTCGGTGAGGACACCTGCGAGATGCTGGTCAAGAACGACTTGTTGATCCCGCTCAAACATTTCCATGGACAGAATCAAGCGCTGTCCTACACGCTCATGGAGGTCCTGAAGGATTGCGAGCTCGATGCGGTGCGTTTCCGGGTCATCGTGCTGCTCTCCAACAAAGATGGCATCCGACTTGGATGCTGCATCCAGCATGGACTTCCAACGTACTTCTTTACCCGTTGCGGTTTCTATGATTCTGAGCTCGGGATTACCAGCCATCGCCATCGATGGAATGAGAGCAACACCAGCGAGTCCAACTAACACATCACGACGATTCATGACCAGTATCCTTTCCAAAACCCAAACCACACAGGAGAGTTTCCAGCATCGCGGGAACCGTTACATTTGCATTGGTTTTGGGGCTACCCCCAATGCACACCTGTTCAGCCCACGCCGGGGGTAATCCTACGTTAACACAGTGCCCATTAATGTTAAGAGAACAATAAAGTATGAAGAGAACGTTATCTAATTTTCGTAGCCGAAGCATTACTTGCAAACGGTCAAGCCGTTTTGTTAGACGTTCAGAGGCCTCGAGCGGAGATTCGCCTGACATCGCCGAAAAAAGCGCATCGTAAGCGCCAGCGACCACAACGATTGCATTGGGACCAGTGCCGCTTCCAACTGCCATCAGGAGCTGGGCATCCATTACACTCTCAAGTGTTGCGCCGGAATAGGCGTAACAAAGCACATCTAGTTCAGCACGATGCGTTGCAAGCAGCGTATCCCGAACAGCATTTGCAGCTTCATCCCCCAGAATCCAGACGACTGGTCTCTGGGAGAGCATTTGCAGGCGCATCATGCGCCGGGTGTGTCCAGCCCCTTACGCTCACGGGAGCGTTCTTCAAGAAATGCCAGGGCATCCGTGAGTGTCTTGCCGCTTACCAGATTTGTCGCAATATCGCTCATCGCGAGCTCTGCCAGCGGGCGTGCTGCGTCCTCCAGAGCATCCCACGCTACGCGGATTGTCGAATGGTCCGGTGCATTTGCGATGGCATCTTCAAGGACGACACGCGCGGCGGTGATCGCTTCAACCGTCCCGGCTTCGAGGCGGTCCCGGTGCGTCACAAAGAGTTTCGAAAGCCCAATGAGCGCACTGGTGGCTTCGTTTACCATGTCAGCCCGCGTACGTGCTGCGACATCTTCGTCGGCATGGACGAAGGATGCCCTGACAGCTGCACGGACATCCGATTGCTCGATGCCATATGTTGGCTTCACGCGCACGACGGCCTTGGTGCCACTGCGCTCCTCGTTGGCATCCACACGGAGGATGCCATTGGCATCGATGCGGAATGTGACATTAATCTTGGGGATGCCTGCCGGCAGCGCCGGGATTCCGGTGAGTTCAATCCGTGCGAGGGAGCGGTTGTCCGCAGCCATTTCGCGCTCTCCCTGGACGACATGGATGAGGACTTTTGTCTGGCCATCCTTGCTGGTCGTGAAGTGCTCGTTAGCCTGCGTCGGGATACGTGTGTTGCGGTAGATGAGTTTTTCGGTTGCGCCGCCGATGGTCTCGATTCCGAGGGATAGCGGGGTTACATCGAGCAGCAGTGTGTCCGTACGGTTTCCGGCAAGGATATCGGCCTGGATAGCCGCTCCGAGGGCGACCACCTGATCAGGGTCAACATCGGTGAGAGCGGGTTTGCCAAAGTACGCTTCGACACGGCTGCGCACGAGCGGGACGCGTGTGCTTCCGCCGACAAGGACAACGGCATCAATACCAGCGGTTGTTAGCCCGGCATCGGCGAGTGCGGCGGCGGTGAGCGTGATGGTTTTCTCAACCGTATCGCTGATTAGCCCTTCGAAGACGGGGCGTGTCAGGACAACGCCAAGGACATCGGTGCTGAGGTTATCTGACAGCGCGACCTTGCCAGCTTCCGCCGCGACGCGCAGCTCGCTCGCAGGAAGTTGAATTCCAAAGCCGTGAAGCCACGCTGCGATTGCCTGGTCAAAGTCATCCCCTCCGAGGCGGGTATCGCCACCGGTTGACAACACTTCAAACACGCCATCCTCAAGGCGGAGGATGGAGACATCGAATGTGCCACCCCCGAGGTCATAAACGGCGATCGTGGCGGTGTTGAGCCGATGCAGGCCGACAGAAAGACTGGCTGCGGTGGGTTCATTAATGATGCGGTCGACGGCGAGGCCAGCGAGTGCTGCTGCATCGCGTGTTGCCTGGCGTTGTGCATCGTTGAAGTAAGCCGGCACCGTGATAACGGCTTTGATGTCGGTTGTGCCGAGGGCGGTGGATGCGCGATTTGCGAGTGTTTGGAGGATATGGGATGCGACTGCGGGAGCGGAGATGCGTGTGCCATCCGGGAGCAGGACCTGACAATCGGATGTGATTGCGTAGGCAAGGCCATCGGATGCTATTTCGCTGTCGCCGGCCCCGCGGCCCATCAGGCGCTTTGCGGAGTAAATTGTGTTCAGCGGGTCTGTGACCAGCAGCTTCTCAGCGTCAGTACCGACAACAACTGTGCCATCTGGTGCAAAGTGAACGATGCTTGGGAGAAGCATTTCCCCGGTTTGAGGATCAGGGAGGACAGTTGGGACCCCATTGATTGTGGCTGCAACGAGAGAGTGTGTAGTTCCGAGGTCTATTCCAATATGTTCTGCCATGGCGTCAAAAGTGTACCTTACCAATCAAGCCTGAATTTTGACATGGGAACCCCGGTAAGAGTGACAGTTGTATACTCTCCCTGTGTCAAAGCTAGCTGTGCCCGAGTGGCTCTTTCTGATTGTCCTCTCGGCCGTCGCAGGTCTTGCGGAGCTGGGCTTTGTGATTGTCAATATTTCATCGCTGCCGATGCTCCTCGAGCAGGGGCTTGGCCTTGCCAGTCTCCCGGGAATCGCGATGGCGATTTTCTACACAGCAGAAGCAGCTGGTAACTCCCCGATGGGAGCGATGGCTGATCGTGTTGGTCGTCGTCGGATGATGCTTCTTGGCGCAATGCTCTCCGTGGTGACGAGTCTTAGTACGGCATTTATTCCGCTGAAAGAAGTCGGTAATGGGGTCGCGATTCCGCTATTGTTGGTGATGCGAGCGTTGGATGGTATCGGCGCATCGATGCTTTGGCCGAGTGTGTTTGCCAGTATTGGAGATCGGTGTGCCCCGGAGCGTCAGGCACGCGCGATGACCGTGCTGAATACAACGTACCTGGCGGGAATTGCGATTGGTCCTTACTGTGCCGGGCTTGTGAATGACCAGTTTGGAGCGAAGTTCACGCTTGCGCAGCCGGAACACTACAATCCATCGTTTTACCTTGCTGGTGGATGCTTTCTTCTCGCCGCCGTGTTTGGCTATCTGGTTGCGCCGGGCAAGGCGGAAACACACCAGCGTCCAGCGGGTCATGAAACCGGGAGTGCATTTTCTGTCGATGCCCTGAAACGGACGTGGAAGCGCATCCCGATGGTGATGCTTCTCGGATTTGTCATCTTTTTAGCGGTGGGACTTATTGGTCCGTATGTAAAGACTTACTTCATTTCGCGGTTCCACTTGTCCGAATCCACTTTTGGTAAGGTCTTGCTTGTGCCGGCGATGCTGATCGGAGCGGTTAGCATCCCCATTGGTCACTTGACCGACCGCTGGGGCAAGACCAAGAGTATTCAGCTTGGGATGTTGCTATGTACAAGCAGTCTGTGGTTGATTTTTTACGTTCAGAGTCAGCTATTGGTAGTGGCGCTTGGATCATTGCTCGGGGTTGGGTTTGTGATGGCGTTTCCAGCATATATGGCATATTTGTCTGATTTGGCGGATGACCATGAGCGCGGCGGGTTGATTGGATCTGTCCGCCTGGTACAGGGCATTGGCGCTTTCCTGGGCGCCGGCGGCGCAAGCCTTTTACACGGTCTCAGTGGTGGAAGCCAGGTTGTTTTTTATGTCTCTGGCACATTGCTGGCGATTGGTACGATAATCAGTCGTTTGACGCTGCGTGAGGTGAAGCGCGCGTAGCGGATGGGAGAAAAGTCATGAAGATTGCAAAGGGAGCAACGGTGCTCTTCACGGGTGATTCGATTACAGACTGTGGGCGTGCTCGTCCAGTCGGTAAAGGCGCCGGTCTTGGCAGTGGCTATGTCGCCATTGTCCAGGAGCGACTCAAGGACAATGTTGTCCTCAACACGGGTATTTCCGGCCACACCGTTCGTGACCTGGCAGCGCGTTGGGATAACGATGTCATCAATCTCAAGCCGGATTGGCTGTCGATTATGATTGGCACCAACGATGTCTGGCGCCAGTTTGATAAGCGCGGCATTGGTGTTTTGCCGACGGATTATAAGGCGACCTATCGTTCGCTTTTGACGCGTGTCCGTCCAAACCTCAAGGGTGGATTGGTCCTGATGACGCCTTTTTTGGTAGAGGCGAACGAGAACGAGCCGATGCGTGCGCGTATGGATGAGTACCGCCAGATTGTGGTCGAGCTAGCCGGAGAATTTGGGGCATATCTGGTGGATACACAGGCGATGTATAACTACCACATGCTCCAAGGAGCAACCGTCAAGGATATCGCAGGGGACCGTGTACACCCAAGCCCAACGGGTCACAAGATTATGGCCGAGACGTGGCTTTCAACCGTGTCGTAAAGACGCGTGTATTTGCAAAATGTGCAAAGCCTCCCGGGACACCTGGGAGGCTTTGCTGTATCTACCGCCGCACAGTTACTCTGCAGGCGTTTGTGGCAATTTGAACTCAGCGTACATTCTGAACAGCCAATAGCCAGTCCCGCCAAGAAAAGCCAAAAGCAGTAGCCAAACGGCATTACTGAGGTGTTTATCCGGCGTCAGGTTGGCCATGACGCTAAGGTGATGAATACCAATCATGAAGATGTTCATCATGACAGTGAACGCATTCATCTGCTGAGAAATTGTCGCGATGGTAGCCTCGCGACGCTCAGGCGCAAGCCAATAGTCTCGGTTTGGCAGATTTATGGCATCATCGGGAGTGATGCGAATCAATGCACCGATTCCACCGAACAGCGATGATAAACCAACCATCAGCCAAAGGTAAAAGCTGACAAATCCATCCCGGCTCATGTAGCCATTTGGATTACCCAAGCCATCCCAGTGGCTTGCAACGCGCTCTGGGAGAGCGGTATACGCCCACACACCGTGTCCAACGGCTATGAGTAATGTGATTCCTATCCACTGACGACTTAATTTCATAGCTAGCTGCTCTCTCACCTAAACAAGATGAACATCAACTTAAACAACTTGTACATTGTACAGAACTTTATGCAGAGTGGACGAACAAATTATTTAATTCTCATGGCTTCGTAGTTGGTTCCGGTATAGTGGTGACAACTTCAAACTGGAGGGATGCTGAT
The DNA here is from genome assembly GCA_964606305.1 of uncultured Armatimonadia bacterium. Taxonomy (GTDB): domain Bacteria; phylum Armatimonadota; class Armatimonadia; order Armatimonadales; family Armatimonadaceae; genus CAIRTT01. Next base: position 15,721 of record CAZSGJ010000026.1, read on the forward strand.
GCTTCCATCTATGCGCATTTGTTCCGTCATCGCCGTCGTGGCCACACTGGGTGTTTCGCTTGTTGGCTGCGCCAAGCCATCCCCTGTTGGGAAATGGACAGGTACTGTCTCCGGAATGACCGGCTCGACCATTGAATTCACCGCCGACAACAAGGTCAAGCAGACGGCGACATCCCCGATGGGCGCCGTGGATGCAGAAGGCACCTACAAACTGAACGGTGACAAGCTGGATATATCCATCACATCGGTAAAGATGGGCGGAAAAGACATGATGGCAATGCTACCCGCGCAAGTCAAGTCTAACCTCAACCAATCGCTGACGTGGTCTATCAAGGAAGGCAACCTTGAGCTCACTGGCAAAGGTGGACCAACAACCCTTACACCAGTCAAGTAGTCACTTCAGGAAAGGGCATCATCAGCCCTTTGACAGTATCCTTAGCGCCGCCTCGAGCGGCAGGTCACGCCCGCTGCGCACCGCAGCGGGCGTTTCCCGTACCTGCACATCGATATCAAGACCGCGGCCATGCAGACTCACTCCCTGCGGCGTCAGGACATCCTGACCGGAGAACGACAAGCGGACCTCGGGGTGCACCTGGATATCTGTCACATCCCCGATGGTCCCGGCAGTCCGACTGCCCACGAGTATCGCCCCCAGCGCCTTGAAAAACAGTGCTGAGACCTCAGACTGACTCTGCGTCCGCTCATCCACCATCACCACAACCTTGCGGCGGCGTGCTCCCTTTGCAGGTTCAATGACCAGCTCCCGGCGGCGCTGCTGCTGCTCTGGGAACGCCCCGACATCCGCGATGTCCACACGCGTCACACAAACTCCAGCAACCGTACGCTTCGTCGCTACCAGCGGAGCCAGATCCCAAGCCACCATGTTTCCCTGGCCACGGGCATCGATAATCCACTTCCCAGACTCCCCAACCACTTCAAGGGCCTTGGCAACACCCGCCGTCGTCAGGTTGTCCAAGTCCAGATAGCCGACATTGCCAGCAAGCATCCGGGCAGGCGCACCAAGTCGCTCGTGAACCCGACCATCCGAAGCAACCGTCATCACTCTCGCCAGCTCAACCGCGAAGCGTTTCCCCCCGCGGTTTATCCCAAGCCGGATCAGACCACCGGATGGCCCAGCCAAAATGCGGTTACACACATAAAGCATGTGCGCCCATGGCGTCGAAAAGGAAAGCTCAGCGGCAAGCGGTTTGGCTACCTTTGACCACGGGATGCCATCGATGGTTTCGATGACATCCCCAAGCTCAATCCCAGCATCAATAGGCGGAATTCCGTAGCGCTGCACAATCGTCAATTGACCATCGAGGACCCGCAGGCGAACCGGTGCTGGCACAATTCCAGCCCCGACCATCGGGCGATACAAAACCTGCGCATGGCCATCGCTGAGCGCAACAGCGACACGTCGAAGGGATGTCGTAAGCCGCATCCCATCGGTGTCGCGAACAGACTCATCCATCGGAACGACACGCCACGGTTTGCTCTGGTGCGGATGTAAGCCAGCAACGACTACCTGCGCCCGGAGAAGCTGCGCAGCGGGCCTTGCGGTATCGGGTAGTTGCGGGATACCCGGTGCGCCGGGCAGTCGGACTGAAACAACGCCCGTCCGCTCCGTAGCTGCACGAAGTCGCTTAGAAATACTGAGATTTGATGTTCCGACCGGCATTAATGTGGGTTGGCCAAGTGCCATCGGGGAAGTCGCGGTCCGAATCCGATAGCTTTGACCAGCGACGTTGAGCACTGTGTACGGGAGTCCAAAAATGTCAGACGACGGCACCCGGCGGACAAAATCCTCAGTGAGAAGCAGGAGATGACCATCCCGTGCTGCGGCCACCAAAGGCAGCAGTGGTGGCGTATTGGCATTCACAACGACTGCAATCGCAACCTTACCAGAACCCGGCATCCGGCGCTGCCGCCACTCACTGCGGTAGTCGCCCGTGTCGGGACGGTCCTCGGATGCAAACCCGATGTGTGCCCGAAACGCGATATCGGCACCCGGAGTAAAGCGGCGGATGAAATCCAGCATCGGATCGATGTCATCTATGCCAGGCACCCGCTCAAAGCGGAAGTCGAGAATGACGTTCCTGACCGTTTGGATTTCCCGCACTAGGTCCGGCAGTGTGGCTAAGAACAAGCGGTCACGAAAGCGTGATGGATCCGTTACCTTTATGACAGGTGTTGCATCCGCAAGCGTCTCGCTTGACCATCCTGTTGGAACGATGTCCTTATCCCCAACGATGCGTGCAGGAGGCGGTTCAGCAAATGACTGTGCATCGGCTAATGCATCCAGCACGGATGCAGCTTTATCGCTCTCCGAAGCGCTCAGAACCTTTTCCAGTTTGCTTGCATCCACCAAATCCGGATGCCATCGAACCAGACGTTCAAGGAGTGGAAACACATTCATAGCGGCCTCACAGGATTATGGCCCAAGCAGCTCCGCGAGCGCCGCGGCTTCGAGTGGGCCAACCAGCTCGTGGCCAGCATCAGGGATTATCTTGATATCCAATTTGACATCCGGTGCTGTCTCACGTACCAACCCTTGCAGCCGTTCAATCGTGAAGAGCGGGCAGACTTTGTCTTTTTCGCCATGGATGAAGGTGATTGGGACGCGGCGCAGACTCTCTGTACCGGCAAACGGATCGATGTCTTTCCAGTAGCCGTGGTCCTTTTCTGTGAACGTGCTGCCTTTGGGGATAGACTCGACGCCGATTGGACTCCCGACGCAAATGACCCGCCTCACAGCAAGGTTGCGCAGCGCCATGTGATACGCGATACGTCCACCAAGGCTATGCCCCAGAACGGTGACATCGGATGTGACGCCAACCGCGTCAAGTATTCCCGGAAGCTCGGACAGAAGCGTGTTACAAACGCTGGCCGAGACTTTCATAAATTGGGGATGTGGAGGATAGAGCATGATGGAGCCATGCGGTTCCGTGCGCCGCTCTCCATGGTACGGAAGGTCAACAGAGATGACGGCCCTTCCGGCATCCACACACGCAAGCGCCAGCGCCAAAAAGCGTTCCTTACAGCCCGCCATCCCGTGAATCATCAGGATGACGTCATCCGATGCTGCGACATCCCCGAATGTTACAACCGTCTGCCCTTGCGGTCCGGTCCAGCGGGCAACAGCTGCAGTTATGGCCGGTGATGACACCCACCCAGCGGATGTAGGCATTTAAAAACCATCCCAGAGATAAACGGTGTGTGATGGGAAGATGGCATCGATGGCGGCATTGACATCCGCAGATACGCATGGGAGCTTCCCGGCGGCCTGCAGCGGGATACGGGATGGATCACCAAAGGCGAGCTGTGAGAAGGTGGTGATGTCCAAGCTGATGTCCGCATCACCACCGCCAGATGACTTCTCGGCACTGACACCAGTTTGTGTTCTGGTGAGTGTCCATGTTCCATCGTTCCAAGGAGCATGTGGGTCATGAACCTGCATTTTCACCGCAAGTCCGTCCGTGGCAGGGGGCAGTGTGATGCCAGCTGCCCACTGTGCGATGCTGACGATGCGTCCCTGGTAAACGGGTTCGAGGGCGATTTTCGTTGTGTGGGAGCAGTTGAGCACAAGTGTTGGAAAATCAGACGGTACAAGCAGCTGCACTGTGTCGTGTTGGACTCCGATGTCGCGGATGACATCGAGGATGGCATGGAGTGCCGCCGGGCTTTTGGTCCAGAGGCGCGTTACGGATGGAAGGTCCGATGAACCGTGGGCTGGATAGCGAAAGCGCATCAAACCGCCGATTTCACCACTTTCATCGCGGGCGACATAGACATATGACTTCCGGTTGTCGTGCGCTTTATAGTCATCATGCCACTTATGTGTCGATGCCGTAAACGCCGAGCGATAGTTTGCCGCAATGGTGTCATAGAACGGCTTGACCTGGTCAAGATTTGTTTCCAGATCGATTTCGCTGACAACCCAGCCGGCTGGATTGTAGCGTTTCAATTCGCGGACGGGCAGATTGATATTTTGGACATGGCCAACGTATTCCCAGCCGAACTTGCGGTAGAAGGCATAGGCAAATGGGTAGAGGCCGGAGATGGATTGTTCGCGCTCCTCCATAAGTGCCAGGGATCGCGCTAGAAGTTGCTGTACGTAGCCGCGCCCCCGACGTTCATTTGCGCAGGCCACTCCACCGATACCGCCATAACCGAGCTGGGTGCCGTAGCCAAAGTGGACACGGTAAGGTTCGACGCCCACTGATGACATTAATTTGCCATCTTCAAACAGACCGATGGTATTGAGCAGTCCGGCGGGTGTTGGTGCGTCATCAGCCAAAGGATGCCGGATACCACCACGCCCGAATGCCATACTCATCAGGTTTTGATGCTCGGTGTAATCTCCACGCTCAAGCATCCGAAATTCAATCGCCATAATTACAGTCTACAGGCTCAAATGACTATGACGTGAGACGAACTCCCTCAGGCATTCCCGTCGTTATCAATGAGGATAACCCGTATCGATTGAACCACCTGAAGGGAAAATGGCGATTGCGACCATGTTGGCTAATTTCCGGGATATGTTGTCACAGCATCATGGATGGCTGCCGTTTTGGGGAGCAGCCAACCGGGAACAAGGCCACCGAGTATCAGGAACGCAATAACCGCGATTATCACCAAACGCTCGCGCGGCAGCACATCGGGTACAGCTGTCAGGTCTTCGTTGATGGGTCCAAGGAACAATCGTGAGAACATCCGAAAGACGGTGATGGCGTTCATCGCTGTTGCAATCGGCAAGAGAATACCAATGCGTGGATGTGCAGCCATTGTTCCGTGCATCAAAAGATCCTCTCCATAGAATCCAAGTGTCATCGGTGCTCCAACGAGGGAAAGTCCCGCGATAACAAAGCCAACGGCAAGCCTTGGGAAGCGTGCGGCGAGGCCAGTTGAGTGCTTGAGCGTCAGGGACACGGACATTCTGGATTCAAGTGCTGCCATAATGCCAGCAAGCATTGTGGTCGAAGCAACAACAACCTGCCAGAGAAGGAGTGACCCGGCGATGCCTTCTGATGTATGACTTCCTATCCCGGCCAGCAAAAATGCAGATTGACTAATCGACAAGAAGCCTAGCGTCCGCCGAGGGGACAATTCACGCATCCCCAGTGCTGCAGCATACACAGCTGTTCCAAGTGCGAGGTCTGTAAGCCAAACTGCAGATGTATGTGATGTCCGTAATAAAACAAAGGCTCCAATATGCGTGTTGACGACTAACATCGCCGTCTGGCAGTGGCCGGCTCCCATTGTCCGCGTGATCCATCCATGTGCAGGAAACAGCCCTTTCCTCAGAATGATGGCCGCAAAAACCAACCAAACTCCCTTGTCGCCAAGGTTCAAGCCAATAGGTAACACAACGGATGCAAGCGCAAACGTAAGCCGTGTAACCGGAGAGAATTCCTTATAAAAGGGCAGCCATGCAATGGCAATTCCTAGAGACATCAACCACGGTGAACCTGCTGTGTAAGCAAGCTGTGTAGCTGCGATATTTACTAGTGATTTCCACACAAAGCCACTGCGAATTGCACTGTCCGGTGCCATCAAGAACGTCACCACCAACAACAGGCTCGATGCCAGCATTGGAATGCGGTTCACTTCATCGACATCGATGATGAAATGTTGATTGCCGAACGTGTTTCCTGAGGCAACTGGGACGAGCAACACCCCAACAAAGTTGGCTAATGCTGTGACAAAACCAACGGTCCGAATGCTGCTGACGTTTTTCAAGAAAAACGTGAGAACTCCGGAGACCAGTAACGTGCCTATTGCCAACACAGCTGTCTGCTGACTAATCATCCTGAAGACCCTTCTCCTGAATAGGAGCCATTCTCTGTTCCGCCATCAGAAAGACGTTCACAACAGCAACCAATGGTCCAAGGATAAACCTAACCAACACGGTGTCTACCCAGCCGTGGTCAAATGCAACCCGGTACAGCTTTATGCGTAGAGACTTAGGGATAAATCGATCGTAGAACTGACCCGTCGCTGGTATGTGTCCACCGGCTGCTGCATGCATACTGTGATACGCGTGAAGCGTCGAAGGAGCACGCAAAAACTGCATTGTACGCAGCACTGAGTGAGCGCACAGGTGCCATAATGCAAGCTTGTCCCACCCAAGGCCAATTTCGATGAAGATAAGCCCAACTTGCGCCTGCGCTCCGAAGGCTAATGCGGATTTGGCATCAGCTACTGCCCTGCTTGACAATGTTGCCTGCAGTGTTGTGGCAGCACCGATGATGACAATTGCCCAACATGTGGCTGGCGACATTTCTAGTAAGTGTCTGGCTTTCAGGAGTAGAAACGCTCCTGCATGTAATGAAAGCGCTCCATAAAACGCGGCACTTGATGGTGTCGGGCCTTCCATGGCCCTTGGAAGCCACCCAGAGAATGGAAACTGAGCACTTTTCCCAAGGGATGCCAGAATCAGCAGACTGGCGACAAGGGTCGCTTGTTGACTGGTTAATCTGCTTATGTCGTCGAGCGATGCATTCCCCGTAATTCTGTGCAACAAAACGATCGCAACAAGCAGCCCGATATCGCACGTCCGGTAGGTAATAAAGGCTCGAAGGGCTCCGGCTACGGGTTGCTCACGTTCTTGGAAGAATGCGATGAGAAACACTGAGGATATTCCAACTAACTCCCACCCCACCAGCATCACATCCAGAGCACCGCCAACAAATACGGTCAAAATGCCGGATGCAAACAGATTCAACATCAGAAAGAAACGCAGAAAGCCTCGATCTCTATGTATGTAGCGCGATGAGAACTGGGTTATTAGGCCCAACAGTAGGACTGCAAGAAGTGATGGAAATGTTGCGAGTTTGGACAGGTCAAGGTCAATGCTGAAGTGATACTCACCAACTCGAAACCAGTCAGCAGAATGGAAGCGAGTGCCTCCAATGAAAAACGAGGGCAAAAGTCGCAACAGGCAGATTGCAGAGACGAACAAACCAGCATGCGTTATCGCCACAATCGCCTTTTCAGAGAGAGCCACGCCGGACAGCCAAAGGGTTCCAAGTAGACAGAAAACGACAAATGGTGTTGCGATCACAATGGGGAGAAGGTAGGTCATTTTGAGACCTCGATTCGGGCCATTGGCAGGTGTTCCATTCGTCCGAGAAACCAGTCACCGGAACTATTCACGACAGGCAAGCGGTTTTCATCCGGCTCAATGTCATTCCAAAGCCCATCTTTCCAGACCTTGATTAGCCCGGAATCCGGGTTCATTGATGCCACACGAATCCACCGGTTGGTCACCAATTCTGTAACGTGCGGATTATTGGAAATTGCCGTCCATAAATTTTCGGGTGATGCTTCGACAACAAGCAAAAGGCGTACAGGCTCGTGAATTTCAACCATTTGCCAAGGTAGTCCTGTTCGCAAATCACTCCTGAACCCGTTCATCACACCGACGAGCCCTACAACATTATGAGGAAGCTTGGTTCCACATCCATAACACTCGTTATCGACAAAACTAAAGTAATACTCTAGGTTGATTCCAGCACACACGGGTCCTGCGGCACCAAGGAGTGCGGTCAGGCTGGTTACCTTTGGATCAACCATGGCATCGTAACTTACAAGAAATGCTCGGCGGTCAAGAAAGAGTCCCCGTGTGGATGCCCGCCGGCCGACGATACAAACAGCATTGGTGCAGTGACCATACTCCGGTCGTGGTTCAGAAAGTTGGAAGGCTCTGTCCTCGACATGAAGCAGCGCCGAATCAGGTGAGCTGTAGCCATCGGCGGCTTCAAATCTGCGCGCTCTCTCGAGCGCGTTTCCAGCGCGCATTTTGTCCAAACTTAACCGTAGCCGCTCCAAGTCATCCGCGTGGGTTGCTGGTACGGCTGTGGTGTCGTAAAGAGTCACTTCATCAGATGATGTATCGTGGTATCCCCCAACAAACCATGTGTCATCGGAGACCGTGACACCACGTGCTGGCAGCAGCTTGCGGACATCCGAGTTGTTAGCCATCGCGGCGAAAAGCCGTGCGTTGACACCCCCACGCCTGCCACCACATGCACCACAGTCGTGTGCTGATTCATGTGGATTGTTCAGGGATGTTGATCCGTGTCCAAGAATCACAACCAGGCGCGCCGTGTCCTTGACCAGCCCGGCGGCATTTAGCATTCCCGCAACCCGGTCAGCCTTCTCTTCCAATGTAAAGCCCTGCTGTAAGCCGTGGTAAGTACTGCCTTCGTGCAAAGATCCAAGCTTTGTCGAAGGAACTGGCAACAACTTTGAATTAATTTTGGCAAGCAGCCTCCCAAACGTCCCTGGAGCAACAATATTCGCAACCAAAGGCACAAGCGTTGGAAAGCCAAAAATAAGATTTACCAGAGTGCCTCTAAAGAGGGTACGTGATCCCTTAAAGGTCGTCAGTGCTGTCCGTGCTACATATTTACGGCGCTTCTGCCTAACCTTGTAGATATGCTCATCACTGACTAATGGGTGTTCAATAACGGCATGCCGCGGATTAATAACGATTGGACAGAATGCAGCCCCATGTGCGTCATCAGCACCCTGGTAGTGAACTGCCACACCAAAGAAACCGGCTGCACCAAACGTCTCGATGTCCGGCGCAACTTCTTCTAATGCACGACGCGCAGACTCTTCACGCTCATCAATACAGAAGAACACCTGTGCCGATGGCTTGTCAGGAACGCTGAACCCACCATCTATACGGTGACGTGAAAGTGGTCCAAGAACACTCAATGCATGTCGATGTTCGTAGGCTTGGTGCAGAACACGTCGGCGCTGCAAATCATCCCACTTCCGTGTCATGGTAATCAGTTCATCCCAGACACTGTCCGGACTGTTCAGCGAAACGTTCAGGCGTGCCATCAAAGTGGCGATGTTTCCAGCTTCAACCATCCTTTGTCGTTTGTATAAATCGCTGTCTTGCTGCTCCGGACGCTGCCAGTTCGCATATGTGGACTGTTGTTCACCACTGGCGGCAATCGTAAGTAGGAGCCTGATTGCAAGGAAGTCCATTAGGGATGCATTGATGGCCAGGTAGGGTGCTAATGATGGTTCCATTTCCAAACGTCGAATCAGCCCTGCCCAGCCTGGGAGCGCCAACAGCTCGAGTTCAATGAGAGAGCCATACGCTGATGTTGGGACATCCCATTGCCGAAAGGCATCAAGCACGATATCCGCTGCGCTCATCCCCTGAACACGTTGAAACAATGTATCCAACCCGCTGAATCCAAGTGGATTGATAAGTCCACCATTCGCAAACAGTTTCTGTGTTGCTACCAGCAAACCTTCATCACGATTTGGCATTGGCCAATAGGCCATTCCTTGATCGGTAAATGCAGCACATAAGTGAATCAACAGGGGATTAACGATGGCATCCGTGTCATACCCATCCACAAAAAAAACACTGTCACGCAAGCGCTTAGGCCGACCTGCAGGAGCTTGCTCAAATGCCGGTAATCGCCGCTTCGCCTCCTGATAAAGATCCCTGATTTCAGGTAAATCAAAGTAGCACTTCTCGTCAGAGTACCAACGAAGGTTGGAAATGGTGAGTGGACGGGATGCTGGATCAAACCACGCACGGACCATGTCGCATGCATCGTCTGCAAGTGCGACATCAATATCACTATCGACGATTCGCCCCTCCTGACGCAGTGCCTGATAGTGTGCTTCCATCAGAAATGGCTGTGTGCCATAGATCACTGATGCTGCGACAACAGCATCTTCGAAAGGAAGATGCTGAAAGGAGTGCAGTGTGTTGTGGTGAATAAATACACCAATCGGCCCCTGCATGGGTAGCAGGTGGGCCGAATGGTCTAGCGCGTGTTCCAGAAAGTCTCGGGCAGATGATGCAGAGTTCATCAGGCACGTTTCCACTTCGATGATGTTGCGGCATGTGTGGATGCCTTGTGTTCATCCAGTCCACCGATGACCAGATCAGTATCTGTAAGCGATGCCTTTAATGCATCCAGCTTTGAGAGAACCGTATGGTCAACAACACAGGCTTCGGAAAAGTCCACATATACCCGTGTGTAGTTCGGAGCGCTATCCCGGATGGCCTTTGCAAGCCCGATGTAGTTCGTGAAAACGCCTGCACCGTGCACGCAGAGGGTGACTTCATCCTCGTGATGATGCTCCTCCACGATAGACTTCCACAGTTTTCCGAATGGAGCGCCATTTGCACAGTGGATTGTGACATCCAGAACCAAACCTGCGGCTACACCGATCAACAGGTCAGTAAGCAATGTCACAATCATCGTAACCACAAAGACAGCAAGCTGTTCTCGACCAACGTGCAGTGCATGCTTGAACTCATTGACATGAGCGAGACGGGTGCCGGTAAAGATCAGCATCCCGGCTAATGCAGCAAGCGGAATCTTCATCAGGATGCCGGGAATCAGCGCGACGGCAAGCAGTAGGAATGCGCCGTGAGCGAAGTTAGCCCACCCGGTTTTTGCACCATTGTCGATGTTTGACTTGGAGCGAACGACTTCGCTAATCATCGGGATTCCGCCGATGACAGCCGAAACCGCATTCGCAACACCGGCGGCGAGCAGGTCTTTATTCAAATCCGATGACTTACGCTCAGGATCAAGGGAGTCAACCGCGGATACCGTCAAGAGGGATTCAATCGAGCCGACGATGGTGAACATCAGGATGTACTTGATGCTGGTAGCACTCAGGATTTGGCTGAAGTCCGGGAAGGTGATGGCTGTGAGGATGTTCGTCGGGAGCTTGACAAGAAACTTTGCTGGGTCAAGCGTAAACGACAAGCCGCTGAAGACATAGGCATGCTTGTCGGAAAAGCCCAGGTACATCGCCAGAGGAACGGTAACCGCAAGAACAACCAGCTGACTTGGGATGGACTTTGCCCATTTGGCTTTTATAAACGGCATCCCGAACATAATGACAAGCGCGACGACACCAACGATGGTGACGTAGGGATTGAGGTGCGCAAAGCTATGCGGTAGCTCCTGGATCAGGTGCAGAGGTTCTTTGCCCTCTGGCTTTACCCCAAGCAAGACGTGGACCTGCTTGCTCATAATGATGACGCCAATGGCTGCCAGCATGCCGTGAACCACCGATGTCGGCATCGCTTCGGCGAGTGCACCAAAGCGCGCCAACGCAAGCACTATCTGAATCACACCCGCGACAACACCAACCGCAAGCATCCGGTGATAACCAGCAATTGGGTCATCCCCGCCAAGGTCGGTCACGGCACCGAGAACGATGACGATCAACCCTGCCGCAGGACCTTTGATGGTTAGGCGACTTCCTCCAAGAAATTTTGTGAGGAGACCACCAACGATTGCAGTGAGGATGCCAGCGACAGGCGGAACGCCGGAAGCACCGGCGATTCCCAGACAAAGAGGAAGCGCAATCAGAAAGACAAGAAAGCCTGCAATGACATCCGATTGAAAATTTGTGGACTTTACTTTATTTGTAGGCATGGGACGATTTCCTGTCAAAACTTGTCGTGTATACACCCATCAATGTATGTCTGACTAGCAATTTTGACGGAATCTCCGTGGTTCATTTATCAAGCGATATGTACAGTTAATCTAAGTAACACATCGAATTTCAAACGCAATGCATCAAGAACGGTTAGTATTTGGGCAATGAGTCCAACTGTCCTTACAAATGTCGTTATTGCAGAAACGGACATCTGTACATTGGTGACGGTGGCGTACTTAGTCAGCCGCTCACCGCTCCTCGGGTATCTGTTTAAGGCGGCAATACCGTGGCAGCATGCCCTCAAGGTTGGTTTGCTCTTCGCGATTGTGGCAGCGCTTTTCGACTTTCTGCCGGATGCGAGACATCCCTATGCACCCAGTAACCTTGTTGTGACGTTTGCAGCAGTTAGCGCCGGGCCAATCGCAGGAGCATTTGCGGCAATCGGCGCCGTCATTACAGCGATATTGCTTGAAGAACGGAGTGTGCTGGTTGCCACAACGGCCGCGCTTTTACTTGGAGTAACGCTTGGGTCCGTCGTAAAGACGAGGTCATCGCTTTGGCTAGCCGCGGCTGTTGCAGCCTTGGCACAGGGAACCGGAGACATTGCTAACCAGTTTGTCATCGGGGAGCCTTTTGATACGGCATTTGTCCAGACGTTCACGCTTACTGTACTGTCAAACGGACTCGGGATGGGAGTGATCTGGCGGGTCATCCACGATGCTCACGAACGAGCTCAGGCAGAATTTCACAGGCTCGCGGCAGAACAAAGCCGACAATATGCAACGCAGGCGCAGCTCGAAGCTATCCGTGCGAAACTCCATCCACACTTTCTCTTCAATGCACTAAATTCAATCGCAGCCCTCACCGGGATCGATGCCAAAGCAGCCGAGAAAGCAACGGTGGAGCTCGGGATGTTGATGCGGACGTTGCTGGCAGTAAATCCAGCCGTTGATAGTACGCTTCGTGACGAGCTCTCCGCGGTCCGTAATTACATCGCAATTGAACAGTTCCGCCTCGGTGACAGACTTTCTGTGAGGTACGACATTGATGATGCTGTTCTTCAATGTCATTTGCCTCCGCTGTCATTACTTACATTGGTCGAAAACGCAATCACACATGGTTTCAGTAAATCGATTGTCCCGGGGGCACTGGTCATCGCAGCGCATCGGGTTGGTGACGGTGTGATCGTTTCTGTAGCAGATAATGGAATCGGGACTCCATTTGCATCAGATATCAGAAAAGCGCTTCGTGAGACTGATGAACGCCCACATGGGATTCAGCTGGTCAACCGACAGCTGGAACTTCGCCATGGGCAACGTAGTAGAATCCGTCTTTGGTCAACTCCAAATCAAGGCACTCTGGTTGCCTTTCAGGTACCAAACAAATGAAATTGACATGCGTCATTGTCGATGATGAACCGCTGGCGAGAGCCTATCTTATTCGGCTTTTGTTAGCAGCGGGGGTAACGATTGCCGGTGAAGCTGGAGATGCTGCATCGGCCCTTCCCCTTGTGCTGAGTACAGCACCCGACATCGTGTTTTTGGACATCGAAATGCCCGGTATGAAAGGAATCGACTTCGCGGGGCAGCTCAGAGAGCAATCCGGTTTGAACATGGCGGTAGTTTTTGTTACGGGTTATTCCGAGTACGCGGTCGATGCATTCAGCCAGCAGGCAACCGACTATCTGCTCAAACCGGTCTCGAACGAGCGCCTTTTACAATGTCTGATTCGCATACATAACCAACGGACAAGTGCACCAGATGACTCGGAAATGCAGCGGTTGCCTGTCCGGGGACTCGCTACCATTCTGCTCGTCCCAATAGTGGATATTGTGTGTATCACCAGCCGTGAGAAGAAAGTCTTTGTCCGGATGAAGGATGGCACGGAGCACCGGGCATTACAAAATCTGACTCAGCTGGAAGAGCGGCTGAGCAGGAATAAGTTCATCCGCATACACGGAAGCTATGTTGTTCCGACCAATCACATCACGGAGTTAATGCACCTCGGGAACCATGAATACGAGGTACGCCTCTCGGATGGCCGCCGAGCTCCCGTTGGCCGCACCCGTATTAATGACCTCAAGCGTGCTCTCGGACTGGATTCACATTCACGGGAAAGTGATGTCTAGCCTGTAGTCACCATTATGGATCGTGGGTACGGCAGTATAAAGTCGACCACACGGCCCTTAGAAACCGTGATGCGCTGCTCGGATACAGCATTCGATGCTATGTCCCAGAACAATGCTATATAGCTTCCATCCGGGAGTCCAGGTGCAAAGTCAACCGTAACATCTGTAGCGCCCTGCAACATGAACAGGAACCAGCTTCCATCCACGAGCCCACGCCCTTGCAGAGCCGGAGCGACGCCTGGAATGACGACAGACTTGATATGTGCCCAGTCAGCACCCGTGTTTTCCAGCATCAAAATGTGCTCACCGGGCGAGACTTGGATTGTAAGTCTCTCATCAAGTTTTAGGTCAGCGGAAGAAGCTTGCCAGGACTTCGAGAACACCGTGTTGCCATCGAGACTAACCTTGACTGCAGCACCCGATTTCGATATCTGGTCAAAGGCAATAACAACATTTCCTTTCAAAGCCGACCTAAAACGATACGTGATTGGCTTTTGCTGCATTTTGCGGTTCGTCCGCCCCTGCAGATAGCTGGAACACTTTCCAAGAGCACCAGCATTAATGGCATTTGGTACATCAAAGTCCATGATTTCCGATTGGCCCCACCCGATGGCTGGCGTGCAGTCGAGTTCGCCGGGCGTTGTCGATTGCGAAATGACTTTGATGGTTACAGGCTTGGCGTTTGGATGGAACCACCAGCCGGATGCGTTTACGATGCCACGTGCCCGTTTGTAAATAGGATAAAGTTGCTGCTTTTGGACGGTGTCCCAGTACCAATATTGTGCAGCCCCTGCATGATTGGACAGCAATCCGGCATAGATGCCATCTACAAGATCAGTTTTCGCGTTGTCAACCGAGCCACCTGCGGGCCCAAACTCGCCGAACAACATTGGCTTATGGTTGGAGCTTGAGTCCATCGCGGACACAGCCGCCCCGATACTTGCAGGATAGGTATGTGGCTCGACGATATCCATTTCATCCCAAAGCGCCTTCTGCTCAACGGCAGAGCTTGTGGTGATCAGGTGGTCATAGGCATCGATTGACCGGATGTAACGCGCCATTTCCGCATGCCACTTGGTGACGAGGTCCCAGTGTTTTGCCTTTCGTGCTGCATCCACCCACTCAACTTCGTTGAAGAGCTCCCAGGCAAAGATGCTTTGGAGATGCCCATAGCGTGCAACCGCTTCACGTACCCAGACCTTACAGCGACGTTTTGCCTCGTGATCGGTGAAAAACTCTACGGGTGACTTTAGCCAACCACCCGGATTTGCACTGTTCCATGGGTGATCGTTCCAGTTTGGGTTTACCTCTGTCGTCACCTGACCGTGGTGAAAGAGGACAAACTGAACACCGACAGAGTTCTTTTCGGCCTCACCCATGATTTTCGTCCAACGGTCAAGCGCAGGTTGCCATAACGTATCGCGATCATGACGAACTGACTTTGGTTCTGGCCACCATGGATTCTTGCTATCCCAATGGCACGCCCAAATGCGCGTCCAGTTCACCCCGTTGTCTGCCATCTGCCGTAACGTTGCCGAATACGAAGGCTCCCCCTTGTTCTGCCAGGCAACATTGAAACCGATTGGCGTATATGGGGTTCCATCATCATGGATGAATCGTTGTATATGTTGCTTGGAGCGACGAATAAAGCCATGCGGTAGCGGGGTGGTCAGGGTGACATCGGCTGCACGGAGCGTGCGGACTGGTCTCCCAGTTTGCGAGATACGTATTGCAACCTGATAGCGTCCGGCATGTGTGGCTGTCAGGTATGCATGCCATGCACCACGTTCGAAGTATGCTGGCCGAACTTCAACTTGCTTTGTCCGGGTGTGCGTAAATGTCGCATCTGCACTCCACCCTGGATACCCCGCACCCGCTGGGCCATTGGAGTCCTTGACTGAAACCTGAGCGGAACCATACCAGGTAATTTTGGCTTGGGTATTGGGCGAATGTGACATTATGATGGACTCCTGTGCCTACTTACCACGGACGCAAAACGATTTGCTAGGATGGGCTGGAACAATCCCT
>CAZSGJ010000027.1:0-30204 GCA_964606305.1 uncultured Armatimonadia bacterium
TGGATTGATGCCGAGCCGCGTGCCGGGAAAGAGGGCGGTGCTTTCTGCATGGGGACCATCCCGGGTGAGAGTCGCATTCTACAAAACTACAACCCAAGCTTTGATGCAGTAAGCACTCTTGCACACGAACTTGGCCACGGCTACCACAACCTCTGTCTTGAGCATCGCCCACCAACGATTGCAGGCACACCGATGACGCTTGCGGAAACGGCGAGTATCTTCTGCGAAACCATTATCAAAAATGCGGCCCTTGATGGTGCATCACCGGATGAACAGCTGAGCATTCTCGAAGCAAGCCTTCAGGGACAGTGTCAAGTTGTTGTGGATATTTCGAGTCGCTTCCAATTTGAGCAAACAGTCCTTGAACAACGTAAAACGCGTGAGCTGTCTGTGGATGAGCTCTGTGGAATCATGGCGAAAGCACAGGATGACACGTACGGTGATGGGCTCTCAGAACATCGTCACAACTATATGTGGGCTGTCAAGGGGCATTACTACGGTGCGACTTATTACAACTATCCGTATATGTTTGGACTTTTATTTGGCCTTGGATTGTATGCGTGCTACCAAAAGTCTCCTGAGACATTTGTGGCGGGCTACGATGACCTACTCTCCAGTACGGGCATGGGAGATGCTGCTACTCTCGCGGAGCGCTTTGGCGTAGATATTCGTTCGCGTGCATTCTGGGATGCCAGCTTTGATGTCATCCGCGCAGACATCGACCGCTTTGTCGCTCTCGCTGAGGCTGCAAACTAAGGAATCGCTTGTGCCTCCTGATGAAACGATTTGTCAGGAGGCAGGTGGTTCAAGAGTAAACGATGGTCAGTTTGTCTCCCTGTCTAATGATTGATAGCGTTGCATCCGATGCAATTGCCCTCTATCCAAAGGCATTTCCGCGAGCGGAGGTTTTGCAGCGATCTGATTACGAATCAGGGGATTTCGAGATGGCTGGAAAAGTCCATTCCGCGACATTGTCACTTTACGGATGCTTGGTACGAATCATTGATAGCCCGGTTGTCCATGGCTTTGCGTTTACACCAGCGGTATCGCTTTACGTGGAAATCGCAGATGAATCAGATTTGTTTCAGGCATATGAAGTGCTTGCCGAACGCGGCACGGTGCTGCTTGCCATAGACACCTACCCACATAGTCCAAACTACGGTTGGATAACGGATCGGTTTGGAGTCTCATGGCAGTTAAGCCAGCCGGATGTTTCAATCTAGTCAGCGATTACCCCGAATCCAAACAATGCAACCAGCGCGATTGCACCAAGAACTAACAATGCTGTTCCTATAATTCCTAAGGTACGGCCTGTACGAACCTGTTGTTGCATTGACTCCGGAACATCACCAAGCTGCTCTATCCGTGCCAGAGCCTTGTTTCCCATTGCCCAGGCGATGGGGGCACAGATCATTGGCAAGCCACAACTAAATCCGCCGGCTATTCCTACAATCCCAAGCGCAAAAATCGTTGATGCGGGGACACCATCTGGTTCCAAGCCCTGCCTCGCCGCAAAGGAGGAACCAGCTCCGGGAATTCTGGAAACGGGATGCACTCTTGGAGGCGTTGGACGATGTTGCTGACGTTGCCCAGCACCAGTTGGAACGGACTCAGAGCCCCAGCCGCCCAGAGGTGCGTGTGAACGCACACTTTCCGTTTGTTGTTGGCGATGTTCGATCGGAAACGGGACGGTGCGCGGACTTTCAGGATAGGCGGTCTCAAGATTGTTCAGACGTTGTTGCGCTAACATATAAGCAGGATCACGCCCAATTGCCGCCCGATAACAGGTCTTCGCATCCTCGTAGCGTCCCAGTTGCTCGAGGGCAACCCCAAGATTGAAGTGGTTTTTGGCAACATTTGGCGCTATCGCAATCGCCTGACTGAATGCATCAAGCGCGGCCTGTGACTCACCAATATTCGACAAGGCACCACCTAGCATACGCCAAAGGTTGTCATTGTCCGGTGCGACAACGACGGCCTTGCGTAACACCGCCACTGCATCCGGATAGCGCCCAGCTTTGATATGGTCAACGGCCAACAGCCGTAGTGGCTCAGCTTCGTTCGTTTCCATCTGCCTCCTCCGTCTGCGGCTGCTCCATAAAGGATAAGAACTTCTCGAGCAAGTGCCCGACCGGGAGATCTGACATTGACTTGCTGACATACGAGACCAGCGTCGATCCGTCCGGAGCCATGATGAACAGTGCCGGATGCGCAAGGTTGAAGCCGTCATATCGTAGCCAGTAGTGCACACCGAAGGCCTTTGCCGCCCTGCGACTAGTATCCGAATACAGCGGAACGTTCAGACCCGTCCGTTTCTGATATGTGAGCAGAGTGCCTGGGTTCTCGGGGGAGATGCATGCTATTCGGAAACCAGCCTGCTCCAATCGATCGCGGTGCTCTGCAAGTGCCTTTAGCTGTTCACCGCAATAGATACACCATGTTCCACGCAGAAATAGAATGAGAGTGAAACCCTGCGTGGGGTATGAAAATTCGACGTCCGCACCAGTTTGCGGATCAAGAGCTGTTATCGTGGGCGCATTTGAACCCCGGTTAGGCGGCTGTGACACGTTGTGCTTACCGGTCATTCGATGTCATTGGTTCCACTAAGCGGCGCTTGGATGCAGCCAGGTGGAGTCTCAATATTGAAATGTCGGCTGGGTTGACACCGGGGATTCGTGCTGCCTGACCGACGGTGGACGGCCGGATTTGCGAGAGCTTTTCCCGCGCTTCCGAAGCCAGAGAGTTGATACCGCGATAATCAATCTCTTGCGGAATTCGCATGTCATCGGCACGTTTATACGCTTCGATCTGCGAATACTCGCGGGCCACATAGTGTTCGTAGCGTGCGAAGATAATGCCCTGCTGGATTCCATCGCGTGCTGCATCCAGCTCAAGCTGCAGCAAATCGGCAACTGCTTGTTGTGTCACTTCCGGACGTCTTGCGTACTCGAGCACAGTCATTTTGTTATCTGGCGTTGGAAGTCCATGCTCCGCAAGGTACGTATGTTGCTGATTTGTGACAAAGGTTGACTTCATCATTTCCATCACATCGTCAATCAGCTGTTTACGTTTCTCATACCGCTCACGACGCTCCGATGAAATCAGCCCATGCGAAATGCCCTTTGGAGTCAGCCGCAAGTCAGCATTGTCATGGCGTAGCGTAAGACGATATTCCGCACGGCTGGTCAGCAACCGATAGGGGTCATCAACACCCTTGGTAACCAAGTCATCCACCATCACGCCAAGATAGCCTTCGTGTCGCTCAATCTCCAGAGGCGGCATCGCACTTACTGCAAGTGCCGCATTTGCACCAGCGAGCAAGCCCTGTCCTGCCGCTTCCTCGTAGCCGCTGGTTCCATTTATCTGTCCAGCCAGGTAAAGCCCTTGAACACGTTTGGATTCAAGTGTCCGATACAGCTCCGTTGGAGGCACCGCATCATATTCCACTGCATAGCCGTACTTTATGACTTCGACATTTTCAAGAGCGGGAATGGACTTCAGAAATGCCAACTGGACATCTTCAGGCAGACTCGTGCTCATCCCCTGAACGTAAACGGATTCTGTGTTCCAGCCCTCACGTTCCAAAAATATCTGGTGCGAATCTTTGTCTGCAAACCGAACGACTTTATCCTCGATACTCGGGCAGTAGCGCGGACCAACACCTTCGATCAAACCTCCATACATCGCTGAAAGGTGAAGGTTTTCCCGAATCACCTGATGTGTTTCAGCGTTTGTCCAGACCTGCCAGGCAGGGAGCAGGCCATCGTGACGACGACTGGGTGTCGAAAATGAAAATGGTGGGCACTCAGGTTCGCTTGGCTGTTCTTCCGAGAGGTCGAAATTGATGCTGCTGAACTTGATACGCGGCGTCGTGCCAGTCTTGAGGCGCAGAAGCGGGAAACCAAGCGCCGCAAGTGACGTGGACAATGCACCCGCGGCAGGTTGATCTGAGCGACCACCTGACCAAGAGTCCTGTCCGCGATGGCAAACGCCACGCAAAAACGTACCCGTTGTAATCACAATTTTTTGGGCACTTAGCTGTGTTCCATCTTCAAGTGCCACACCACTCACAGCAGCGTTCCCGGTATGTGCCGATGCAGTCAGGATGCGGGAAACCATGCCCTCGATAATGGAAATGAGTGGATGCTCATCGATCCGGGAGGCCATCAGCTTTGGGTAGACGTCGATATCGACCTGGGCGCGCAGGGCATGTACCGCAGGACCTTTACCTGTATTGAGCATCCGGATATGCGTCAGGGATGCATCCGTAACTTCTGCCATCAGGCCGCCAAGTGCATCGATTTCACGGACAAGATGCCCCTTCGCAGGACCTCCTATGGAGCAGTTGCAGGGGAGGGTGGCGATGGATGCACGCGATGTCGTAATGAGCGCTACGCGTACTCCAACACGTGCAGCAGCATGTGCCGCTTCCACGCCTGCGTGGCCGCCGCCCACAACTATTACATCAAATTCTCCCATATTCTCATTCTACCGACTCATCCAGTCCGCAGTTACGCATGTCGGTCAATGCTCTTGATAAAATACGCCCACATGTACATCCCGCGAAAGTTCCAAATGCGTAGCGATCGGGATTGGTTACCGGATGTCAACGCAAACCCTCTCGCGACGGTCGTTACGCCATCTGAGCATGGGGCATGTGTCTGTCATATTCCTGTGGCAATCATCGAGGATGAAAATGAGCGGGTCGCCATCGGGCATGTCTCCCGTGATAATCCAATATGGAACGGATGGCTCCGGGAAAGCGGCAATACCTGCCTCGTTTTCACTGGACCGAACGCCTATGTTTCGCCTCGTACGTACCAGGATGCAATCCAAGTGCCGACGTGGAATTATGTCGCGGTTCATTTGATTGGCAATCCCGTACCGATACATTTTGATGATAATCCTTCGGGGCTGCACCAGATCATGGATGCACTTATCGCGCGGTTTGAACCTGAATACCTGCCGGTTTGGCGCGCGATTGACCTCGTCAATCAAGAAAAGCTGATGCGGGGAATCGTTGGTTTTCGCATGCAGATTATCGATGTGGAATGCGTGGAGAAGCTCTCCCAAAACCGGACGCAGCGGGACGCCGAAGCTATTTCTGCGGCATTGGATTCAGCTGGTCAGCATGTACTCGCTGCCAGAATGATTGAGGTTCGCAAATGAAAATTGTCCTACAACTTGGATTAATTCCAGGGGCGTCTACCTTGGAAAAGGTGACTTGGGCACGGGATGCCGGCGCTGATGGCATCGAGCTCGGCGCATGGGGCGGGATTGACCTGCTACGAAGGGATGCTGATATTTGCCAGACCATTCTGCCTGTTACTAGCATTTGCGGCAACTGTGATGCAACGGGTGCGGGTAGCTTTGACTTTCTCGACCCGGACCCTGTGAAGCGTAGAAAGAGTCTGGATGGAAGCAGAGCCATTCTTCAGCTTTGCGGTGAGCTAGGTGCAGTAGGTCAGGTCATTCCGCCAATCTTCGGTCCAGCCCGCGTCCCTGACCTGTCTCCATTCGCATCAGCGATTGACCTTGAAAACGGCTTAATGACGGCGATGCTGCATGAACTCGGACCAATCGCCGCCGAAAACAACACCTTGGTGTTGCTGGAACCGTTGAACCGCTATGAGCAGCACTACCTTCGTAAACTCTCAGATGCCAAAGCGGCAATAGAGCGGGCGTCATCCCCGGCGGGAGTGGCAGTACTCGCCGATACGTTCCATATGCACATAGAGGAGACAGATTCACCGCGCAGCATCCACGATGCAGGACACTACATTAAGCATGTGCATGTGGCAGACAATACACGTTATGAACCTGGAACGGGTGACATAGACTTTGTGAAAATCATCCGGGCACTGCGTGATGTTGGGTACGATGGCTACCTCGCATACGAGTGCAGCGTTTCTGGAGAAACCGTCGCTCAGAAGCAAGTGGCTTTGGCAAAGAGCATTGCGTTTCTGCGTGCTGTGATTGACCGGACGGACTAGACTTCACCCGGGGATAGGTAGCGGAGTTTCGGAAATTCTGTCGATGGATTCACATCTTCCAACAATGTCCGGAACTGTGTTGGCATCACATGGGTCGTCAGCCCAAGCGAGAGTACCCACAGGATGTTGGAAAGCACCTGTGTCTTTTTATATTTCCGTAAAAGGGACGGGTCTGGTAAACCAATAAATCCACGATGGCAGAGAACCTGTTCTAACTCAAGGTCAAGCTGATTCCAGGCAGTGAGCATCTGTCCACTCAGATCAATCAATGTGGTCGCTTTGACCTGCCCCTGCTCTGAACATTCCAGCACGATTGACGAGATGAGCTTGGTACTGTCAAACGATGTGAAGTTTGCGATGTAGCTGCCACGTGTTCCAACAAGGTTGCCACTGCCATCCAAGGATAGCGCAAAGCCACGGGATGTCCAATATTCAATCAAGTGCTCTTCGATCGTACTACGGTCGGCGACAAGGGAATAACGATGCTCAATAAGCAGGCGCCGATTCACGATACTGGGACGTGGCATAGTTTTCCATTATGACACCCGCACAACATGAAAGCTGAGCCGGAACATCAAAGTTATTTGGAGAGCGTTGGGGCTACATTGCCATCAGAATCAAGACCAGCGGTTTGTCGTTTCAAGATGGTGCATCACTACCGTGTCCAGGTTTCTATAGCCATAGCGCTCGAGGCTCTTAAGGTGCAATCCCAGCCTTTTCAACAAAAGGCATCAAGAGTTTCTTAATAAGGCTTTTCAACCGTGCGTGTAGCCCTATTGCTGAATGTAACCACGGGCACTTATCATCTCATCAAAAAAAAAACGACCGGCCTCACCAATCAGGGATGAGGCCGGGTTGAGCTTGTGGTTGATAAGCTCAGCAATGAAAAATGCCTGGATTCCATAAGACCCGCGTTTCATGCTGATATTTTTGTTATTCGATAACCTGCCATTGCTCGACGACTTCCCGGATACCGGATTTGGCACGCAAGGCCTTAAGAAACGATGCGCGGATCTCTCCATATTGCGCTTCATAACCGCGCAACATCCGAACACGACCGTAGAGGTAGACAACACCGTGCGTGACCGTCACAGTGACTTGTCCGAAATCCAGACTGTGTCGGGCCATGACAGCCCGGACTTCACGGTTCTGTTCCTTGGCCGCCTCTTTGCTATGAGCCATCGACAAACCTCCTAATCGCAAGGAGGTCAACGGCCACATGCACATGGGCCAGCAACGCCCGTGCGTGATGTTGCACAACATTATCACGAATGATCAGCCTTACGTGGATGACCAGTCTGGTTCATATCAAAAACCGTATACATTGTTGTATAAATTGGCAATGAACGATGGCTCTGATCGGATGCTTGAACTTGTCGAACGGCTGACCAAAGCTCTGGCAGAGTTATCGATGTTAGCAACAACGGTCCAAATCCCCGAGCCGCAAAAGTTATCACTCAGAGATCAGCTCGACCAGCTCGACGTCCTGCTGGAGCAGGAACAGTTAGTTATTCAAAGCCCGATCTCGATAACGCAGGTACCTGTTTTTGATGCTGCAGATTTAGCGAAAACGGTCCAAACAGGAAAGTCGGATGAGCAGGCACTTCGTAAGGTGATGTTGTCAACAGACATACCGTTACACTGGTCAACCATTTATAAGCGGATCTACCCAATGCTCAAGGACCACCTCAGACCACAGGATGAGCTGCCGCAGGCAGGTCATCCTGGTTTGTCACGCTGGCAATACAGACTAAGCTGGCAAATGCAGCTGTTACGGAACGAGGGCATTGTTCGATCCGTGGGGGATGGTTATTGGATGCGCACGGATCCGGCGGCGCCAAAACTCCAGACGGTATTGTTTGACGATTGATAAATCAGTCTTTGTATGGGTCCACTGTGTCTTCGCCAGCCATGCAGACACCTAGCGGATACAAGGTATGCAGGACGCGAATGGTTCCATCATGGCATGCAAGGACATCGGGAAGCCGCTTGTAACAATGCGGTGACTCATCCGTGCCTCCACCGCGTAGTTCAACGCCTTTGTCATTGACCCAAGCCCTAAGCATCTCCCAGGAAACCTGTCCGCCAGTACGCTGACCCTTGTTTGGTCCCTTGTACACCATTTTTCCGGCAGCCTGCGTCCTGCTTAGTACTCTTCCAGCACCATGTACCGTTGAGTAGAGAGCTGTATTGGATGCCTTACTGTCAATGCCCTCAAGGATTACGGATACATCACCCATAGAGCCACCGACAAAGCCCCGCTGTCCCGGAAATGCTGGCGTGGCACCTTTTCGTACAACCCAGGCTTCATCCCTTGCGACTTTTTCCTTCCAAGCGTAGTTGTGATGGTTATGGACCTCATCGAGGATTGACGCACCCAGCAGATCTGCTACTTTGGAACACACCCAGTTACGTCCTGCATATGCGTAGCGACCCGCGAGATCCATCGCACGAAGATAGTTTTGACCATCTTCGGTATCCACGCGAAGCAGTGCCGGCGGTGCATCCATGTTGCCATCCGGTTGACCACCTGCCAGACGAATGTAATGACTGGCAATCGTATGTCCCAGACCTCTGGAACCAAAGTGAACGCCTATCCACACCCGATCACTGTCATCTCTGAAAATGTCAACATAGTGGTTTCCCGATCCCACAGTACCCAGCTGGCGCCGCGCCTTGTCTTTCAGGCCCCCTGATGAAAGCACATCGATGTCCGACCAGGCATCATCGTCAAAGAGGGCATCGTCCACATCATCGGTTGTATTACTACGCCCAATTCCAAAGCTAAGTGACTTGTAAACAACATCCATCAATTTCGGAAAATCCGACCGGATATCATCCCAGAGGAGGTTCGTCAGGACTGCCTTGTTTCCACATGCAATGTCGAAACCCACTCCTGCGGGGCTAATGTGTCCCTGATAGGCGACAACTCCACCAATCGGCATGTTGTAGCCGCGGTGGCCATCCCCGCATAAAACCGCTCCCAGTACAGATTCATGTGCTGCGCATCGCCTTATCTGACCAAGCGTGTCTGCATCATGTTGTCCAAAAACCATAACATCAACCACTAGAAATCACTTCCTTTCCCTCACTCAAATCACGAAAGGCGCTGCTCCGTACCCGGAACAACGCCTTGAAGCATCCCTATGTAATGGGGTTTACTTCTTAAGTTTGTCCTTGTACATTTTTCTAAACTTGGCGACCTTTGGTGCAATAATCAACGCGCAATATCCCCGGTTCATTGTCGACTTTTGCTGATTATTGGGGTCCTCATACTTTTTAAAGTAGTTTTGATGGTATTCCTCAGCAGCGTAGTACGCCTTGAATGGCTCAATCGTCGTGACGATCTTTCGGGGCCAAATCTTCGCCTTGTTGACTTCATCAATCACCGCTTCGACGATTTTCTTTTGTTCAGGCGTTCGCACAAAAACAGCCGATCTGTACTGTGTGCCCACATCGTTGCCTTGACGGTTCAGCTGCGTTGGATCGTGCGTCGTGAGAAATATCCGAATGAGGTCAGCCAAGGTTACTTCCTTTGGGTCAAAGGTAACCTGCACTACTTCCGCATGACCGGTTGATCCAGAGCACACTTCTTCGTACGATGGATTGACAACATGGCCTCCCGAATATCCGGACTCCACCTTTGAGACGCCTTTCAGTTCTTCGAAGACAGCCTCAACACACCAGAAGCAACCACCACCAAGAGTAATCGTTTCCATCATATTCTCCTAGACCGATTATACTCCTCGCCGGTCATGTTTTGTTCCAACACGAAAAGGCGAACCTGTAGAATGCAACCATGGACGATAATGGTGCCTTTCTTGCGACGACACTCCTAGGTGCAAAAGTTGTCGATGGCTCAGGTGTGCATCTTGGAGCCCTCGCAGACCTTGCTGCTTCATGGAGTGGAGGTGAGGATCTTCCCGTCGTCACCCATGGTGTCATTCGAACCCATGGAAAGACGCAGGTCTTTCCTTGGTCAAATGTTCAGCTAAGCCAGCGGGAGATTAAGATCTCAGTGCAACCCATAGTTGCCACTGAGGAACCAGGACCCATATTACTTAGGCAGCACGTTCTCGACCATCAACTTGTCGACACACAAGACATGCGCGTGGTGCGGGTATCAGACATTCGGCTTGCCAATGCACCGGATGGTTCGTTGGTTGTACTTGGAGTTGACCCGGGTCAGTATGCAGTGATTAGGCGGGTCCTTCCCGGAGTCTGGGCGGATGCCCTTGCAAAGCGTTTTGGCTGGGATGAGTCACCATTCATTCCGTGGTCGGATGTCGAATCAACCGGTGGTGATGGCACCTCTGTCATTCGACTTAGAACGACACGTGATGGCCTTAGACGACTTCATCCAGCAGACATTGCCGACATTCTTGAACAACTGCACCCTCTAGAGAGAAATGCACTGATCAATAGTCTCCCAGTAGAGACAGCTGCCGATGCAGTTTCAGAAGCGGACGAAGAGGTTCAGCGAGAGATTATCGAACAGCTGTCACCTGAAAAAGCTGCAGATATTCTCGAGGAGATGGAACCCGATGATGCTGCCGACATTGTTCAGGATCTGTCCGGGAGTAAGCGCAAAGAGCTCCTCGATGAAATGGATGAAGACGAAGCTGAGGAACTCAAAGAACTCCTTAACTACGATGAAAATAGCGCCGGCGGTCTGATGACAACCAACTATCTTGCCATGCCGGTCCAGCTCACTGCACAGGAAACCATCGACCGTATTCGTGAGCTAAGCCCGGATGCCGAGACCATTTATTACATCTACGTTGTCAATGACGAAAACCTCCTCACTGGCGTCATTTCGTTGCGTGACCTCATTGTCTCCAATCCGAAAACGCCACTATGGAACATCATGGTGGATGGCGAGAAGCTCGTTACGGTCCATCCGGATGACGAACTTGAACAGGTCGCGACAGTACTGGAACATTACGATTTGCTCGCAGTGCCCGTAGTAGCTTCAGATGGTGAGCTTCTCGGCATTGTTACGGTGGATGACACACTTGAAGAACTCTTACCAACATCCTGGCGCCGTAAACGGGGGGCAAGACGATGATATTGAACATTGGCTTTGACGTGACACTCGATGCACAATATCTCGCTCCTGATGGACGATCCTTTGGACTTTTGGGCAAAAAGGCAAACCACTTAGTCAGTGCAGATGGCAGATCATTCGTGGCTTGTGTCAGCATCGAATATGTCGATGATGACTATCGTGGCGATGCGATTGCTGGCAAAAAGGGTGATCGCTTTGTCTATTTTGGTCTGGAGCAAGATGGCACCTGGCTTCGCCGGTGGAAACTTAGACAGCATCAACTCGATACCATCTTTGCCGCCACTACTGAAACGCACGTGACCGTATCAGTCAAGTTGGGGAAAGAAGTGACGCCAGTTGTTTCACTTCCATCTTGATGCTCTACGCCGATGCTTCCCAGGTTTTCAATGATGATAAGCAATCCTGTAGAATGGAAGTCAGACAAACACACCTCGTATCCTGCGGTGTGCCAAGGAAGTAGTGGAATGCAAGTAACGCTGGTTTATCAAGCTGCCCTCAATGCAGTCGTGGCATCGTCGCCGTTTCTCTCAACATTGTCAAAGCAGTTTGCTGTGGATGTTATTGTTCGACAGGCGATGGTAACTGCAAGTGGTGGCACCATGGAATTGGCGCTCGTTGGTGAACAGGATGAGATCAATCGTGCCGTAGCGTCGCTGCAAACATCGGGTGCAACGCTGACTGGGCCGATTGTGATTCAAGATCACGTCACAAAGCCGGTACTGTCAAATGTTCCTCGCGGAACCTAGTAACTCGTCTTGAGTCGTTTTTATCCGGGCACCAACAAGATTGATGCCCGGATTTTATGTTAATGGGCTATGGCCGGTACCGCTGAGGAAAAAAGTTAGTGCGACTTTAGACTGTTTGCGTCCCGAATGCTTCGAATGTCAAACGAGGACCGATGGAAAGTCCAACCCCTACAGTCGCAAGAATCGCGCATTGACATACAGGTGACCAATCGTGGTTGAGGGTGAGCATAGTCACCAGATTATTCTAAACCCTGGTCAATCTTCCAATTCGTCGATGTCATCTTCCGGAGAGCCTGAGGTATCTGTGTAGTTACTGATTTCCTCACCGCGAAAGACCGTGACAAGAAAGTCTTCACGATCGAAGTTAGGTAAGTACGCTTGGACGACTTGTTCATCAAACTGGGCGATCAGACTCTCTTCTGCCGCAACCTCAAGCTCATGTTCAAGCACAAGTGTTGCGTAAACGGTTTGATGTGCATAGTGGATGTCCATTTGACCGATACGCGTCTGGTTGTCCCAGATGAGATAGACCTCTGAGTATGGCGTTCTAACGATTCTGTTGAGTCGGTAAGCGGCAATCTGTCGTTCCAATGGCATACTCGCATGGTATCGCCAAAAAGAAACGGACCGGTTATTGATCCGGTCCGTGGAAGCTTATGCCAAGCCTGGTTCGAGTCTTTGCTGCGGAACCGAAGGCGCATCGTCAGGTGATGTGACATCACTGACGGGTGGCGGGGGCGCCGTCGGTGGCATCGGCGGCGTTGGGGGCTTAGGTGTTCGTCCACCCGATGCCGGCACAACTGCGTCCTGTATGAGTGCAAGGAATTCATCCCTGTCAAGCGTCTCTTTGTCCAGAAGCTCGGCAGTAAGTCTGTCCAGCAAATGTCGGTTTTCCGTCAAAATCTGCTCAGCTCTTGCATAGTTACGGTCGATAATCGCTGAGATTTCCTCGTCAACAATACGCGCCATTTCTTCAGAGTAATCTGACTCATCCCCACCAAAGTCCCGGCCCATGAATGGTGAACCTGCGGCTCTCCCAAAACGGCGGTTGCCAAGTCGATCGCTCATACCATATTCGCACACCATTGCTTTGGCAATGCGTGTGACCTGTGACAGGTCAGAATAGGCACCAGTGTTGATCTCACCGTAAACAAGAAGCTCTGCGATACGCCCGCCGAGTGCCATCGCGATGATGTCCTCAAACTCAGACTTGGTACGACCTTCACGCGTCTCATCCGGTAGGTTAATCGTTACTCCACCTGCCTGACCACGCGCGACAATGGTGACCTTATGGACCGGATCAGCATGCGCGAGCAACTCACCAACGATTGCATGTCCAGCTTCATGTACTGAAACCTTCGTAAGTGCGTCCTTTGATCGGACGCGACTCTTGCGTGCTGGACCCATCAGCTCTCGGTCGATCGCTTCTTCAAGGTCAATCATGTCGATCTGACGCTTGTCTTTGCGTGCCGCCAGCAGCGCAGCCTCGTTGATGAGGTTGGCAAGCTCGGCACCCGAAAATCCCGGGGTCAGCTTTGCCAGCGTTGTGATGTTAACTTCAGGAGCAATCGGCTTTCCTTTGGTATGTACCTTGAGAATGGCCTCACGACCCTTGACATCCGGAGCATCGACCATGACCCGTCTGTCGAAACGACCCGGACGGAGCAGCGCAGGGTCAAGAACATCAGCGCGGTTTGTAGCCGCAATCACGATCACACCAGCGTTCGGATCGAAACCGTCCATTTCAACCAACAGCTGGTTGAGGGTCTGTTCGCGTTCATCATGTCCGCCGCCCCAACCCGCACCGCGTTGCCGACCAACAGCATCAATTTCATCGATAAAGATGAGACATGGACGGTTTTGTTTGGCGGTCTCAAAGAGATCACGCACACGGCTTGCGCCAACGCCAACGAACATCTCGACAAAGTCGCTTCCGCTGATATGGAAGAAGGGGACGCCAGCTTCACCGGCAACAGCCCGAGCAAGCAATGTCTTTCCTGTACCTGGAGGTCCCAACAGGAGAACTCCCTTTGGAATCTTTGCGCCGAGGGCCTGGAACTTGCGTGAGTTTTTCAGAAACTCGACGATTTCCATCAGGTCCTGTTTTGCCTCTTCAACTCCAGCGACATCCTCAAATGTAACGCGCTGGCTGTTTTCTGCTGGTCGACGAGGTTTTGCACGTCCGAAGCTCATCGCCTGATTATTATTCCCCTGCATAGGCCGGAAGAAGATAACCCACACGAGAACCATCACGATTAGCGGCAACAAAGCACTCAGGGCGAAGCTGGTCAGAATGTCGGTAAAACTATCCTGCTCTACGCGTACGTTGATTCCCTTTGCGTGAAGCTTTTCGGTGAGCGTGTTTACGAGGTCACCAGAGTTCGGAAGAATTACATAAAACTCGTTTGACTCGCCGGCTGTACCCGCTACATTCGGAGTGAATTTTCCTGTAAGCGTGTTTTTCTTGATGGTGACTTCCTGAATGACCGAGGCATCACTGTCAAGCTTGTCATAAAGTTGACCGATAGCCACCTCACGAGGAGCCGCCACACCAAAAGGCATGCGTAGGAACGGGCGTAATGACACCAGTGTCAACCCGATTATTGCTGCGATGAGAAGCCATCCGGCTATCCGTCGATTCAATCAACCGCCTCCATTACAACCGGCAGCTAAACTGCAGGATGAAACGCCAAATCTTACATGAAAGGTGCACGAACTATACCATGCAGGGCATAAATCCATGACATCGTGCATACACCTTGTACGTTGACCACTCCCATGTGGTTCCATGGGAACGTCCAAAGCCGGTATTCTGTTACCTGAATGCAAGTTCTTTACGTGCGGGCACCTGGCCCGGGGGCCATTATCCGATTGGTGGAACGCTACGAGGGCAACGGAACATGGTGTGTTTCTGTAACGCCTGCTGATTTACGGACAGGCTTTCGTTGCGTCGTCCCTTCTGAATGCGATGTCACATCGCTGGCAGAACATCTGACGACCTGCCTGAGGGATTCTGTCTATCTCATTGATCAGACTACGGAGCACCTGCGCATTGTGAAGTTGGGTCATACGGATGATAGTGCCGTCATTGATCGTGAGTCTGTAGTTGACATCAGACTGCATCCGTTTTTCCTGATTAGGCAACAGCGCATACGAAAAGCGCTTACAAATGCTGGTTTGCCGCATTGGATAAGCAAGCTGCATCGCCTCAGACATGTTTCGTATGAAACGGTAGCTGTGCTGGACCAGCGTGACTTGCTGGTCGAAGCACCCGATGTCGTATATACAGCACAAGGGACCATTGTCGAATAGGTATAATCGCCCCATGAAGATTCTGATGGCGGGTCCCCGCGGATTTTGTGCGGGTGTCGACAGGGCCGTCGATACGGTCGAGCGGGCTCTGGCGGTTGTTGGTGCACCGCTGTATGTCAAGCATGAAATCATCCACAACAAACCGGTATGCGAAGGCTTACGGGCGCGTGGAGTCGTTTTCACAGATGATCTGAATGATGTACCCGAAGGAAGTCTTGTTGTCTTCAGCGCTCATGGCAGTGCTCCATCAGATTATGCGCTTGCCGAGAGTCGTGGGCTTCAGGTGCTTGATGCAACCTGTCCGCTGGTCACCAAGATTCACTTGGAAGTGCGAAAGTACCTCAACAAAGGCTTCGGAATCATATACATCGGACATCACGGACACGTCGAGACATTGGCTACGCTCGGGCAGGCTCCGGGACAGCTTCATCTCGTGACTAATCTTGAGGAAGTTGAAGCACTGACGGATCCGGGGAATGATCAGCTAATCTACTTGACGCAAACCACATTGTCTATTGATGAAACCCGCGGTCTGGTTAATGCCCTAAAGGCAAAGTTTCCCCGTCTCCAAGATCCTCCAACCTCCGATATTTGCTACGCCACACAAAACCGCCAGGATGCCATTAAGGAAGTGTGCCAAAGTGCGGATGTTTGTTTCGTCGTTGGCTCACAAACATCCAGTAACTCAAAGTCACTACGCAGTGTTGCCGAGGCAATGGGGGTACGTGCTTACCTGATCGACGGCCCGGATGAAATCACGGAAGACATGGTTGTCGGTGCGAAGACTGTTGCGGTGACAGGGGGAGCAAGTGCGCCGGAAGATGTCATCCAAAGTGTTGTGTTGAAAATCAGGTCTTATGATGATTTCGGCGTTGAGCCTGTGATTATCCGCGAGGAGCACATGGACTTTCGCGTACCTCAGTCGCTGATTGCACTTGAGCAGCGATTTGTGAAGTAGGACCGGGATTGCGCGACTTTTGGTCAAACAGTCCCGGTCTCAACGTGGGTCTAGGCGATAGTGACTTCCCGACCCTCTTCGGATGACCGGAATATTCCGTCAATGATCTGAGTGACCATCAATGCTTGTTCACCCGTTGCAGCGCCGACCTCTTCAATGGTGAGGTCATTCTGAACTGCCTTAATGAACATTCTGATTTCTTCACCGTGCGTAGACTCAACCTTTGGTAACCAACCTGCGGTTGTGTCAGTGAGCGTTCCAAATTCTTCGCGGTACATGGTGTACTGCCCTGCATTCGCATCGAAGAATGCTCCTGCGCCTGTACCGTAAAGCTGCGTATCAAAGTGTTCACGGTCGATATTTGCCACAAATGAGCTCATCAGGTGCATCGTCCGACCATCCTCAAAGCGGACCATTGCTGCGGCAAAGTCTTCGACAGTGTACTTTTTAGGATCCCATTGACCCCACATACCCACGACATCTCCACGCCGGGCGATGAACGCATCCGCACGACCGGAAACCGCGACTGGCTTTGGATGTCCCATGAGCCACAGCGTCATGTCCGTAATGTGAACGCCGATATCGATCAAGGGACCGCCGCCATTTTTCTCCTTGTCAATAAAGACGCCCCATGTCGGAACACCACGCCTTCGCATCGCCTTAGCGCTGGCATGGTAAATGTCACCCATAATCCCCTGATTAATGGCGCGCTTCAGTGATTGTGCTCCCGACGAGAAGCGCATATTGTAGCCAATCTGGAGTTTCTTTCCCGTTTCCTTCGCCGTCGCAATCATTTCCTTGCATTCCGTTGCGTTCATTGCCATTGGCTTCTCACAAAGGACATGCTTGCCTGCGCGCAATGCATCGATGGTGATCTGTTTGTGCCAGCCATTTGGAGTACAAACAGAAACCGCATCGATCTCTGGCATCGCGAGCAACTTGTGATAGTCTTCCAGAACGTGCTCGATCGCGAACTTGTCGTTTGCCTGAGCCCTGCGCTCTTCCGCGATATCAGCGATTGCTATGACTTCGCACGTGTCAGATTGCTTGAGATAATTTCCCATGTGGGCACCCTGGGCGATGCCACCAAACCCAATAATTCCGATGCCCGTTTTGCCGTTCCTTGCCATTTATGGCCTCCTTGTCACCGTTGCAGAAATTCTCCACGAACTGAACGTAGTCCTGCAAAATAGTCGCCTTAACAGGGAATCAGCGCACTGGAAAACAGCTAGAACCTCGCGAAGCCAAAGTACACCAAAATATAGGCAATGATGATGGCCCTAAGGAGCCAGATGGTAAAGCTACGGCGTGTTTGGGCAAGCCTGGGCGCCAGAATAAGTGCAGGCATACATGCCAAACACTTGATAATGACAAAGACAACGGGATGGCCGCTGAAAGTCCATCCGAGCACAGGATTGGCTTCCTCGGCCTGACCTGTCATTACCCAGAACAGAGTGGTGAGCATATCTGCCGCACAGATGATTCCAAGGACGACGCTTTCCTTTTCTCCTGCCCGTCTCATTCTGAATCGTCCTGAAAAGTTAGGTTTCCAGCGTCCTCGGCGATCCATAGTCATCTCGTTGGAGATTGTCGGTCGTGTTTGTATTGCCGTTCAGAACGCAATGGGTCCGCTTTGTCTGATATCGGACATTGGACAAAGTGAAACGCAGAGCGGTCAACCAACAACCCTTCAGCTGCATATGTGGATACGCCGACGGCGATTGTTAATGTGGAGGAATCAATTCCAAGTGCTTTGCGTGGGATGGACACATAAATATCCCGCTGAGCATCCAGCAGCTGCGGGCGAGGAAGGCGTACACGAAATGCATTCGAGCCGGACAAGGTGGATGTTACCACTGTGACGAATGCATCGATGGCTGGGCTGCATGGTCCTGCCATAGTGGTCTTAACGACGAGGTCATCACCGGACAGGTTGGCATCGAGCCTTGCGATATCTGCACTGGGATTAGCAAATCGCGCAACATTATCTCCGACAGGCTCAATGTCATCCACGTCGACATTGTTGAAGACATCGCCGTTTGTAACAATTTCGTTCTTGCGAAGAAAACTGATCAACATGCGTTGCATTACGTTGATCTGAGACTTGTAGCTATTAAGTGCGGCGCGTTTTGCTGCGAACGCTGCTTGGGACAGGGATACAGAGCTCCATTGTTTGCCACTCTCAGCGATTGCCGCAGGCGGAACCATCCAACGATCGGGGTGGTCTCCCTGTGGAAGCGGCCAGTCACCACGGTGGACAAGGTACCAATGGACGCGTGGCCGTGGGAATGCTCCTGCCTTTACACCACGGTCAATGGCCATTTGCACGAACACAGGAGCTGCCGCATGGTCACTGTGATCATCAAGTGGATGCGTAACATAAACATCTGTAGGCTTGTAGGCTTCAAGCTGTCGTTGGACCTGAGCGATAACGCTATCTCGAATGTGCGGTAAGCCAGCAGTCGTGGAGTTGGCATACGGTACGTTGTCAGCTTTGGTAGTTGATGGGCGGAATGCCTTTGGGGAAGAGCTTGTCGAAACCAACATCGCGAGAAGCCCTTGGTCCGGAAAGCATAGGAAATCAACGTCATTCTTGCTCTGCCCTAACTGGCTTGCTGCTGTCAGGGCCTCCTGTTGGCGTGCCTCTCCAAAACTTATGTAATCAGCTGCTGTCAGGTTGAGTTTCTTAAGGTGGAACTGTGCCGCTATTCTGAAGCCATCACCATTAGTGAAAAAGACGGTTCTTACGGGAGTGCCCGCATCAGTCAATAGCTTTATGACACCGCCAACCCCAAGGGTCTCGTCATCACAGTGCGGTGCGAAAACAATGGCACGGGATTGTGTTGACAAATCGAGGGCATCGAGGGATTCAATCCTGTCAACCGCGGACAAACGATGGAGGTTTCCGTAATACAGTGCGGTAATCAGCAAGGTCGCGACTACC
Source organism: uncultured Armatimonadia bacterium (assembly GCA_964606305.1). Classification (GTDB taxonomy): domain Bacteria; phylum Armatimonadota; class Armatimonadia; order Armatimonadales; family Armatimonadaceae; genus CAIRTT01. The sequence goes on from CAZSGJ010000027.1 coordinate 19,022, forward strand.
GGAACAATCACCAGTAACGCAAGTGGCCGGCGCCAGCTTGAAGAGTTACGGAAGTTCATTCGTCTATTAGGAAAGGGGAGAACGGAGTGAGTGGGATTCGAACCCACGAGACGGTTACCCGCCTACACGATTTCCAATCGTGCTCCTTCGACCAACTCGGACATCACTCCACGACGAGAGACTATATCACGCGAAATTGGCCTGTTCCACAAGGTAAACTTGAGTATGACTAAGTCACTTATATATTCATTCGCTGCGCTCACAGCACTCGCTCCGTTTGGATGCTCGCAGCCGGCTACAGAAAAGTCGACCAAAAGCGATACGGAAACACCTGCTCCTGCAGCAACTGCACCAACAGCATCTGCGGGTACTGCGGCAACAGGTTCACCCGCTGCTGCGGATGGTGATGCATATGCGCCACTGACGCCGACACCCGAACTCGACAAGGCGATTGCTGATGCAAAGGCATCCGGAGACAAGAAAAAAATTGCCGCGGCATATGCTGCACGTGGTGACTATCGAACCAATGAGGATGCAAAAGCCGGGCAGCGCGTGAAGTATCGTGCGGCCCTATCTGATTACCGAAATGCCATCAAAGCAGACAAGACGAACGAACAGGCGACGGCTGGAAAGTCCCAGATAGAGCAAATCTACACGATGATGGGACGACCGATCCCAAGCGTTGAGGAATGCGACAAAGTGAGTGAGACTGGCACGTACAAGCCCTAGTTTCATGTGGCACCTTGGTGGGAACAGAAATACACCAAGGTGCTTTTGGAGATAAATCAGTGTGCTTTCAGTAGATAGATTTCTCGTAAGACTGCTGCTCGAAGCGAATCCGATGATGACGCGTTTATGCCGGAGATATTCGGCTCAGATAGTCATCCCGGGAGATGTCGAGCCAGCTGCCATCTGCGGCGTAGAACCTGACGTTTTGGCCAGTATCGAGAGAAATTGCGCGGGTTCTGCGAATCTCGGCCTCGCTCCCGGTCGCGTCTACGTATTCCTTGAGCACCTTTTCCGCCGCGTCCAAGTCCTCAAAAAACAAAACCCAAATGGAGTTGTCATCAGCTTGATGGACAACGTACTCACCCTCAAGGTGTTCATCCCGTGAGCGGTCAATTCCGCCACCCCATGTAAACAGTGCGTATGGTTCAGCGGGAAGTTCACGTTCAGAGCCGAGCTCTGGCAGTCGCGTGAATGATGTTGGGTGCACCTCTCCTGATTCATCCCAGAAGAGTCCACCGGCATACCGCTCAACGAGTGCGACTCTTTGAACCTCGACGCAGGTGAGCGACTCTCCATGTGCGAACTGTGCTTCGACTTCGGCCTTAAGCGTATCTGCGATCGACATCGTCTCACACATCAATACGACTTCCTGCTCAAAGCTACCGATTGTTACGGGGCTTTCCCATGGAAACTGGAAAACCACCACCGTCTCCGGAAGGTCCCATGGAGACATCGGCTCGTCGTGTAATTCATCCTGCATACTAGGCAATCAAATCCGAAATAACATTGCCGTGTACATCCGTCAAACGGAAGTCCCGGCCAGCGTAGCGATATGTCAGCTGCGTGTGGTCAAAGCCAAGCAACCGCATCACTGTCGCATGGAAGTCGTGAACATGCACGGGCTTTTCTACAGCCTTAAAGCCAAATTCATCGGTTGCCCCGTAGACAGTGCCTTTTTTCACACCCCCTCCGGCCATCCAGTAAGTAAAGCCCCAGTGATTATGATCACGACCATTCATTTTGCCTGCGTTGGCACCTGGAGTCGGAAGCTCAACAGCAGGCGTTCGACCAAATTCTCCACCCCAAATGACCAAGGTCTCCTCGAGCATTCCGCGATCCTTGAGGTCTTGTAGGAGCGCACTGATACCACGATCAGCTTCTCCACAAAGGCGCCGCATGCCATCTTCGAGATCATCATGCAGGTCCCAAGGTTGTCCTGCCCCGGTGTAAATCTGGACAAATCGTACGCCCCTCTCAGCGAGACGACGGCCAATCAAACAAGCACGTGCGAAATTCCCTTTGCCATACCGTTCCCGGGTAGCATCCGACTCGCTGTCTGTGTCAAACGCATCCGATGCCTCTGTTTGCATTCTAAATCCAAGCTCAAAGCTCTGAATCCGGGATTCCAGCTGTTGGTCAAATCCTCTGGCGTGAGAGTGAGCTTTGTTGAGCGAGCGCAGAATATCGAGTTGGTCGCGTTGTTGACTCGGTGTTGTGTTTCGGTTTCGAATGTGCTCAACAATCTTTTCGATTTCACGGTGGTTAGGATCAATATAGGTACCGGCAAAGATCCCGGGCAGAAATCCAGCCTGCCAGTTTTGTGTTTCCTGAATCGGATAGCCGCCGGGGCACATCGCTATAAAGCCCGGTAAGTTCTGGTTTTCCGTTCCGAGTCCATAAAGGGTCCAGCTGCCAAAACTTGGTCGCACCTGACGGGCTTCCCCGCAGTTCATCAGGAGCAATGATGGCTCATGATTCGGAACATCCGCGTGCATCGACCGGATGACACACATTTCATCCGCAAACTGTGCGGTCTTTTCGAAGAGTTCGCTGACTTCCAGACCAGACTGACCGAATCGTCTGAACTTGAAAGGTGATGCAAGCCCAACGCCCGTTTTGCGTTCTGTTGCCAGATTTCCGATCGGAAGCGTTTTGCCGGCATATGCGGTCAACTGCGGCTTCGGATCCCAAGTATCCACATGGCTTGGACCACCATTCATAAAGAGAAAGATAACCCGCTTCGCTTTCGCAGGCAGGGGAGCGTTCTTTGCAATCAAAGGATTACCAGACTGCTTTGCGGTGGCAGCCACTGGTGGCTTTCGTCCAACCTTCCGTGCTTCCTGTGCATTGGCTTCCTGTGCCAACAGGGATGCCAGTGACATCCCGGCAAAGCCATTTCCCATGCGCCCCAAGAGGTCACGTCTTGAGAGGAAGAGGTCAGCAAAATCCTGGTGATGGTTGTATTTCGAATTCTTGTTCATTGTTGTCTCAGGATTACATCAGTCAATCGTCACAAACTCGTTGGACATCAGCAATGCGTGGATAAACTGCTCAAGGCGTGACAGCGGCTGTGCGGCATTCGTTTCCGCGAACGCATCGGATGCAAGCCAAACACGCTTCTGTCCCTTCGGTAATCCAACATCTACAAGCTTCAGGGAAGGTGCCCAGCCATAGCCATCAAAGTCAGGAGTCTCATTGCACTCCACGACAAAGTCAAGTTGATCTCCTTTAGTGAGAGGAATGTCATCCAACTTCGGAGTAACACTCGTGTTCAACACTGTCCATTGACCAAGAGTGCCGAGTTTTGAAGAGACAACTCTCGCTGTGATTCCATCCCCCTGCGTCGTTCCATGAGAAATTGTTCCGGTCACCCTGTACGTTCCAGAAATTGGTGCAATAAACCTTCGGATACTCATTACGCCCTTCGAACCCGGGTGCCCACCATCTTTGTTGAGAAGCACCCAACCCAGTTCTTTGTCGGGCAATGTGTTACCAGCCTGAAAATTACCGTTGACAAATACAGAGAGTTTTTTAAATCCAGCGACACGATCAAGCGTCTGGTTGATGGAACCATAACCCATCACCCAGGGACCATAGTCAACGGCATCGGATGATTCATTCGGCTTAGCAAGAAAAGCAGTCCCAAGTTGTAGCTCGGCTTTCGATGCATCCCGACTAAGTACAGCTCTAAATGCGGCGTTGATTACCTTGGTTCCAGGGACAGCATTGGATGATTCGATTGCTTTTGCAATCCCGCGCGCCTGGTCGGTCACGAGAGGACTGTTCATCATGAACAATGCCTGCTGTGGGACGGTCGTCACAAATCGCATTGGACTGGATGCATCCGGACTGGCAAAGTCCAGAGTCTTGAATGTCAGTGGCAGGTTCTGTCGTTCGATAAACCCGTAGACGGCTCGTCGTGGCGTGTAGCCCTTTTCCCAGAGTTCTTCGCTTTTTCCGCCAATACGTGTTGTTGAAAGCTTACTTGATGCGAACAAGAGTGAATCGCGAAGCTGTTCCATATCGTAACGTCTGCGATTTTGATGGCTAAATGTTCTGTTTTCAGGATCCTTCACAGCAACTGCTGCAGAGACATCACTTGAACCCATAAATGCCCGGCTCATGAGAATCCGCTTTACCAACTTCTTGGTTGACCAGCCATCCGTATGCATGAATGTATACGCGAGATAGTCAAGTAATGGTCCGTTTGTAGGCTTCTCACCCTGTTTGCCGAAGTCACTGGGGGTTCGGACAATCCCTTTGCCGAACAGGTTCATCCAGATTCGGTTTACGTAAACACGGGCGGTAAGCGGATTGTTTACATCGACGATCGACTTCGCGAGATCAAGACGTCCTGATGAGTCCTTCCACTCCGGCCGTTGCTCTCCGGAAATACACTGAAGAAACTGCCGTGGCGCCGGCTCACCGGCGATGCCAGGGTTACCCCGTTTGTGGACATTGACGGTAACAGGTGACTGCTTGTCGGTCATCGCCATTGCAAACTCAGGAGTAACCGGAGGGGTTTTCTCCATCACGGAAATCTCATTAAGGGCCCGCTCGTACCTAGCTTTTTCATCAGGCTCAAATGCGGTCAGAATGACTTTTAGGCGGTCCGGCTGTGGAAGCTCTTCGATTCGGGTGAGCTGCAGCGCCTCCTTCACCTGCTGAGAAAGCTTTTCAGGGGATGTCGTTACCACGTTTCGTAATCGCGTGACACTCCGCCGAATGGTGCCATCGCGTTCGCTTTTCAATCCAGAAAGTTTGGCATTGTACGCATTCCAAGGATCAGAAATGGTCTTTTCAGAGATTGTAAGCGTTTCTTCCTTCGATGATGCAAAGACTGAGTAGAGCGAGTAATAGTCCCGCGTTGGAATCGGATCGAACTTATGGTCATGACACCGGGCACACTGGACCGTTAGACCAAGGAAGCCACGTGTAACGACATCGATGCGGTCTCCGATGATGTCGTTTTCAGCATTCAGGAAGCGGCGCCCAATCGTAAGAAAGCCCATCGCTGCTAGCGGACGTCGATCTTCTGAAACGATTTTGTCCGCGGCAAGCTGTTGGATAACAAACTGATCGTAAGGAAGGTCATTGTTGTAGGCGTTAATGAGCCAATCTCGGTATGTATATGCATTCGGGTAATTTCGGTCTTCCACAAAGACATAGCCCTTTGTATCTGCATATCGTGCGATATCCATCCAGAGACGTGCCATCCGTTCGCCAAACGCAGGGGATGCAAGGAGTGAGTCGACCATGTCACTATAGGCTTTTGGTGACTTGTTCTGAACAAATTCACGGACTTGCTTATACGTTGGTGGTAGACCAGTAACGGTCAGGCTAGCGCGTTTTATAAGAGTTGCCCGATCTGCAACCGGAGACGGCTGTATTCCTTTTTGGACAAAATCCGAAGCGATAAGTGCATCTATAGGACCTGACCAACCCGCTGGGACATTTTTTGGAATCGCTGGATTTTTGATGGGCTTTAGCGACCACAGGTTGCCATCGATGGCAGCTTTACCCGCTGGCCACACCGCACCATTCTTCTGCCATAGAAGCAGTGACTTGATCTTTTCTTCTTTCAGGGGAGGTGCCCCCTGTGGCATTCTATTTCCACCGATTCCTTGAACACGGTTGATAATCGCTGTTGCCTGAGCTGGTGTGACTGCTTTATCAAGGCGCAGACCGCCGCCCGCATTTCCTTCTGTATGGCAGGCTACACAGGATTCGACAAATACCGGACGGATATTGTTTTCAAAGAACGTGACTTGATCTGGAGTGACAGTTATCTTTGATGGTGACTGCGACCGACCATTGGCTGATGCGGCCAGTCCAACAAGGACGGCCAGAAACGATGCGATATAGATGCGGCCATTGAAGGATGACATATAGCGTTATAGCCTAACCGTTTCAGAGATGCACCTGACGAAAAAAGACCGCACCAACCGGTGCGGTCTCCATTCAACAATTAGCTACTTACCAAGCCACTTCTTGATTCTGTATACCGTTGTGTCCCGGTTGAGTTCGGCGATGGCCCGTGTAAGAGGAATCTCCTTCGGACAGACCTGTACACAGTTCTGGGCATTTCCACAGCTGGCAATGCCATCCGAGTCGGAGATTGCTTCGAGACGTTCATCTTTGTTCATTGAACCCGTCGGGTGCGAGTTGAAGAGACGAACTTGGCCAATTGCAGCCGGGCCGATGAAGTTTGACTTTACGGATACCTGAGGACAGGCTTCGAGGCATGACCCGCAGGACATGCACCTTGCGAAGTCGTACGCGAGCTCCTGCTCCTTCTGACTCATTCGTGGACCTGGCCCAAGGTCGTATGTTCCATCAATGGGAATCCATGCCTGAATCTTCTTGAGGTTTTCGAACATTCGCGAGCGGTCAACGACGAGGTCGCGAACCACGGGGAACTTGCTCATCGGGGCAAGGTAAAGTTTGCGGCGTGTACCATTCGTACCGCCTGTGCACACCTTGTCGACCAGTGATGAACAGGCTTGGCGGACGCGGCCGTTCACACGGACGGTACAACTTCCACACACCTCTTCGAGACAAGCCTGGTCCCATGCGACCGGCGCAACTTTTTGTCCCTTGCTATTTACTGGATTTAACTGAATCTCCATCAGGACACTGATCACGTTCATTCTTAGTTTGTAAGGAACGTGAAAGACTTCCTCATAGGGAGTTGAGTTGGCATCTGCCTGGCGTAGGACTGTTACTTCAATGACGTCATCCACAGTGGACATTTCTTGCTCCTTACGACCCTGCCGGCTTTGTACTGCCGGATGTATAGACGCGTGCGCGGGGCGCAACCTGTGAGAGATCGACCGCTTCGTAGCCAATCTTGGGATCACGCGGATTGCCGGCATCGAACGTGGCAACCGTTGTTTTCTGGAAGCGCTCATCGTCACGATTCGGGAAATCAGGTTTGTAATGTGCGCCGCGGCTTTCATCCCGCAGTAATGCACCCTTCGTGATGATGCGCGCCAGTGTCAACATATTGCCCAGCTGACGCGTGAACGGGAGGGTCTGGTTTGACCATCCAGAAGAATCACTGACGGATACCTTGGCGTAGCGATCCTGGAGTCCATCGATGATACCAATCGTCTGTTCAAGCTTTGCATTGTCGCGTACAACCGTTACGTTTTCGGTCATCACGTTGCCGAGCTCGCGCCATATCTGGAATGGATTCTCGCCGCCGTCCATGCCGCGGAGGGTCTCATATTCAGATTTACGCATTGCTGTTGCTGCCGCGAAAGCCGGATTGGCCTTATCACTGCGAACTTCCTGACCATCTGCATACTTGCAGACTGCGGGGCCAGCAATTGCACCGCTCGTCAGACACGAGAGGAGCGAGTTGGCACCGAGGCGGTTTGCACCATGGTACTGGTAGTCGCATTCGCCGACGGCGAACAGTCCCGGGATGTTAGTCATGTGGTAAGGCACGTTCTCTGGATCGAGCCCGTTGTTTACCCATATACCGCCCATCGAGTAGTGGACTGCAGGGAAGATTCGCATTGGTACATCGCGGGGATCATCTCCAACGAACTTCTCGTAAATCTCGAGCACGCCCCTAAGCTTGAGGTCCAGCTGGCGGCGATCGATGTGTGTTACATCGAGATAGACCTGATTCTCGCCGAAGACACCCATGCGCTGATTAACGCAGATATCGAAGATCTCGCGGGTTGCGATGTCACGAGGCACGAGATTACCGTACTTCGGATACTTTTCTTCCAGGAAGTAAAAGCGCTCGTTTTCCGGGATGTCCTGACCTTGCCGTTTGTCGTTTGCGGTCTTTGGAACCCAGACACGACCGCCTTCTCCACGCACGGACTCAGAGATAAGGCGAAGTTTGTCATCGCCAGGGACAGCCGTCGGGTGCACCTGAACAAATTCGCCGTTTGCGTAATGTGCGCCTTGTTTGAAGACTGCACCTGCAGCGGTTCCCGTGTTGATGGTCGAGTTGGTGGATTTTCCAAAAACGATGCCGGGTCCGCCAGTGGCGAGCACGACTGCGTCCGCCGCAAAGGATTCAATCTGCATCGAGTGAAGATCCTGAGCGACGATACCTAAGCAGCGGCCATCCTCTGAATCACCTTCACGAACGATCCCCAGAAACTCCCAGAACTCGAACTTACGAACCTTGCCCGCAACTTCGTAGCGTCGAACTTGTTCATCGAGCGCATACAGTAGCTGTTGCCCGGTCGTGGCGCCGGCATATGCGGTGCGGTGATGGAGCGTGCCTCCAAAGCGCCGGAAATCGAGCAGACCTTCCGGTGTACGGTTGAACATAACGCCCATGCGGTCCAGGAGGTTAATGATTCCCGGTGCCGAATCACACATGGTTTTGACAAGTGTTTGATTTGCCAGAAAGTCACCACCGTAACATGTGTCATCCAAGTGGATAGCGGGGGAGTCTCCCTCGCCTTTGGTGTTGACTGCACCATTGATTCCGCCCTGTGCACACACTGAATGCGAGCGCTTGACTGGTACGAGAGAGAATAAGTCGACGGTTCCACCCGCCTCAGCGATTTTCACTGCGGTCATAAGGCCGGCAAGGCCTCCGCCGACTATAATCGCGTGTGTTTTAGTAGGAGCTGCCATAACTAGTCCTGATCTCCATTTGGCTGTCCGGCTTGAGGCGCAGAAGGTTGCCCTACTGGTTCCATCCGCCCATTTTCATTGACGAGCATTCTGATAAAGTCCTCGCGGTTCTTGTACTGTGCAGCATCAACCTTGCCTTTAGATGCGAAGTTGAGCGCTATCAGAATGCCGAGTAGTGCCATGCCACCACCGAGCAACCATCCGATTGCTGCTGACGCCTTTTGTGCGCCAGCTCCGATTGCAATGCCCCATCGGATACTGAAATTGAAGAGTCCGTTGCCGAGGTGCAGACATGCAGATGTGATTCCTACGATGTAAAAGAGCAGGTATGAAACGTCCGCAAATCGCCACGCCATGGCTCGGTAGCTGATACTTTGGAAGCCTAGGTCTTTGCTTCCAACTCCGCCGGTCAGCTCGTAGTAATACTTTAGTGCTGTCGTGTCGTAGACATGGAATGCGAGATAAACAATCGCAATAACTCCGGTCCATCGCTGCAACACGTATAACCAGTTACGCTCGTAACCGTAATGCGCTACATTGCCGCCCGGACCTGGCATCTCAGCCACGATCATCAACCCGTAAATAGCATGAAACAAAATCGGCAGGAAGATAACACCGACTTCGAGTAGCAGGATGAACGGTGCGTAGCCGATAGCGCGAACTGCTGTGTCAAACTCGACCTCGCCACGCAAGCTGTAAGCGTTTGCCGTGAAGTGGAAAATAAGAAACAAACCAATGGGAAGCACTCCTGTGAGGCTGTGCAGCTTGTGCAACAGGTATGTATCCTTGAACAGACGCTTGCTTCCGGGCTGTCCTTTAGAGATTTCGCTCGTGGCCATAGACTCTCCTTACTGCCCGGCAGCGCTACACAGAGCCACCAGACACAACATCTATATAATACGAAAATACCCTTCCGTAAGTAAATAGCATTTTCTGAATATTGGTTATAAGTTGTTATTATGGATTTTGGGTTACTGGATGTCAAAGACTGTGCGATTTTGTGCGGTTTACGCAGGTTTGGCAGTATCTCTCAAGTTGCCAGTCATATCGGAGTATCGCAGCCTGCGATTAGTCAGCGCATCACAGCGCTTGAGGCTCGTCTAGGTTTTAGGATTCTGGACAGAGGTCCGGGACGGTCTGGTCAGCAGTTGAATGCACATGGGATTGTGCTTGAAGATGCATCGCGACGGATTCTGGCTATATTGGATGAACTACCAAGCGCATTGTATGGAGCGTCATCAGATCTTGTCGGTCGGTTGCATGTTGCGACTGTATATTCACTAGGGCTGCACAGCTTAGCGGAGCCAATACGTCGGTTTCTAAACGAGGCGCCGAATGTTGAGTTTGATATCGAGTACATGCGCACAGACAGGGTGTACGAGAGCGTGTTATCCGGCGAATCGGATGTTGGAATCGTGGCCTGCCCAAAAGAAGTGAAAGGTATTCGTGTACTTGATTGGGTGAATGAGCCTCTTGCCTTGGTGATGTCACCATCGTTTGTAATAAGCGGGCAGGGGGATGGAATTTCGGTGAGTGACCTTGCTGGACTTCCCTTTATCGCGTTTGCAGATGGGATTCCCACGAGGTCTTTGATAGAGCGAAGCCTGCAAAGGGTTGGGGTTAAACTTGATGTCCGTAAGAGTTATGACAATATAGAAACACTCAAGCGAACAGTTGAGCTTGGATTTGGCGTGAGTCTCTTGCCGCGTCAGGCGGTGATGAATGAGATAGCAGATGGCGCCCTCCAAGAAGTGTTGATCAGAGGTTTCTCGATCAGTCGTTCATGCGGAATTTTGCTCCTTGAAAAGAAAACAATCGCGCGTGCGGCACAGAAGTGGCTTGACCTACTGTCCGAATACAAACAGGTTTAGGCAGTTGAACTACCTTTTACAATGCGAATCAAGTGCAAATGTAGTTGACGGATCGTTCTCACGCCTCTGTTACCTTTGACGCATCATTTAGAAAATCAATCGCCGGTCCCAGGCACAACGGTTGTTGAATGAAACCACACTTCATCGGTATCGATTGACCTTGCGGTTTTTTAGGAAGAGATTGGCAACGTTAGTACAATCTCAGGGTTCTAGAGCGCGTCTTTGCCTGTGACCATTACTTCTCCTAACGAATCGAATCCTTTGTAGATTACGGAGCTCCGGATGGATACATATCGGACAATGGTGAACCCGAACGTACCGTCATCACGAACACCAACCGTTGGTTATGCGGATGAATCTAACTACTTAGGCTCGAACCCGGAGATAGATGCAATTAGTTCAATAATCTGTGCTCTCAGTCCGCAAATGGTTTAGGCAGTTCGATGTAATCGGAATGCAGTACTTGGGCGTGGCGTGTGACTGCAGTTAGACGAGTGGCCGCCGCGGAGAGCAAGCCACTAAGCATCCCACACTTTCGACTTTGAATTCTCAGTCCAAACAGTCTTACAACCCGTCCAATTCAGTTTGTACGATGGTCAATAAATAAAGCGTTCGCTATCCACATTTTATTCGCTTATTCCTTGCGGTTGAGTTTTCGTTGCCGTATTATTCCCCTTGCGTCTGGTGCCCAAG